>JACRGE010000077.1 GCA_016212465.1 Microcaldota archaeon
TCGCTCGAAGCCCATTACCTCGTAACTAACGGATTGCTCGGAGTTGTAGGGGATGAAAACGTTTTTGATGAACTCAGCTGACTTCCACTCCTTTGGAAGGCCTTGGGCAGAAATCTCGAAGACATCATTTGCATTCCCTTTGTTCCTGAGCTTTATCGTGTAGGTCGCAGGGTGACCAACGCCTGCGGTAAGGGTTTTCTCCACTACATCCAAGTC
The DNA here is from genome assembly GCA_016212465.1 of Microcaldota archaeon. Taxonomy (GTDB): domain Archaea; phylum Micrarchaeota; class Micrarchaeia; order Norongarragalinales; family JACRGE01; genus JACRGE01. The sequence goes on from JACRGE010000077.1 coordinate 217, forward strand.
CAACAAGTTCCTTGATACCCTGACCTTCGCCCGGAATAGAAGGGGGTTTATTCCTTCACCGTAATCCTCTGCTTTCACAAAAAAGGTGTAAGTACCATCCAACGAATCCTTTGAAACGATCACGAAGGCCTTCAAGGGATTCTCGTAAAGCAGGCTTGACTGATTCTTCCAGCCAATGGGAAGAGACTTGTCTAAAACAACAAGCTGGTCCCAAAGCGCTTCATTTGGCCCTGACTCCGTTTTCTCACCAGTGCTTCTCTTGGCAACAATCTCAATCTTCTGACCAGGGCCCACTACCCCTAAATCAACGTCAATCACTTCTCCTGAAGGGATTTCCTTTGCGATGGGAGAGGTTATGACGACGTAAGAGGCTCCGACAACAAGCGCGAAACAAACAAACCAGCCCATGAGCAAGCTCGTCTTCATGATACCACTAATAGAAGTAAAATAATGAATTTAAAAAATCCTTCTCTTACAGCACTCCACATAAATAATGTAAGTCTTTCGACTACTCTTCTGCAATTCAAATATTGGGGACGGCTTGTTTTTACGTCTGTCAAAAGGCTTTTTGCTGAAAGTCAGGTCTTGCAAGCCAAATTTTTTCAGCCGCAAAACTTTCGAGGACCGCTATAAAGTCCAAAACAAGTTTTTTCTGGCTTTTGAATGGCTTCCTGAAACCACAATTTTACGAGCTGACACAAACTCCGAGTAAAGATGCCTCACGCTTTAAATCAAATTTTAATAAAGGAGCTGTTATATTATTCCTTGGGAAGCGGCGTTAAATGATTAAAGGGATTTCATGAGGTGTTTCGTGGCAGTGGAGTTGAGTGAAGAAACAAAAAACGAGTTGGAGAAACTCATTCAAGAAGTCAAAAAGCTTGATTTGGATGCGACCACTGTGAAAAGAGAGCAGTTGCATGTGACGCTTGCGTTTCTTGGTGAGCTGGATGAAACAGAGGCAACAATGATTGTTGAAAAACTAAAAGAAGTAAGATTTGGAAAATTCGATTTTGAGGTCAAGGGGACTGGTTTCTTCCCCAACCCCAGCTTCGTAAGGGTTTTCTGGGTTGGAGCCGAAAACGCTGAACTCAGTAGACTTCAGAAGACAATTGCGGAGCGAATAAACTATGTTGAAGACAAGGAGTTTTTCCCGCATGTAACCATCGCAAGAATAACGGGAAGAAGGAATGTTGAAGAACTGAAGAACCTCGCTGGAAGGTATGCGCAAAAGTCCTTTGGCGTCACGAGAGCAAACAGGTTTGTCTTAAAGAAGAGCCTGCTCACGCCAAAAGGACCGATTTACGAGGATGTTGCAGAGGTCATGCTCGAGTAACCAATATTTCCTTGTGCAGGGCATTCCTTTTTCACGTTGCCTCAAGTGCTTAGCTAAGAAGCGCTTATGATGCCTTGTTGTTCTGCAAGAGCGGCATTGAGCACATTCCTTCGTTTCTCAATCTCCTTGTTTATATCGGGTATGCTTACGCCAGATGCAGAAGAAAGCCGTTCCTTGAAGGCGCTAATAAGCGGAGTTCTGATTATGCGGTCTTCTCCGGGAATCCATTTATAGAGCTCGTTCAACGCAATCACATTCTCTTCTATGCTGGAAACTTCGCTCACCTGGGTTATCCTTCTCTTCAGCCTACCGCTGCGCTTGTAGAAGACCCTGTGCTGCACGATTATGAGATCAATCAAGGGAATGAGGGAACGCGGGACATTCATTGGGGCACCCTCCAAGCGCAGTATGGTCTCGCGGTCGCTGTTTGCGTGCAGGGTTGCGAAGCAACCCCTGTGCCCGGTATTCATGGCAGTAAAAAGATATTTCGCATCCTCACCTCTTACATCGCCTAGTATAATTCTGTCTGGTCTCATCCTCAACGAATTCTTTACGAGCATACTCAAGTCCCTTTTGTCGTCTGTCTCAAGCTTAACCCAGTTCTCGTGCCAAAGGTTCAATTCACGAACGTCCTCAAGGGTTATTATCCGCTGGGAAGCTGGAATGAATGAAGAGAGGGCGTTGAGGGTAGTGGTTTTTCCGGCAGCTGTGCCGCCTGCAATGACGATGTTGGCTGGGAACAACCCAAAACCATCGGTGCATACCCAAAGAAAAGCAGCCAGGTCTGAACTCAGAGTCCCCTCAGCCACCAAATCACGTATGGAAAACGGTTTTTTCCTGAACTTTCTTATGGTTATGCTTGGTTCCCCTGTTGAGGAAAGGATTATGTTTGCCCTGCTCCCGTCTTCGAGGCGAACATCCGCGATGCCATGGCTTTTCTTGTTTCCGAGAAGAAAGGAAGAAAGTTTTTCAAGCTCGCTGTCGCTGGGCGAAACCCCGGTTTTCATCATTCCATTCTGGCGATGGAAGACGAAGACTCCGCCGAATCCATTGATCATAATCTCTTCTATAAGATCGTCTTCCAACAGGCTCTGCAACGAAGGCGTAACCGGCAGTCGTGTTGAATTACTATTGGTATGGTTTCTCATGAATGAGTAGGGGCCTACGAGAATTTATATCTTTCACTTATTTATAAACTCGTGAGTAGTAACTTTGCTGAAAACTGTTGTGGGGAAGCGGAGTGTTTTTAATTAGGGAAAGAGTTATTAGAACATGAATAAAAAAAGAAACAAAGGAGGACGAGGCGCTAAGGCAGCCTCTCTGAAAAAAAGAAACAAAAAGGCAGTTAAGGTCAAGAGACCATCTAGAAAAAAACTAATTAAAAATGCGGATGAAAAGAAGAAAGCGCCAGAGAAAGAGATGCCAGCCACAACCCCCTTGAAAGAAAGGGAAGAAGAAAGGAGGAGAGAGGCTTTAGTTGAAGCTAAAGTGTCTGGCGAAAGCCTGTTAGAAAAAGCAGGGGAAGAAAAAAGGAGGGCAATAGAAGAATTGGTTAAGAGAGTATCCTCCAGGGTAACGCCCTCACAGAAAGAGGAAGTTGAGGAAAAAGATTTCGCAAGCAACCTTATTAGAAGGCTGGCGGCAAAACTCGGGGAAGGCGTCAGAATAAACTTCGTGGGCTCAGCTGCCAGGGACACTGGTTTAAAGGGAGACAGGGACATTGACTTGTTCGTCGCATACCCAAAGAACTTTCCTAGGGTTGAGATAATTAAGAAAACATTTAATGCTACGAAAAAAGCAATTCGTGCGAACTGGATTCTGCGCTATGCGGAGCATCCCTATCTCCAAGCGCGCATAAACAAATTCAAGGTGGAGGTCATTCCCTGTTTCCAGATAGAGCCTCATGAGGAAATAAGGAGCGCAGTAGATCGCTCACCACTTCACATGGACTATCTCCAAAAACATCTTACTGAGGAACAGAGAAGGGACGTACGAGTGCTCAAGCAGTTCCTGAAAAACGCTGACATCTACGGAGCAGAAGCTGAAGTTGAAGGATTCTCTGGTCTTGTGTGCGAATACCTCATGCTAAACTACCGGAGTTTCCAAGGGGTTGTAGAAAATGCTGCTGAATGGAAGCCACCTGAAGTCATTGATATTGAAGGAGTTTACGAGGACTGGCCTCGTGGAAAGGTCCTAGAGAAATTCGGGAACGCACCCCTCATCCTGATCGACGTGATAGATAAAAACAGGAATACCACTGCAGCAGTCTGCGAATGCAACGCTGCTAAATTCATTTCCTTGTGCAGGGCATTCCTTGAAAAGCCTTCAGAAAAATTCTTTTTCAGAAAAAAAGAACCGATAAAAAAAGAGGCGGTGTTGTCGGCCATGGCAGAAAAAAACCATTACTTTCTCTTAATGGAGATCACAAAGCCCGATGTGATAGAGGACATTCTGTTCCCACAATTAAGGAAAACAGCGGGAGTAGTTGCCAGGCAATTCGAGCTAAACGAATTCAAAGTCTTTGAATATTCGTACTTCGTCACTGAAAAGCATGCGTTCATACTCGTTGAGCTAGAGGGGGGCGAGCTTCCGCCAACAAAAAAGCTGATCGGGCCACCGGTAAGCGACCCAGAGGCGGTCAAGAGATTCCTCAAAGCCCACAAGAGGGTAATTCGGGGCCCATGGCTGGAGGGTGCCAGGGTTGCGATAGAAGAGAAAAGGATTTTGTGTAATGCAAGAGAACTAGTCGGACAGATGAAACATGAACCCATGAGGTTCGGAGTGGCCTCACATTTCAAGAAGGCATTCAAACGAGCGAAGATAGGGGGAGGCAAGGGCATTTTAAATGGGGAAACGCTTCAGGGAGTCGGCAGCCACGTGCTGAGAAAGGAGTTCTGGTGGTAAGAAAGAAAGAATCAGTCACCGAATACGCCGCGTATCCTGTCGAGGCCCCTTGTTCTTGATATTCTCTCATGAATTCTGGGTCCAAGTGGATGCTGCTTCACACTGCTCAGTAAATCAATAATGCGCTGCACTCTCTGAGCCTCAGCCAAATTTTTCTGTTGCCCAGCGCTTCTTTTCAAGTTATACAACTCAGTAAGGTGGTACTCGTCAGTCGGATGATAGGCAAGGGTTTTTATCACGCGGTAAGGCGGCAGCCCACCGGAGATGGAATTCAACGCTCGCACTTCAGCATCGCTGAATTTATAAACGGATTTAATGATTCCCCAATCGGCTGCGTGCTTTAGCTTGATTCCAGAAAGATGCTCTACTTGGGTTGCAACTTGTCTTATTTCGTGATTTCTTGAGGCAACATTCACTGCGTTGATCGACAACCCACTTACGAGAGCACCTCCTATGAAACCAGCTGCACTACCTAGCGCGATGCCGCGCCGGATTCCCGTAGAGTAGGCACGCCTAACAGTTTCTCTAGAAATCGGCCTAAAGAGTCTAACCATTCAATCCCCCCGCCTCGTTCAAGTTATCAGGATTACAAGTACCATAACTCCTTTCTCAATCATCCACCAAGCAAATCAATTCATTTTAATTCATCCATAAGTCATGGGAATCCGCAGAAACTATAAACACCAAACATCAATCCAGCAAATCGATTCGTTTTAATTCAGCCAAAATCAAATATTTAGACTTCAGGTTATTCCCTTGGGGTCCACTCTGTCGCTTTTCGCGCTGTCGCTCCAGCCCGCTTTCCACAGCGAACCGTATTTTTCCTTCAACTGCTCTTCTATATTCCTTCCCCTCTCAATCGCGGTTTTAACGAAATCAGTTTCAATGAATTCGGCTCCATTTGAGACCGCAGTATCCCCTGCGAGCCGGATTATGCCACTGATTTCCCTGAACCTCAGGGTCAACGCATTGCTTTCGTTGTCTATCTTGGCTGCCCTGCGCTTCGCTTCCTCCAGTATTTCTTCAACCGCATCCATCAACGCATGCGGGATTCGACCGTCTTTCTTTATCTCCTGCGCAATGAATTGAATATACTTCAGTCTATTCTCTTCAGTGTAGGGCATCACCGTGTTCAATAGGACTTCATAGCCATTGCCTACGATTCTAGAGCGAAGCGGTGGGAGAATACTCGGTAAGTCATTTATGTTGCTTGCCGCAACGAGGACGAAATCGCAGGGAACATCATCAACTCGCACACTAGCCCCAGAGCTCTGGGGGTTTCTTCCAATGATGGGATATTTTTTCTCTTGCATTGCGGTAAGCAGAAAACGTTGGATGCCGCTCAATGAACTGATTTCATCAATGAATAACACTCCCTCGTGCGCTTCATGAATCCCGCCTGGAATCACTCTTTGGTAGGGCAACACACCTATCTGGGCATGCCCGCCATATGGGTCATGGCGTACGTCTCCCAAGAGCTCGGTTTCGCTTGCACCAGTTGCAACCGCGAAGTTCTTTCTTTTCAAGGGAACAATTACCTTGCGGGGCCTTTTTCTCTTGAACTGGTCTATCTGCTGAAGCGTTTTTTCGTCTAGAATTCGTATCTGCTCGCCTGCCTTCTCGTAGACAATGATTTCTTCTCTTCCATCTTCTCCTTGGCGGGTGGTGTGAACCCTCGTCTGTCTCTTCTCACCTTCAATGATTTCCCAAACGGGCTGGCTTTTCTTGAATTTGTCGAAGCCGCAGTTGGGACAAAAATCTTCAGATGATTTGCTGAGCCTACCACAACGTCTGCACCTGAATCCAAGCTTTTCAGCAACGAATGCCGGAACATCTAGCGGCCCAACAAGTCGTCCACTCAATTCTTTCATCAATCTTTTTTCCTTCTCTATGTCTTTTACGTCCCTAACTTCCACGATGGGCTTTTCTGGACTCTCAGGGTTGTGTAAGACAGAGACCTCTTGAGTGGGCTTGGGCAAGTGAAAGGCAATCGCTTGCGCAATCATGCTCTTGCCTGTTCCGGGGGGACCGACAAGCAACAAGTTCCTTCGCTGCATTGCCGCAATCTTTGCAATCTTCACTGCATTGTCTTGGCCGATGATGTGCTCTATCGGATCCTTTGGAATGAGAACATCAGCGGTCGTCTTGATTTCCGAGAAAGCGTAAGATGAGTCCATTCAGCCCCCAAGAACGTATGCATGCAAGCAATATAATTGTTTTCAAAGCTTTGCACATAAACTGCAAAAAAGGTATTAATGGAGCACGCCAATAAAAAGAAGGGGAGAAAAAATTAGTAGGAAGGTGGATTATTCTGCAATAATTATTCTCATGCCTTGTGGGCGGTGAGTGATGTTTACTGCGCGAATGCCCACTACGTAATTTGCTCCTTTTTCTTCCGCAAGCTCAACTAGTCTTTGGGTGACGATGCCGTCTAGGACAATTCCTTCCACGCCCTCGGTTTCGTTGATGGTTTTCATCAAATCCCTTATCGGTATTTCCGCCAAAGAGTTGAAATTTGCATCCACCAGTCGCGCCTTCAACGAGCCCTCAAGCTCCTTGAGCATTGCCTTGAGTGACTCCACTTTCTGGGGGTCTTCCTCAAACACTTCCGCAACAGGCTCAGGTAAGGACTCTTTTTCAATAACAACCGCTTCCTTCGTTTCCTGTTCCTTTAGAGTGTCTTCTACAGCATATTCTTGTCTGTAGCCTATCGGCAATGCTTCCTGTTGCCTGAACCCGCCGTTCCTAAAGCCGTTCCTTCTTTCAAATGGCCGCCTGTGGTTGCGTCTTTCATCAGCCAACTCTACCTCAATCTGCTCGATGGGAACCCTCCGCCTAAGGCACTTGATCAACTCTTTCCGAGTCAGCTCTTCTACTTCCTTTCCAGGTGGCGCTCTCGCAACGTAATCGATGTCCGTCGCATTCATGAGCTCCTTTAGGATGATATCCCCACCACGGTCTCCGTCAAAAAACACAGTTACTTCTTTTTCCCTGCACAAGTTGGCTATTGTCCTCCCAACATTCGCACCACCGACTGCGATCACGTTCTTGATGTTGTTCCTCAAGAGATTGATCACATCTGCGCGTCCTTCAACGAGGATAATCATATCAGAGTTTGCTATGCCTGGGCCACAGGGGAGCTTGTCCTCTCCGTGGGTGCAGATGTCCGCAACCTTTACATCCTCCCTAACCAACTCGGAAAGCTCCTTGCTCTCAGGAATCTCTTCCACAAGCAGTGTCTTCAACAGGTTCTTCGCTCTGTCCAGCACTTGCTTCCTCTTCAGGTTTCTGCTGTCTTCTATTCTCTCTACTCCTATTCTCGCCTCGCACGGTCCCACTCTGTCAACCACCTCAAGCGAAGCAGCTAGAATGGATGTTTCGACCATGTCCAGCGAAGAGGGGATGAGGACTGTTCCAAAGCTTTTTCCGGACCTCATCTGCGCATCCACTTCAATCCTGCCTATGCGTCCGTTCTTCTGCAATTCCCGCAAATCCAGCTCGTCTCCAAGAAGCCCCTCCGTCTGACCAAAGATGGCTCCCACTATGTCTGGCTTTTCCACAAGCCCGTCTACCTCAAACCTTGCTTTAATCAAGTATTTGACCGTGTCAATGTAAGTTTTACCCATTCAAACCACCCTCTTTTTCTAGAAAGCAGCTTTTCCCAAGGCTTTTGCCCAAAGCAAAAGGCTGTTTCCCATTCAAATCACCTTACGATTACGTTTCTACACGCTTTTCAAATTCTTCCATGAACTTCACGTATCTCGAGGAAAACTCCTCGAAGAAACACAATCCAAGCACGTGCCTTAATTTTCTCCGGATCTCCCTATCGGCTTTGATGCCGCGGAGCCTGAACGCGCATTCAACTTCATTCATCTTTCTTTCTCCTTCTTCATCAAAATCAAAGAGCAACACCACGCTCTTTGTACCTTGCGCAACTGCTTTCTCAGCAAGCGCTTCCGCACCATTGCCGTATGTCAATACCCTGCAGTTTACGCCTGCTTCCTTCAGGGAGTCTTTGTCCCGCAACCCCTCTACTATAACCACCTGATTTTCAAGCTTTTTCAGCAGCTTGTCCAA
>JACRGE010000078.1 GCA_016212465.1 Microcaldota archaeon
CTTACATAACCAAAGTTGATGCGGGCATTAACCTGAGGTTCGTTGATTTTGAGCCGAGGTTCCGCGTGAATCCCGAGCAGCCGAACCTATTCTGCTGGGTTGCAAAGCCAGTGAACGCAAAGCTTGTGTCATAATCCATTTTCCCGTTTTTTGGCTGCCATATCATTGGAGAACCTAAGAAAGAATGGAGAAAGAGTTTTTGCGTAGAGCAGTTGCTTGCTGGAGGGTTTCCAAAGAGTTTGCGATGCGGTGGAAAATTTTTTGTTTCATTTGCTCAACTGCCGGCCTCCAAACGAATAGGTTTTTAAGTATAGTTTTTATATTATCTTTTAGTCCTGTAATGTAATTAATGTAATATTAGGGGTTGCATTCGCTTATGGGCATATCTGAAAGCTGGGAGGATTTTGTTGCAAGCCTTGAGGAAAAGGGAGTCCCCAACCCCCGGGTTTTAATCCCCTTGCTTGTGCTGATTGTATTAGTCGCAGTGGGTTACTTCGTCTACCAGTCTTATTTCACTGGAAAAACACTTGATCTTACGGTGACTGTAAAGGATGCTTATGGTCCGTTGCCGAATGCAAAAGTAAATCTCTTGATCAACGGCGCGGTCAAGAAGAGCGCGAACACGGACACTAGTGGTGTTGCAACCTTCAAGAAGGTATTCATTCCATCTGGAGCAAGCGTGAGCGCGGAAGCCTCTGCGGAAGGCTATAAGCAAAATGAAGCCGCGATAGAAGGCGAGGAAACCAGTGTCACCATAAGCCTTTCGCGGGAAAAGCTTGAGCTGAAGAGCGTGAGAGTCAATGTCGTTGATGAGGACAACCACGTGGTTTCTGGAGCAGACGTTACGCTTGCAACTGACGACGGCACACCTGCCACTGTGCGAACCAATTCCGGTGGCGTAGCTGAGTTTAAGCTTGAGCAAATCCCGGAGCATGCGACTTTGACTGCGGAAAAAGAGGGTTTTGAGAAGAACGAGATGAGTGCTGACAAGACTCAATTGGAGGGAGGAGTTGAGATAATCCTCAAGGCGAAGGAAGCGGAAAAAGAGGTTGGCACACTCAAGGTAAGGGTGGTGGACAGCAAGACCGAGGAATCCGCGAAAAACATTCGAGTCAAGCTCATTGACGCGGTTACGCAAGGAACTTACAGGGATGAAATCAGTGGTGAAGACGGTTTTGCTTCATTCAAAAACGTGGAGTTGAGCAAAGAGTTTTATATAACCGCCAAGGATCCCGCTGGGAAATATCTTGAGTATGCCGGCGAGGAAACCGTTACGATGGAGGACACTCTGCAATTAGAGATCATTCGCATTGAAGCCGCACCTGAAAAGCCTGAGGAAAAGCCAAAGAACGAGATTGTTTTTTCAGTCAGGAACAAAGAGGATAATGCGGTGATCGGAAACGCTGAAATAAACCTCTTTGACAAAACAACTGGCAAACTGGTTGCAAAAGAGTTCACTGACGAAAATGGTGCTGCAAAGTTTTCTGTCGCAGCCGGCAAAACCTTTTATGCAACTGCTTACGCACTTGATTTCCTGCCTGGTTTTTATCCAGAGCTCAAGGCAGGTGATTCAAAGACCTTCCTTCTTGAAAAGGAGTCAGAGGAAAACTATGTTTCTGCAGAAGTCGTTGTCCAAGAGGACGGGAATCCCGCAGCTAACGCGCAGGTCTCTCTTTACAGGGAAGACGGCTTTTTCTTAGGCATACCCGCCATGACGACAGACGCGGACGGAGTTGCAACCACAAGGATTCCAAGAGAATGGGAAGGCAAGCCATATTCCGTTTACGCAGTTGCTTCACGCGGAACCAAATTCGGCAGGAGCAGCGTTGTTGAAGTCTCGGATGAAACGAGTTTGACTATTGCACTAGAGGCACCCAAGGCGCGTCTGGAGGTCACCGCCAAAAACATTCTATCAAATGCTTCCATCTCCTCCGCAAGCATCTCTATTGTCATCGAGGGAGCAGTGATAGCCGAATGCTCTTCAAAGAATGGAACCTGCTACTTCGAGCTTCCCAGCGGAAGGGAATTCTCTATTCTGGCGAGCGCCCAAAACTTCATTCAAGCCACTTCCTCCCCCCTCACCCTGAAACCAGGCGAATTAAAAAAGGTTGTGATCTTCCTCTATCCCTCGTCCACTGGTTTGAGTATAAAATTCCTGGGGCTTTACAAGGGAGACCGCAGGGTTTTGGAGACCGCCGGAGCAGAGGTATACCGAGCTAAGTTTTTGGTAACGTTCCCGTCCGTAGAACGCGGTGGATTCTATCTCAGGATAGGCGACAAGGAAGACGTCTACGAGGATGTTGCTGGGATAGAGAGCATTGAGTTTGATGCGCCTGTAATCTACTCTTCAACAAAGCAGGATGAGAACTGCTCTGCAGTAGAAGCTGAGTCAAATGATTTGCTTAAGTGGGTTCAAATAGAGTTCCCGAAGGGATTCGTTGGAACCAAGGAACTTGATTTCGACGTTTACGTGAAGGAAACAGCTGCTGTCGGAGACAAGATAAAGTTCTATTACAGGGCATACGCGATAAAGAACGGAACTCCTTACACTACTCCAGTTGATGAAGAGCTCACCGCGGAACTCAGGGCAAGAGTCGCTGCCGGAGAGGTCCTGAAGATCCAGGACTTCTGCAAAGCGAAAACGGTTAGTGCAACAATCCCAGTCAGTGGAGAGCCGCTTGTTTGTGAAGAAGGACTTTGCACGAGGTTTTCATTTGAATCCCCTAACGGCGAAAGAGGCGGTGAAGGATTTCCAGTTGAGCTCGGCAAAGAGTTTACCGCCAACTTTGTTCTATTCTCCGACAAAAAGATTGAATCCATTGGAGTAAGAAGCGATTACGTGAACGTGCTGGGCATGTCCACAGCTTCCCTGGAGGAAACTGCGTCAACGGAATCGTCCAGCATCTCTTCAAAAGAAACCCGCCTGCCTGTTTCTGTCCCGCCCAAGAGCAAGAAAACCGGCTCCATTCGGCTGAAAGGAATCCGCATTGGAACTGCCTCCATTGAGTTCATCATCCATTTCGCCGACGGAAAGAAGGTTGTGCAGAGCCTCGTTGAGGTTACTGGAACCAATCCCTTGAACGTAGATGTTTATCCGTCTGAACTGATAGTAGGCGAGAAAGGAACTGTGAAAGTAACTGCTTCCGACAAGCTCGGGAATCCAGTCAAGGACGCGCACGTTTCCATATACGAGTGCGACGGCACTCCGCTTGACGGCAATCAAATAGATGTTCAAGGCGATGGAACGGTCGGCAATGGGGAAGACGGCAAATACTCTATTAAAGTAACTCCTTCTTCAATTGGTTTTTTGGGAGTGAAGGTGAGCGGCGAGGGTTACAAGAGCTTTGATGCCTGCACGATAGATGTTTATGCAACTGATTTCATTGAAGTAGAGCCTGACACGCTTTCTTTTGAAGGAGACTCAACTAAAGAAGCGTTAAGGCAACAGGTTACGGTCGCTTCCCTCCTGCCGCTTCGCTCACGCATCACCTCCTCTGTCTCCTGCGCAAATGCGTCTGGCTCCATCCTAAAAATCTTTCCCGAGTCATTCAACCTAAAGGACTCCAAAACTGTTTCAGTTGAAGTGAAACAAGGGACGACAGCTGACACGGATTGCATGATTCTCTTTAACGCGAGAATAAACAAGAAAAGCGTTTCAACGAAAGAAGTGTTGACGAGAGTGAAAGTGTTTGCGTCACCAGAACCGACTCCCACTCCGTCGCCTACCGTGCTCCCGCCCGTACTCCCCAGGAGCATTGCGCTGAAGGTCAGCGAAGAAAACCCCCAGGATACAGTGAGCTTCAAGGTCTCGCTTCCCGAAGACCCAGAGGAGTGCAGGATAGAGGGCTTCAAGAAAAGAGACGGAGCTCTTACGCAACCCTATTCCTATGGCTACCCCACATTCGGATTCGGTGGCGGATACGGTTACGGAGGCTATGGAACAGGTTACGGAACTTCAGGTTATGGAGGCTATGGGACCGGTTACGGAACTCCGGGTTACGGCGTCTATGGAGGCGGTTATGCAGGAGGCTACGCCGGAGCTTACGGGGCAGGCTATGGGTTCTCCACTCCAGGCTATGGAACAGGTTACGGCATCGGATTTGGTTCTGGGTATCCGCAGGGCTCCTATCCATATGGTCATGAATTCAATCCCTCTTATGTTTCAGGCATTTCGCCTGAATGCATGGTTCCAAACATTTGCTACAACCCCCGGGGCTGCATTTACTGTATTACGATGACTCCTCCCTTCGTTCCACCCCAATATCCCGCGAATTATCCGTTGCAATGCAGGGCAGACACGATGATGTCCCCTATATGCTCCAATCCACAGGTTTGTCCATTCTGCCAAGGGATTTCATCCTATTCGCCGTATTCTTCCTCCTTCTTCCAAGGTCCGTACCTTTCGCAGATGTCGAGAAGAGACTTTGCTACTGTAACAGCAGACATATGCACCAAGGACGAGATCCAGGTTTCAGCTGAGTATACCTCAGACTTTTACCAGCCCCTGCCTTCCATGACACAAAAGGGAAGCTTGTATGTGAAACTAGGTCCTGGCTTGACCAGAAGGATTCCCATCACAGTGAAAGTCGAAGGCCTTGCGCCCTTCCAGCCCTATCCTTATTCCCCGGTTCCAGGCATGCTCCAGCCATTCAGCTGGAGTTACCCCACGCAGACTGGGTGGATTCCACAACCCACGCGATTTGCTCCAGAAGGCATTCCCGAGGAAATAGTGATTAAACTAAACCGCTTTACGCTCAAAGGAACTTATTCCGCTGACTTGAAGCTGCCTTCAAATGCAAAGTTGTTGTGCCCAACTGAAGCAAAGTTCAAGGGAACGCTGAAGGA
>JACRGE010000076.1 GCA_016212465.1 Microcaldota archaeon
CAATTCTAATCATTTAACCCCAACTCAAACCTCTAAACGGCTTTTTCCCAGGAACCTTTCTTTTGAAGAAAGCTTCACCAAAGAATTGCTTTTCCCCTAGGGCTGTTGCCCCAAAGGCAAAGGGCTGTTTTGTTTTTTCCCAGGTTTTTGCCGCAGCAAAAAGCTGTTTCATATTGTTCTACTCACCACTACTTTTAATATCTTGCGACTCCGAAATACTTACGTGGAAAAATGGCAGTTAGGCTCAAGAAATTCCAGCGCGTTTTTTACGAGGTTGATGGTTTTTCCTTGGAAGTAAGGGAAGCGAAGCCCGCTGACGCAAAGAGGCTTTGGGAGATACAGAGACAGAAAAAGGTTAACAACTTCCTTTTGTTCTCCTCCTATTCGTTTGAGAAGTATAAAAAGCGGTTTTTGTCCCGTTTAAGGGATTTTGATGGAAAAACAGTTGTGGCTGCCTTGGACGGGATTGTGATCGGAAGAGCTTTCCTGAAACTCGGCCGCGGCAGGGCTTCGCACGTAGCAAATTTCGGTATTTTCATCGATGAAGGTTTTCAGGGGAAAGGCATCGGAAGGATTTTAATGCGTGAGCTATTCAATTATGCTAAGTCAATTGGCGTAGAAAAACTGGAGGACGAGGCATTTTCAGACAACAAGCGCGCTCTGCGTTTTTACAAAAAACTTGGTTTCAGGATAGAGGGAGTTAGAAAAAGAAAGTTTGTTCGTGATGGAAGGCACTTTGATTCAGTGCTTATAGGAAAATTCTTGTAGTGAACTTATATACTGCTTACGGTGGTTTTTCATGGGCATGCTATCACAAAGGGAGTTCAAGGCGGACAAGAAAAAGAATTTCTCGGAATGGTATAACACTATCATCTATGCTGCTGATTTGGCTGATGTCCGCTATAACGTTCAGGGTTTTATAGTGCACAAGCCTTGGAGCATGTTCATCATCAAGAAAATTTATTCACTTTTCGAGGAAGCGCTTGAAAAAGATGGCCACAAGCCTGTTTTGTTCCCTCTCGTAATTCCTGAAGAAAACTTTGAGAAAGAAAAGGAGCATGTTGAAGGATTTTCTCCCAACGTTTTCTGGGTTACTGAAGCAGGGGGGGAGAAATTGAAGAGAAAGCTCGCATTGAGGCCGACTTCTGAAACCGCCTTTTACCAGCTTTACTCTCTTTGGATACAAAGCAGATCTGATCTCCCGCTGAAACTTTATCAAAGCACCAACATGTTCCGCTTTGAAGCCGAGACCAATCCCTTCCTTCGGGGCAGGGAATTCCTTTGGATTGAAGCACATGACGCGTTCGCAACGGAAGAGGAGTCAAAGGAACAGGTTGGAAAGGATTTGGGGATTGCTAAAGAAATTTTGTTGCAGCATTTGGGCCTTCCTGTGCTTATTTTCAAAAGACCTGATTGGGACAAATTCCCTGGAGCAGTTGAAACCTACGCATGCGACTGCCTCCTGCCTGACGGCAAGGCTTTTCAAGTAGCGACAACTCACTTGCTTGGCCAGAACTTTTCAAAGCCGTTTGACATCAAATTCGTGGACGAAAAGGGCGGAAAGCACTTTGTTTTTCAGACCTGCTTTGGGCCAGGGATTTGGAGGATGGTTGGCGCATTGGTTTCTATTCATGGAGACGAACGAGGTCTTGTATTGCCTTTTTCGCTTTCGCCAGTTCAAGCAGTGATTATTCCTATTCCTAGGAAGGCAAGTGGTTCCGAAAAACTCCTCACCTATTGCAGGGAGATGAAAAAGCGTTTGGAGAAAAAGTTCATCGTGGACTTGGATGATTCGGAGAAAACCCCAGGTTATAAGTACAACGAGTGGGAAATGCGCGGCGTTCCCATAAGGATTGAGGTGGGAGAAAAGGAGTTGAAGGAAAAAACGCTTACGCTCGCTAGAAGAGACACCCGAGAAAGGATTGGGGTCAAGGAAGGGGATGCAGAAGAAAGAATAAAGGACACAGGGAACAGCATTTTCCAAAACCTTGTTGAAAATGCAGAAAGGGAGTTGAAGGAAAACATTCGCTCCGCCGATTCGCGGGAAGAGCTAAAGAAAATGGTTGAAAAAGGTGGTTTTGTTAAACTTGAGTTGTGTTCTCTTGAAAGTGAAGGAAAGGAGTGTGCGGACATCATAAAATACGAGACAGGCGGAGGGAAAGTGAGGGGAACGCTTTACGGAGAAAACCAAAAACCAGCTGGCAAATGCATTATATGCGGCAAAGCTGCCAAGGCAGTTGCATACGTTGCAAAACAGTATTAGACTGGTTTGTTTTCCCGCATTCAGACCTTCATTCGCATGATTTTCCTGAATTCCATGAAGCCGAATTTCTTGTAAGCGGTTTGCGCTCTTTTGTTTTTTACTAGAGCGTACAATCGCATCCATTTTACTCCTTTTTTCTTGAACCACTGCCTCATTGATTTCATCAGCCTATGGCCGATGCCCTTTCTTCGAAATTCTGGCAGTAGATATATTTCGTTCAAGTTTCCGTAATCGTCGTCCTTCAGGATGGGAATGCCTTCTTTCAGTGTGCCAAAAACGAATCCAACGGTCTTTCCATCACAGACTGCCTTGAAAAAAACAGAATTGGGGTTCTTGAGTTCAGTAAGGTAGTATTTTCTCTTAAGCGGTCCGTGATTTTTAATCAATTTAATTTCTTTATCAATTTCCATCATTTGCCGAAGGAGCCGGTCGGACAATTCAAGCAGTTCATCCAAATCTTTCTTATCCGCCTTTTCAATTACTAACTTCATTTACTCTTCCTCTTCCCTCTTGTGGGCTTTCCTTATTTCAACCACGATTTCTCCAGCCAGCTTGTGTCTCGCTTCCTTTGAGTAACTTAACATACCGAGCTCTTTTAGCTTTTCGTGGTTTGTCTTGTAGTCTTCGCTGAACGCTCCCAGATATTTTTCCTGAAGCGCCTTTGCGATTACCCTCAAGTAATGCCCTTTCGTTTTTCCCATTTTCTCACTCTCCGTTTGATCGTCTAGTTAGCTTAAGAATAGAATAACGATAGTAGCCCCGGGCAGATTTTAAAGACCAGCTCCCGGCCGCAGGTCTTTTAACTGCATGACGCCTTGCTGTTTTTTTCATTTGGCGTCATACAGTTATTTAACTGCGTGAAGCCCTGTTTTCCTTTCGTTTGGCTTCACACAGTTGTTAATACTCGTTGGCCGAGTCTTGGTTTTCTTTTCTCCCAAGGGTCTTTTCTTTTTCTAAAAGAAAAGAGGCTTGTTTCGAACTGCCGTCAACGGGTTTCCTCCAAACTGTTCTTTCTTTTTCCTAGGTTTTTCTTTCTTTTTCAAAGCAAGATTTTTTTCTTTTCCCAGGTTTTCTTACAAGAAAGAAAAAGTTATGTCCAAAGCCCGCTATACTTGGCCGCTATACTACGGGGCTACGTGATAATGTGGGTGGCTGGGGTTTATTATTTTTCTAGTGCAGGTCTTTTTCGCAGAAAAGAAGTGCCTATGCTTGGCCGCTATGTGATGGGGCTAGTGGAGTGCTTTGGGAGGAGTGTTGTTTTAGTCGAGGTTTTTGCCGTAGCAAAAAAGTCGGGCTTGCTATACTACGGGGCTACGTGATAATGTGGGTGGCTGGGGTTTATTATTTTTCTAGTAAGGGTTTGAATTTCCCTCTGGCTCTTGTTTCCCTTCACCAGCACTCGTTCTCATTCTCTCCTTTCCAATCTCACTCTCTGCCTCTTTTCAAAGCAGAGGGGCTTGTTATCAAGGTATTTATTCTGCAGCTTCTTTATGAAAGCATGACAATGCGGTACCTATGGCGCACATTCACATTTCTTTTATTAATGAATAATGCCATAGTAATTACTTTCCTGCTTCTCATGGGCATTGCCTTAGGCTATATTTTTTACGTCCCTTACTTGTTTTTCATAAAGAATTACTTGTTGATGAGCGCGGTAATCCTTGGAATCTCTCTTCTATCCTTCCTTATCCTGCGGGCAACTGTCATATCCCTCCTCATTTTCTTTGATTTGAATCTGATTGCCGCGCCCCAAAAAGATTTTGTGGTCGGACTCCCGCTCGAGAAAGTGAGGGCGCGGGTCGTGCGTGGCTTCGTCGAGTATGAAGCGGAGTTCACTACCTTGGATTCTTTCTTGTTTTATCCCGAGAAAGGCTTTCTTTACTTCATCAAGAAAGTGTTTGTCAGGGAATTTCCCCTTATTTTTATTTCGAGGTATCCCTTGGTTTTTGTCAGGCTTTTCAGAGCGGACGGACAGACGCGGGCGATGGTCATCGGAGACGAGGAAATCCATGCGGCTACGCTCATAAAACTCATTGAAACCGAGCTTAAGCAGACTCCGCTTCCACCAGAGGCTTCACGCAAGGAGAGAAACGAGACTCTCACGAGAAAGGGGCTCAGGAAGCGCTTCTGAGTAGCGCATGTTATTCCTTTGCTGCTTCAAATTATTTAAACCTTGACTGAGTAATTGTATTGCAAGACGTATACTGCATGAGGGTGGTTAAATGAAAAAAAGAAGCCCTTTCGACGACGATATTTTCTCAGCTTTATTCGGGGACATGAATGACTTCTTTCCAGAAAGCACCATAAACCGGTTTAAGAGAATGCTGGAGGAAATGGACATGCTGGATGATATTGGCGAGGCAAGGGCGCCGAAAATGGAGGAAATGGATGTTGAAATCAGTTGGACGGGTCCTGACGGTAAGCTGCACACAAGCCATTTTAGCAACGTAGGAAGGCCCGGAAAAGGAAAACTGGCTGAGGAGAGAGAGCAGCCTCTGGTGGACGTGATGAACGAAAAGGAAGAGATTAGGATTGTCGCAGAGTTGCCGGGCGTGGAGAAGAACAATATAAAGCTGACCATCACCGACTCGACGCTTAACCTTTCCGTAGACGACCCTCAGAGGAAGTTCGCGAAAACAATTAAGTTGCCTGCCAAGGTTTTGGGAGAATATGCTAAAGCAACCTACAAGAACGGCATCCTTGAGGTAATACTCAAGAAAAAGGAGCCTGAAAAGGAAGAGAAAAAAAGCGGTAAAGAAATCAAGGTAGGCTAATTTCATTTCCTCCTGCTTTTCCCAACCCCGAAGGCAAGGTATAAAAGATACCGTGAAGTAAAAAGTGTCGATGATGTTAAATGGGTTCTATTGTCGTCAGCTGGGACCTTGTCATTGTAATTCTCATTTTTACTGCAATCCTTCTTACTTTGATCGGTGTGGTGGGCCTTAAGAGGAATCTTAAGGACAGAACAGCTGCTCTGCTCCTGATATGCTATGCAGTTGTATTCGTTCTCTTCTTTCTGCAAATGACGCACCCAGAGATTTTATTCAGGCCTCCACCAGTAAGCACCATAAACATCCTAGAGCGGGGCGTACAGAATTTCAACAGGACCGTAAGCGTTCTCGAGTTGCGAGAGGGAGAAAAACTGCCTGAAGTCATCATAACAAGGGAGCTACTTGTTTACCAGGCGAACAAGACTGACCGGTTTGGGAGAACCTACTTGGCCAACTACTCCACCATTACAATAACCATAGAAAACCCCAACAATGTTTCGCTGAAGAATTTGTTGATTAAGGAAAGCATTCCTGAGGAGGTCGCGAAGGAAATAAGCGAGCTCGTGTTCGGTGGGGAAAAACCCATGAATACTTCCATGGAGATAGAGAATCAGAGTGCTAGTGAGCTTGCTGGCGTTTCCAGAATTGGTTTAGGAGGAATTCGCAGGAGCGTAAAGGAAATCCGATTCGTTGGAAACGATACGGTCAAATCGCAGAAGAAGAGCATTGTGGTTCAGTGGATATTTGACAACCTGGACCCAGGACAGAAGAAAACCGTTAACTATACCGTTGAAAAGCAACTCACTAAAGATGTTTTAGCAAACTATACTTCGCCCGACGTAATTGCAGAGAAAGCTGTTACCCCCCCTCCTCAGCCTATTTTCACGATTGAGAAAGTGGACTTGAAGTACATTCTGGCGGTCATAGTCTTGATCATCATCATAGTCGTTATCTACACCCAGTTCATCATGCCGCACAACTGATTCTTGACTCCTCTTTTTTTGCTTTCTTTTTTCTTACGCTTGGAATTCTCTCCATTCTACCGCCTGCTTTGGACCTCTTTTTCTTTTTTTCCTCTGTTGTTTCTCCGTTGTGATTGCTCTGCGACTGGAAAACCGCCCCCGCTTCGTTTATAACCGCAGTGCCTCTTCTTTTTACACAATGGCACATTGAAACACATTCCTTTCAGACTGTGCGTAATGAGGTGATGGCATGAGGATTGAAGTTTCGGGGCTGTCTTACCGAGAGATTGAAAAAATGGCATTGAGGTTTTCTGCTGAGGCATTGAATCTTCATCGAATAGGTGAAAAAACGTTTTTGACTGTTTAGCAAACCCCGGCTTTTTTTGCTTTTTTATTTAAATGGCTTAGTTGAAGATCTTGGAGTTTTTTAGAGGCAAAAACTGCGAAATCCTAAGTTTAGCTACCTGGCTTCAAAAAACGCGTCTAACGCTGGATTCTGCTTTCACAAAAACAGTGAAACTACGAGGAGGACATTTTCAACAGAGACTGTCCAAAAAAGCACGAGCGACGAAATGCCTTTCTGCTTGCAACGAAACAATTTTGTGTTTCTTTAGAGGCAACGCATTTAGGGAAGGCTTCAGTAAAACCAAAGAATAGAATTATTGGACGCTCTCTTTTCAACAGAGCTTTATTTAAATTATGTCTCTTAAACGGGGGTTGTTCTTTAGCCGCTCTCTCGCTCTTTTCTCAAGCCTACTCACCGTTTTGGGATGGACTCCCATTTCCTTAGCCAGCTGCTCTTGTGTGACAGCCTCGTTTCCAAAAAGCCCCCACGTTCTTACTATCACGCTCCTTTCCTGCGGAGGCAGTTTGTTGATTCCATCATAGAGGACTCTCATCAGCTCACGCGCCTCCGCAACTTCACTTACTGACCCCTTCCGAGGAATCCTCTCCGCCGGCTCAAGCTCTTTTTCCTCCTCCCTTTCAGGCTCTGCGTGCAACGAAGTCGTGGAAAGCATTGGTTCGAGGGAAAGGGTTTTCTCTACTTTTTCCACGCTCCAGTTGAGTTCTTTGCTTAGCTCGCGAACCCTAGGCCTCCTTCCGTGCTCTTTTTCGAAATCGATTATCCTGTTCTGCATTTTATTCCAGTCATCCAGAGTTGGGATCGACACCCTTATTTGGAATCCCAAGTTGTCCCTAGCTCGGTCCATCCAACCCTTCAAATAAGGGCCAATGAATGTTTTGAAGGAACGGCCGCGAAGGGGGTCAAAATCTTTTACTTTCGTTATCACGGCCATGCGCCCTACTTGGACGAGGTCATTGAACTCCAATGCAGACCTTTACATACCCCTATACCCTTCTACTATTTTTTTACGCGCGAATCTTCTTATCAGCGGGTCCATTTTCTTTAAAACTACATCCAGCGCTTCTGTGTCACCTTTTGCAGCGGCAACAACTTCAGCAACTGCAATGTAAGTGGGGCTTTCTTCCTTGAGCTCACTGTATCTACGCATTTCCCTCATTCCTTTCCACACCTGGGACAACCCGCCGTTTACTTCTATTCCGTAAAGCAAATCGAATCTCTTCAACTGAATCAGCAATGGAGTGCTGACATCCCTGCTGCCGAAAATCTTTTGTAGCTCCGTAACAAGGTTCTGTGGGTCAGCATAAGAAGAGCGTCTCTTCATTTTCTTACTCGGGAAGCCTGCTTTTTTCTTGAATGCTTCAAGCCCTCCGTGCCATGTTGAGATGGCGTAAACAAGTGAACCCAACCCCATGCTTCTTAATTCTTCTCTTTTCGGAAAACGTCCCAGTGTTTCAACTACGGGTGCGATTGCTGCAACCGCATTTCCTTCGTTACGGAACTGGTTCGTGTAAAAAGTTTGCTCCCATCCGAGTTTATCCACTATCGCGTCCCACGAGCCATAGTGCTTGTTTCTTATCGCGGTAGCGAAGTTCCTTCCACCAATCCGAAACACTTCCTCCTGAGTTGGTCTTCTACCGAACTCGGTTCTTATCCCCCGCAATTGGTCCATAAACTCTTCTTTGCTTGAAAACTTTAGTTTCCTTCTCTTTGGTTTGGGTTCTTTCAGCCACCTCAGGTCTTTCTTTATCTCACTGTAGGTGCCGTGAGTTTTTTTGTTCAGGAAATAGAGTATGTCAAAGCGTTTTTCTGCAATCAAGTCGTCTTGAGTAGGCTGGCGCCCCAAACGCTCGCGAACTGCCTTCAATGCATTCAAGAATGTTTCCTTGTCTTCAAAAGGATGCGGGGGCCTGCCTACTGGTTCTACGCCCAACCGGAGGCGGGTTGCCACATGACCGCCATGGTAGTATCTTATGGCATGTTCTAGTTCTGGATGGTTTTTTGTAATATGCGCCGGAGAAGGATACTTTCCACCGTGCATTTTGATTATGGGCGCCAGTGCTTTCCGCAGGTTGTTGAATTCAGTGAAAGGGTTTTTCTCGGGCTCAATGCCCATCCGCTCGCGCACGGCAGGATATCCCTCGTGCGTATTCATTCCGAGAATCAGGTCAGACCTTTTTTCCGCTTGCAGTTGTGCGTGAGTCGGGAATCCTCCTTCATGCGCTTCCATCCACTTTTTTAATTCAATTGAGAAAAAGCTCCAGTCCCTCATTGGGCTCAGTGGCTTGGGTGTTAATACGACTGGCAACCCCATTTTCTTCCTTACTGCGTTGAGCCCGCCGTGGAAGTTGTCTATAGCTGAGATCAGGTCCCCTCTTTTTTCTCTTTTGAGAATAGGGTTGCTAAGTTCCCCGTGCTTCTCAACGAGTTTCCTCAGCTCGGTTTCAAGCTTTGCGAAATCTCGATACGGAGATTCAGTAGGCGGTGCTTCCATCACCCCCCGCACGTTCCTGAATCCACCATGGTACTTGAATCCTTTTATCAAATCGAATCTCTTAAGTCCCCTAAGAAAATCATTGGATGGAAATTTTCCATACTCTCTCCAGAGCTTTTCTACGTCTTTCTTGAAGACGTTGAAGTCCCTGTATTTGGACGGAGGCATGGGGCTCATGAAATAAAAAAGAAGCAGGGGATTTTAAGTGTTCTCCCCATGGCACGGGTCGTTTTATGAATGGTTTCCTGGTGCTTTTTTGCTTTGTTGTTTTTTGTTTAGGTAGGTACTAAGCGGCAAACAAACGATTTTCCAACGTGTATGCCACTCAAAGAAAAGACACTGGGTTTGTAGAATTCTTAGACAAACCCCAGCGAGCTTGGGCAAACTGAAATCAGACTATTCCTCCAGCAGGTCCTTGAGCTCGAAGAGGCGGGGGCTTCTCGCGAGCTTTTTCCTCGCCCTTTTTTCGATAATCTGCGCCCTGCTGTGGCTCACGCCAAGGTCGCTTCCAATTTCCTCGAAAGTTCTTTGCGGTTCGGTCAAGTGCCTTTCAAGAATGACCTTTTGCTCGCGGGCATCCAGCCTCGCTTCTATTTCCTCTAGGAGCGTCTGCCTTAGTTTTTTCCTGCCAATCCTCTGCTCCATTGTTTCAACTGGAGGTGCGGCAAAAGGCTCGCCCCGCGTTCCCTCGGATTCTGGCGAAACCGGTTCGTCAGTTGAACCCGCTCCTTCCATCACAGGCGCAAGTGATTGAGTTTTCTCAAGCTTTTCCAAGCTCCACCCGAGCTCCTTCCTCAATTCCTCTTGCGTCGGCGGCTTCCCTTCTCTTGATTCGAAATTCGATTTAACTCGGTTCATTCTGTTCCATGCAAGGCGCTGGTATTCAGGCACGCGGAGCTTGAAAGCTTCTTTGCCCATGCTTCTGTCCATCGCCTGCTTAATCCATGGAGTAATGAATGTGCTGAATTCAGTTTCCAGCTCCGGGTCGTATTCGGGCATTTTCTTATGAAGGATAAGCCTTCCCACTTGAACGAGGTCTTCGACGTCCATGTCAGCCCGTTCGCCGCCCCTTTGTAGATACGGTGCCTTGCTCCGTGCAATGCTTTTTATCAACGGGTCTATTTTTTCCAAAACCCGCTTGATTGCTTCCGCATCGCCTTTTTTCGCAGCCAGCACATCTTCAAGCGAAGGCCTGTTCGGTCTAGCAACTTGCTTCTTCAGCTCCTTTGCTGGCAGCCCCAGCTTTTCTTTGACTGTTTTAAACCCGCCGTACTGCGACACCGCCTTCAGTAAATCATTACGCTTTTTTTCAAGAAGCAGCCGCCTGCTCAAGCCCCCGTGCGCTTCAGCGAACCCTTGGAGCTCCGGTCTCAACGCTTCGAAATCCCCGTACTTCCTCGGCCTTGCCATGAGATTAATAGAACGCGAGGAATTATAAAAACATTCCAGCGGGGGTCGGCAACATTTAAAATTCTTTTAGGTGTAATATCCCATCCAGAGTTATTTTGCATCGTGGTTATTATAGAGCAAGAGGGTAGTGTAAATGTTCGTGCGCAAAGTCATCTTGAAGAACTTCAAGTCATTTCCTTCTGCTGCAATTCAGTTCGATAAAGGCATTTCAACGATAGTGGGTCCGAACGGCAGCGGGAAGTGTTTGAGAGGCGATTCCCTGGTTTTCCTCTCGGACGGGAATTTAAAGCCAATCAGTGCTATTGTCGAGTCTCAGTTGCAGGCTTCGCAGTCAAAGGATTTTTTGGAAGACGGTGAGATGACGCTGGAAACCGACCGAGGAATATCCGTTTTGTCGTTGAATCCTCTTACAGGAAAAATCGAAAAAAAGCGCGTCCAGGCGTTTGTGAAGAGAAAATCCCCTGAAAAACTGTTGGAAATAAAAACTGCCGGCGGCAAGTCAGTTGTAACCACCTATTATCACCCTGTTCTGACAATCAAAGACGGGATGATAACTTCAGCACACGCAGACGAATTGAAGAAAGGCTCTTTCATCGCAACTCCCCGTGAGTTTCCTGTTGAAGAAAAGCTCTTGAATTTCGTTCTCGAATTAGCTAAACAGCCGAACAGCCTGTATTTGGGACGGGGATGCGAGCGGCTTCGCACCCTTTTGCGAAGCAGGAAAGCATTTGATAGAAAGAAATGGAAGCAGATTGCCAGCGAAGCTGGACTGAGCAAAACGACTCTAAAAGGACTGATTGACGGACAGTCCATCAAGCTGAACGACGCATTTAGGCTAACGCAATTTCTTGTACTGAACCAAATTGAGGCGACCGAATTGCTTTGCGAAGTGAAGGCAAAGAACCAGAGGAAAGCTATTCGCCTGCCCGTTGGATTCTCGCTGGAACTTGCCAAGTTCTTGGGCTATGTTATCTCGGAGGGGAGAGTAGCCAATAACGAGGTGTTTTTCTTCAACGACTCGCCAGAGCTTAGGAACGATTTCAGGGAATGCGCGTCTAGGGTATTCGGCTGCAACATCACGGAATGCTCCTCCGGCGAAAAAAAGTTTCTAGTACTTTCATCTAAGGTTGTGACTGTTTTTTTGGACAAGTTGTTTGGCCTGCACGAAAAGCAACATGCTTCAAGAAAAGAAGTTCCTTCCCTCCTGTTTCAAGTTCCCCTCCCTTTCGTTAAAGCCTTTCTTTCGGCGTTGTTTGACGGCGATGGCTTCGTTTCCGGGAAAAAAGACACTAGGGCGTGCGTGGAATATTCTTCTGCAAGCAAGTCTCTTGTAACGCAATTGTCTTTTCTATTGCTTCGCTTCGGGGTTGTAGCGCGAACAAGCGCGGGGTTGAAATTCGCTTCCAACACCGAGCTGAAAATAAAGCGCCCTTATTACCGGGCGACTGTTTACGGAATAGAAAACGCAAGGAAAATGCTTTCCACACTTGAATTCAGCATTGAAAAAAAACGCAAGCTTCAGGAATTGGTTGAATCGCGGGCAAACAAATCAGGTAACACAAACGTTGACGTAATTCCCTGTTCTAATAGTGTTATAAAAAACCTGCTGGAGGAGGCAGGTTATTCTGCAAGGCGGCTGAAGTTTGTAAAGCCAAGCAAGATACGCGCCTACTACGAGAACCGTTGCTTCCCCACCCGCGGCGGTTTGCTTGAAGTAATCTCCTTACTGAAAAAAACAGATGCGGACGTTAATTCAGAATTGCTTCTGACGCTTGCTTCGTCCCAGGTTTTTTGGGACAGGATTGTGGAATTAAATGAAACTGCTGGTGTGGAATGGGTTTACGATTTATGCGTTGAAGGCAACCACAATTTCTTGGCCGAAGGCATCTTCGTGCATAACAGCAACGTGATCGACGCGCTGTTGTTCACGTTCGGCGAATCCTCTTTAAAGAGTATGCGCGTGAGGAAGACGAGCGACCTCATCTTCGCGGACCACAACGTAGCAGAGGCGACAGTGGCTCTGGAAGGAGACAACGGCGAAAAGCACGAGGTCAAGCGCTTCCTGAGGAAAGACGGAAAAACCAAGTATACCTTGGATGGAAAGCGCGCGAAGAAGTATGTCGTTGAGGATTTCCTTGCCTCAGAAAGCATCTTCAAATCCAACATCATCAAGCAAGGCGAAGTCCAGAGGATAGTGGAGATGAGCCCAAAGAACAGGAGGACGCTCATAGACTATATCGCCAACATTTCGGAGTATGAACAGAAGAAAGCAGAAGCAATGAATGAATTGAATGCAGTGGACGTCCGCATGAAGGAGGCAGTTGCAATACTCAACGAGAAAGAAGGGTATTTGAAGGAGTTGAGGAAGGAAAAAGAGGATGCTGAAAAGTTCGTGAACCTCAAGAAAGAGCACGAGTCCTTGAAGGCAACCCTTCTTTACTTGGACGTGAAGGCGTATGAAAAGGATTTCGAGAAGGAGGTAAACTCTATTCTTGACCTGAACAGCAAGCTGGCTTCTGTGAAGGAATTGATTGAAGCCCATGCGAAGAGCATCAGCGCCAAGTTTGCTGAAAAAGATTCAATCAACCAACAGATCATGCAAAAAGGCGAAGCCAAGCAAATTCTTCTCCAGAAGGAAATTGACGGTCTTTCCCAGGAAATTGAGAAAGCGAGGAAGCTGATAGATGAGAAAAGGGAGTTCATAAGCAGGAGCGAAGGAAAATCAATGGAGCTAGGACTTGTGATGAAGCGGGCTGGAGACGAGATAATCGGCTGCGAAAAACAGGTTGCTTCAAACCAGTCCGAGATGGACGTGTTGAAGAGGCTGCTTGACGCCGAACAGAGCGAATACTCCAAGCTGATGGACCAGTCCAAAAACTTTTCCTCAAAGTTCTACGAGGCCAAGCAAATACTGGAGCAGTGCAACCAGGAGATGCTGGCCTGCAGGGAATCCCTTGTAGAGGTCCAGTCCCAGGTTTCACTCTTGAAGGAAAAGCAGGAGTTGAAGAAGCGGGAACTGGAGAGACTCAGAATCGGCGTTTTCGACGATCTGGGGGATAAGCGGAAAGAGCTTTTGTTGAAGAGGGAAAAGATTCAGGAGCAGATGCTTCAATTGGATGAAAAGCTTGGTGGGCTGCTGGAGAAAGAAAAGGAGTTGAGCGAGCGGCTGACTGTGTTGAATGATTTGATTCTGCTTGCACGAGAGAAGATTACCGTCATTGAATCCAGGCTAGAGGCAGTGAAGGAATCCGAAGTCTCTAAAGCAGTGGACGAGCTATCGGATTTGAGCGGCGTATACGGAACAGTTGAAGCGTTGTGCAACTATGACTCGCGTTACTCCCTTCCAATCCAGGTTGCGCTTGGGCCGCGGCTCACCTATGTGGTTGTAGACTCTTCAAAGACCGCGAGGAAAGCGATTGAGTTCTTGAAGCAAAGGAAGCTCGGCAGGATCTCTTTTATTCCGTTGGACAGGATTAAACCAGTGCCTCTTGGAAGCGAGGACAGGAAACTCAAGTCCAGCAAGGGCGCAGTGGATTTCTTGATTGACTTACTCGAATTCAACGAGAAATACCGTAAGGCATTCGAGTTCGTGTGTGGCAACACGCTGTTGATGAAGACGCTTGAAGACGCTGAAGAGCTCATCGGAAGGACTAGGATGGTCACCCTGGAGGGCGAGCTCATCGAGCCTTCTGGCCTTATGACTGGCGGAATCGTTTCAGAAAAGATAAACCCTTTCAAGGAACGAAAGGATTTAGAGGAATGGAACAAGAAGCTGGAGGAAAGCAGGTCCGAGAAAGGCAGGATAGATGAGGAGCTTGGGGACTTGAGTAAGGAATTGAATGAGTTGAGGAAGAAGAAGGCTGAAGCTGATTTGAGTGACAAGACTTTTCAAATAGAGCTAGAACATCTGGCGGGGCAGGAGATGAGCATTCTTGAAAAGAAGAAGAACATTGCTGCGGCCATAAAAAGCCTTGAGGAAGAAATCAACGTGTTGGAGCAGGAGGTGCTTGCTGGCGATGAGAAGAGAGCGGAGTTGATCAGAAAGCTCTCGGATTTGAACATCCGTGCCTTGGATGCAAAGCAAAAGATCGACTTTGAGAAAGAGCAGAAATTTGGGTTGATGATAAAGGAAAAAGAGCACAAGATCTCCGAGTTGAAGATCAGAATCTCTCAATACGAGAGCACACTTTCCACGCTGAAGACGCAGAAGAGGTACTACGAGAAAGAGCACTTCGGTTACGAGAGTTCAGTGGCTGAGTTGCAGAACGAAATTGAGAAAGCAAAGGAGGATATGGTTGAGAGTGACAAGCTCATTAAAGAAAATACTCTTTTTTTAAGAGAAAAAATAAAGGAACAGAAAGAAGTTTCTTCTACTTTAAGAGATTTAATGGATTTAAGAGACAAACTTGACAAAGAGCTTCAGAAGCTCGGGAACGAAAAAGGTAAAATGGAGTTCGAGCGCGAAAGGATTGAGCGGGAGATTCAGGAACACCAGTTGCGCAGGGTGGCGGCAGAAACGAAGTTGGCTGACCTGAAGGCTGAATTCAGCGCCTTCCAAGGCGTTACCGTGCTGGAGAGAACTGACGAAGACCGGCCTGAGCTCGCTTCAAGGCTGAAGGAAGCTCAAGTAGAGTTAGACGCAATTGGCAGCGTGAACCTCAAGGCTTTGGAGCTCTTTGACCAAAAAGTGCAGGAATTTGATGAACAGAATTCAAGGGTCAAACAGTTGTTGAACGAAAAGGAGGCTGTCCTCAATTTAATAAGGGAGATTGAAGGCAAGAAAGTAAATACCTTCATGAACACCTTCAACCTCATCAACTCCAACTTCCAGCGGCTCTTCTCCCAAATCTTCAGAGGCAGCGGGTGCCTCTTCCTAGAGAAATACGGCGAGGACGGAAAGGAAAAACCCCTTCAGGAATGGGGGCTGACCATCCAGGTCCAGCTAGAGAACAAGGAGTTCAAGTACCTTGAGCTCATGAGCGGAGGCGAAAAGGCCCTTATTGCTTTATTGTTCATCTTCTCCATCCAGATGTACAACCCGTCGTCTATATACATATTGGATGAAGCGGATGCCGCTCTCGACCAAGAAAACAGTTTGAAGCTTGTCGCGTTGTTGAAAGAGCTTTCCAAGGACTCGCAGTTCATCGTCGTCACACACAATGAAACAGTTTACCGCAAGGCGGATTGCCTCGTCGGAGTAGCGATGAGCAAGGAAGGCTCGAAACTGGTGGAAGTCAAGCTCACCCAATGACTGTGCCCGTCCTTTTAGGAATCTCGGTCTTTTCCCACCGCAACTATTAGACGGAAATGTCCCAAAAAGTATGATTGACGAAATTGCTTCAGGCGAAGAATTTTAAGGTGTTTTTAGAGGGAGTTTCTCAATTTGAATCCCTGCCGGCACAAAAACTGGAGTTATGGGACCCTCTCTTCTTAGACAAAAGGTTTTTAAATGTCTCGCGTTTAATAAACACGACCAGTTTGATTCGAATTAAGGCGGAGGCGTAGTGTATGAACCTTCATGGGAGGCGTTTTAGTCTCTTATTCTTGGGTTTCTTGTCTTTGTTTGGTTTTTTCGTTGCTGCGAATTTCATGAAAGTCTACGCAGACAGCGTAGTAACCCCTGGCTCCAACTTCACGGTGGTGGCCGGCATATACAACTCCAGCAACCCCGACCAGGTAATGGGGTTCGTCAACATCACTGCAGGAGTGCCTTCTGGTGGATGCAATTGGACCAACAGCTCGAATACCACTGGAACCGAATTGAATGTGACTGCGCCGACTACGCCCGGCGAATACAACATGACTATAAACGCTTCCTCGGAAGGGATTTCCAAGACGATAACAATCTTTGTGACAAACGTTTCAAGTGGAACGATTACTTATGTGAACAAGAAGCCGCCTTTTGCAGTCAATTCAAGCGCCAACAACACCATTGTCGTGAATGTCACTATCCTAAATGCAAGTGGCTCGCCTGTCGTCAACTACTATCCTTCAGTCGAAGTCTATTCCGACGATGGGTCCAGGCAGTCGTGGACCATCTCAAGCTTGAGCAATGTAACTGATTCTACTGGAAGCATTGCATACAACATCACTATTCCAAACACTGCAGACGGAGCTTACTTTCTCTCCGTTGAGAGAGGCGCAGTTGGAAGCGTTTTCTTCGTGAAATCCGATTACGTGATTTCCGTTGCCACCATGACTACAGGCGGTGAATCAACTGCTAATTTCTACCCTGGTGAGACGGTTCTCATTCAAGCAAAGGTGAGAGACGTTTCCCAAAACCCCCAGACGAGTTTAACGGTTAATGCATTCGTTACACTCCCCAACAACACTGTCGTGAATTTCACTTTGAATGAACAGAACGCCACTTCCTTGCCAGGTTATTACAACAACTCCTTCGCTACTCCCCAATCGTTCAGGGGAACCTATGATGTGAAAGTCGTTTCTACGATTGCTGGAAAGGAAATAACCGCTTTCTCGTCCTTCACAGTTAGCGCCTTTGAGGTGGAGCTTGAAACCCGGAAGGACTTCTTCAACGATGAATGGAGTGCGTTTGCTGCAGGCGGCAGGATAGGCTTGAACGTGATTGTCGTAAACGTGACGAGCGACAGCCCAGTCGGCAGCAGCGTCAACGGTGGAGAAGGACAAGTGAATTGCAGTTCGATTAACGTAACCGATGTGAAAAACACAAACGGCACCTCAGTCTATTCCCAGATTGGTGCAATTACAAAAAGCACTTCCCCGTTCATGATGATGACTGTTTGCAGGATAGAATTCACTGCCCCATCTGCTTCCGGGTATTACGAAGTTGATGTGAATGTAACTGTCGGCACCGGTTCAACAGCCGCTTCCGTAACTGGTCAGGGCTTCTTCTCGGTGCAGAGGTACAGGCTCAAAGTCAACCCAATTGTTTCAGTCGGTGGCGGAATGGAATTCAAGACCGTTCTCTATCCTGGCGACAACGCTACCTTCTCCCTCAGTGCCTACAACATCACGAACGGAACAACTGTGAATGGAACAGCCCTCTCTGGCATTCGCGTACTTAAGCTCATTCCTGCTTTCTTTGCGCCAGGCGTGACCGAGGTTGCAAACGTAACCTATTGGGTTGAAAGCGGCGAATCACCGCGGATAACCATCGCCATGCCTAATGTTACTGGACCGTATCAACTGATGGTTCAGGCAACTCTTGACAATGAAAACGTCACCGGAGCTGCATTCTTTGTCTCCAAGTACGTGATGGGATTTGTCCAGCCCGCAGCAATGGGGGGTCAAGAGGGGCCGCCTATGGGCCTCAGTTGCAACGGGACCTTTACATTCTCTGGAAACGTCATGGACACAAAGAACTACCAAGGAGTCCAAGGAGTCGTTTTCAATCCATCTGTTTTGGAGGCAAGAGAGGAAGCGACTGGAAAGAGTATCAAGGACTGCATCTCGGTAAGCTCTGGCATTACGAACAACCAGGGACAGATTTCAGTCAACGTCACCTTCAACACGAATGTGGCAGGATGCGCCAGCCTCTCTGGCTTTAACTTCATAATGTTTAACGTAACTTATAAAGGGAACTACGACTTCATTCCCTCTGGATTCCAGTGCAAGCGGCTCAACTTCATGCCCGAAGTGAGGACGCTGGGTTCATCACAAGGAAACAACTGGCAGATTGCGCCAAACGCACCTGTCTTAATCTCTGTTTCCAACGTAAGCCGTTTGAGCAATAACGCCAAAATTCTTGGCGGAAACCTTTCAATAACGAGGATCATGAACTTCAATCCCCAGAGTGGAGGCAAGATGTATACTCCCAACGTTCCGCTCATCGTTAATCTGACTTCAACAGTTTTTGGAAGCCAAGTATTAGCGAATGGAGCAAACCTTACGCTTTATCCCCAGAACTTTACTGACGGGACAAGCAATCTTACTGCATGGCCTTCTGGATTCGTTGACATAATGCCTCGGGTGTGCGATAATGGAACAGGAAACTTGCCTACTAACGCAAGCACTTGTGACACAGAATTCGGTGGATTCAAGGTGGTTGCATTCAACCTCTGGATTGACTGGTCGCAATCTTACGGCTCCGGCCAAGTAACTGCAGGAGAGCAGAAGTCAGTTATACTGCATGTCCAAACTAATGCGTCTAAGGCGAACCTCAACCAGAGTTTCAGGGTTTCCACTGGCAAGCCGTGGGAAGGAGGAGTGACGCCAGCAACGCTGGTTGAAGCCAAGCTTCAGAGTGATATGTGGAACAATACTGGAGACACGCTCAACTGGCAGAGCACAGAGAAGTGGAATGTTACCTTTATTATCCCAATCAATACAAGGTCAGGAGAGTCCATGGTCACCATCGCGGTAAACAACACCGATGGAGAAGAGGCGGACACGGAGATGATGATAAGCGTCCAGAAATTCGTTGTAGTAAGCCTTGCTGAAGAAGGTTTTGAGGTCTGGAAAGGCAGATTCTATGATGGAGTAAACTCAGACGGCACACCGTATTTCTGGAACTCAAGTGGCGGACCATACACTGACGAGAGTTGGAACATGACCATAATTAACTCTACGCTAGGTGTTAACTCTAGATCCAACAAAATATGTGGCGTAACAGGGATAAACGTAACACGCTGGAGCGAGTCACTTGGAAATCCTGACCGGACAGCAACTTACAGTATTACCGCAAAAGTGCTTGTGTTAGACAACCAGGCTCAAGGAGCATATGACACGCTGGTTATACAGCTCGCAAACGGAACGAATGCATCCTATTCTGCAACCCAGGGTCTAGCTTTACTTGGCGGAGGGCTTTACCTGACTAGAGTAGAGGACTGTGGATACGTTGTTCTTGCAAATGCAACCTATCGCTCATCAGGTCAAAACAACTGGGGGGGAACTCACCCAGTTAACGCCAACTTCTATATTCCATATGGCGTAAGGCGCTCGAGCTTGGGTGCAGCTTATACTGAAGTAAACGTAAGCATTGGAGCAGTTGCCAAGCAGCAGGAGGGAGGCGGGGGAGGATTCGGGATGGAACGTCTATTAACTCCTGGTACCCAATACCAATATCTCTCGGCTTTATCAGATTCCTATGGCATTGCCTGGGTCAGATTAAACATTTCAGTGAACGGAAGGTATAACGTCTTCTGGAGAGCAAAATCAGCTGAAGACCCGCAGGGAGACGCGGCTTCATTCTCGAGCGGCATCAACGTTGAAATAAAAGCAAGGCAGACAGACGGCAGGCCTGTTAACGGAACGATTACCAATGCAGTCCTTACCTACAATCCAACCCCATTTTCTTATGGTCCACCAAATAATCCAGTGAGTACTGCATATCTTGGAACCATTAATGAAACCTCAATCACCTCGCTGGTTTGGGATGGCGTGCGAAGCAACTTCACTCTTGCTTTAGTGAACAGGTCATGGACCCAAGGGGCTTACCCGGCTTCAACAGAGTATGACACGATTATAATGGATGACGATGCAAACTTGAGCTACATGGATCAAAATGAGGGCGGTCTTGGAACCCATCAACTTACTATGGCCTTGTTGAATGAAACAGACGGCAACAGGCCGAGGTTCGACCAAGTTGAGCTCAGGGTAGGGCAGTTCAGAACCCTAAGTAACACAACAAAAGCAATTTCATTATTCGCGGAAAATCCGTCTCTCTCAGGAGACCAGCAATTTGCAACCACCTCCAATGTAATCCAGAACGTGACCTTCAAGGTCTGTGCTTCCACGTTCTCCAAGCCAGCTGCTGGCGTGGAAAATGCGTCAGTATACCTTTATGTGATGAAGTGGGAGTTCTGGCCCCCACGGCAAATCAACTTGACGATGTACGACCCCATTAACGGCACTGCATTAGACCCCTCTGCGGGAGGACGGGTGAAAACAGGCCCGAATGGCTGCGTAGCAGTCAAGGCATTCAACCCTGAGGGATGGAGCACGACGACGGGTGATGAAGTGCAGGCGTCAGTTACTTACACGCAACCAGCTGAAGTGAACGGCCTTACAGACAGTGCCTGGATCGGAAGAGTAATGAAGACGCAGTTTGGAGGGCCGTGAGGAAGCAGAGTAAGAAATGCAGGCTTTCATTTATTTTTTATTTAAATTTTTCTTTTATGAAAAAAATAAAATTCAATTAAAAGGCAATAAGTCCCTAAAAAGAGAAAAAAGTTATAACGCAAGGAAATGAAGAAAGATGTGCTAGTAATATGTTTAAAATAAAAATGGTGAAGAAAAAATGAAAAGGATTTTGGTGCTGTTTTTGGTTTTAGTAACTCTCTTTTCTTCTTTAGTGATTGCGCAAGAGTCTTGTTCGATAAGCCTCACTCCCAGCTCGACTACTTCGCGGGCTACTGCGGGAACTATTTTCACAATTAACTCGAACATCGTTGCAAGCGGTTCCTGTAGTGGGGAGATAAACCTCGTTTCAAGCAGTGGTGAAGGAAATCAGTTTACAGTAGTTGACCCTGCTGCAGGCAAATACAGTGGCTCCATTTCCTCCCAGTCTTATCCCTTCCAGGTTTATGCCGGACAGAGCGGGACCTACACTTATTACATTACTGCAGCCAGCACGACCTCTTCTTCCGCAGTGATTCAAATAGTTGATCCCTCTGTTTTGACCGTTACAGGCTCTCCTTCAACTACAAGCGTTTCATCAGCAGGCTCTTTCACGTTGAGCATAAGCATAAAGAACCCTGCCTCAAGTGCTGTCACCACTTCATATTCATTGGTTGCCAGCTCGGGTCTGAATTTAAGCGGGGACCCGACTTCAACCAATTCAACGACTATCGGAGCTGGTTCTACTCTTGCCCTGCAATGGACCGTTTCCTACACGACTTTCTCTGGTTCCAAGACTATCAGGCTGACTGTAGGCAGTAACACAGACATGTTCACTTCTACGGTGACGTTCCAGACAGGAAGCGTTACTACCACAACACCTTCCTCGGGCACGGGAACTGGAAGCGGGACTCAGAATGTCACGACCACCACCAGCGAAAGGGTTCCTCCAGGGAAAAACAAAACCATCGTTATTACCCCCGGCGGGGCAATCATTAGTATCCCAGAGGTTGCAGCAAACCACCGCTCGTCAGTCAGCATCATCGGCGAAATAACGAATGTGACGGACTTGACTGGAGTCACGGAAATCCAGTTCGTTGCAAAAAAGGACTTAAAGAACCTGAAATTAACTGTGAGTAAACTGGATGCAAAGCCAACTGGAATCCCGAATCCCAGAGGCAAGGTCCACAACTACCTGGAGATCAAAGGCGAGAATGCATCTGAAGCTGACTTGAGGGAAGTAGTAATCCTCTTCAGGGTAGAAAAATCTTGGATCACCCAGAATGCGTTAGACCCTGCACTCATTAAGCTTGCGAGAAACACAGGCGGCGGCTGGACTGAACTGCAGACGACGAAAGAACGCGATGATGCAAACTACTATTACTACAAAGCGATTACACCTGGTTTTTCCACCTTCGCAATCATTGGGCTTGAAAGCGTGTCGACAACCACCCACCCAACAAGAAGCACAACCACTTCAGGCGAGGAATTTCCTACCCCGCCGCCCGAAGAGGGAAAAGGCTTTGATTGGAACATTGCAATCTTGGCCATCATACTGATAGCGATCCTCGGCGGAGCCTATGCGTACTTCATGAAACCAAAGCACAAAAGATGAATGAAAACGTCCGATAATCAGCTTTTTTCTTTTTTCTCTTTTTTTATCCTCCTTTTTCGTGTTTTTTACTTTCTTTTTGTTTTTATTCTTCTTGGTCTTCTCTTAGTAGCTTTTTTTCTTCAGGTTTTTTTCAGTCTTTTTCTTTTTGTAGTCTTGTTTTATTTTTCTTTTCCTTGGTTTGCTTTTTCTTGTAGGTTTTTTCAGTCTTTTTTTGCTTGTTGTAATCTTGTTTTTTACTCTTTATTTTCTTCTCATTTACTTCGCACCAAGAAAATAATTCCGCGCGCTGATTGCAGAAAATTGCTTTTTGCAGAATCCACCTCAACGGCTCTAACGGACTTGGGGAACAACAAAAAACGAAAAACGGAAAAACTTGGTTGGTCAAGTACAGTGGCGAA
This sequence comes from Microcaldota archaeon, assembly GCA_016212465.1. GTDB lineage: Archaea > Micrarchaeota > Micrarchaeia > Norongarragalinales > JACRGE01 > JACRGE01. The sequence goes on from JACRGE010000076.1 coordinate 22,316, forward strand.
ACCCAGAGTTTGGTTAAATGCGCTTGAAAAACCATGCCCCGCCGGATTCCGCTTTTTGAAAAAAATCATAACCACAAGGGAAGACATTTTCAATAAAGCACACTCACCCTATTCTTTTAAATGTCTTTTTGCGTTAAATTATGGCTGGTGGGTATGAGAAATTGGCTTTTTGGACTGTTGCTGATATTCGTTTCGCTTATCTTCAGCGCTGACGCACAAACCTGCGCGTTATCCATCAACACATCTACTACAGGCGTGCTCTTCGGTTTGGTTGACATGGAGGGAACCAGTGCGGTTAATTCAACGCGTGTTATGAATACTGGCGAAGCCACTGCAGATCTCTCCATAAGCGGAGTGGATTGGAGTGACGGAACTCATACTATGCCTGTTGGCCAGACCCGTTGGAGTTCTTCATGGAGTGATTACGACAGCGCAACTGCTTTGACGAATGCGCTTGCGCAAGTAACCCCCTTGCTTGGCGCTGGTAGCTTTCAAGAAGTTTTTCTGGCAGTACGCGTTCCTGCAGGCCAGTACGCCTCCACTTATTCTCAGACGATTACCTTTACGTTGGAGTGTTGAATTTTTTAAAGCCTTTCGGGTGTTCGAGTTTTGTGGGGCGTTTTTGTTTGCCAAACAAAAGCAGGTTTATCCTCCAGTTTCCAACTAAAAATTTCGAAAACCCAACAGGCTTGCCTTTTAAATACTTTTTCTTTATTAGATTATTGCAGGTGGGTTCATGAGGAATTGGTTTCTTTGTTTTGCTCTTTTTCTACTAGCACTCAACGCCAACGCAATTGGGCAAGGAGCAGGCAAACTGGTTTTCAGTGTTTCAATGGGTTCAATGGAGTGGTCGGATTGGTTTTACCTCGTTACCTCCCCTGAGGAGAATACGACTCAGACAATAGAACTCTTTCTGGAGGGGCCGGCTGCTAACTACACTTTCGCTCCGGAGTCGGTTGTCATCCAACCAGGCGAAATCAAGCACGTTAACATCTCCGTTAAAATCCCTGCGGATTACTCTGGGCCGAGCAAACTGGCTGGGAAGCTCTACTCGCGGCCTGTCGTTGAACGTGCTGGGCAAGTCAAGATTGTGGGGCAGCTGAGCAAAAACCTTGAAATAAATGTGTTGCCGCCCAAAGCCCCGCAGGCGACACCAGAAACTTCAGAGGAAACGAAGAAGGAAGGTGGCTTGACTGGGTATACGGTCGGGCAGCCCCCGAGTCCTGTTTTCATTCTCGGTGTCCTCATGTTTGCCTTGATTGCATTGGGTTTTGTTGGAGGATACTTTTATTTCAAGAAAAAGTACAGGCCTCTTGGATGAGTTCATCTAAGGAAACAAACCTTTCAAAACAAGGCTTTAGTTAAAGGTAAAAAAGAAATCCCGGTAAAGCGGTTCTTTAAATTCATTAGAAAATAGAGGCTGTAAGAATAAGAAAAGCAAGGCATGACTGTAGGAGTGAAAATTAAAATTATTTAAATAAATAAGAAAAGCTCACAACATGATTCAAGAAATTATTTTGACCGTGTCTGGGAGCCATAAGGAAAGATTAAAAAATACGGCGTTGTATTAACTAATGAAATTTTAGTATAATGTTGGTTCTGAAATTGAATCAAGGAGGCTGAATGAAACATGAAGAAACAAATCTTGTTTTTTGCAGTAACTCTATTGGTTTTCGGGTTGATGGCTTATCTGGTGAATGCGGCCTCAGGCACGACCACTGGCCAGGTTACTGTTTCAACTACCTGCGTGCTATCCATTAATACATCTAGCATAGGCATACTCTTCGGCAGCCTTGGTCAAAGCCAAACAAGTCCCGTGAATACGACGCGAATAACCAACAGCGGAAACATCGCTGCAAATCTCTCGGTAAGTGGTGCGGCTTGGTCTGATGGCGTAACCCACACCATTCCAGTCAGCCAAACCCATTGGAGCTCTTCCTGGACGAACTATGACTCAGCAAACGTTTTAGGCACTGATTTGGCAGAAGTCAATTCAGCTCTTGGGGCAAGTGGCACGCAAAACGTTTGGATTGCAGTCAGAATTCCAGCAGACCAGTACGCGGGAACTTACACGCAAACCATTACCCTCGACTTGAATTGCTGAGAAAATAAACTTCATTTCCTTTAATTTATTTTCAAATGCAGTCATGCCAGGCGATTTTGCCTAGCATTGTTTGTGAATTTCGCTTAAATTGTTAATTGAAAGAGGATAAAATTATGATAAAGAGGGATGCTGGCATCAGCTCCTTGCCTTTTCCAACGGTTTTTCTATTTTCTTTCTTCCTCTTCGTTGTTCTGGCCTTTGTTTCCGCTTCCAATGAGCAGATTAACTTGTCGGTTGTGGTCGCCAACGCCAACGTGAGCATTCAATTGTTTTCAATGACTCCAACTTCGTTGAACCCAAGTGGAAGCGCCGACTTCTTTCTTTCGCTTTCAAACAATGGTTCGATGGCCACGAATGCAACTCCCTTCATCTACGTCTATGCCCCCTCGGGGGCGCGCATTGCCTTGCTGAGCTTTTCTCAACAAGTCATATATGTTACGAACTCTACCTCGTTCATCTATTCTGGATGGAGTGCAGGTTCACTCGCAGAAGGAAGTTATTCTGCAGTTGCAAATGCCACTTACTACTTGTGCGGGGGGGTGTCCAACCGCAGGGACGAACTCGTTGAGAGTTGATTTTTCAATCAAGGCCCCGTCAAGGCCGATCCCGGGTGGGGGTGGCGGCGGTGGGGGTGGCGGCGGTGGTTTAGTCCCTAGTGAAAACCAGACCGTTCCCTCTTCTCTTCCCTCAGAGATATCGCCTGCTGGAGGTGAAATCCAGTTTGTGAAAACCATTGTGTTGAGGGAAATGCTTCCAGGAGAAGGTGGCATTGAAAGCGTGGTTGTAAAGAATACGCTCGCGAGCGACGCAGTGATTGAGGTTTCCACGGATTTACTGAACTGGGTTAAGCCAGAGGGGTCTGGCAGGGTTGAAGTACCTTCTGGTGAAGAACGAGCGGTAAATATAGCTGTAGCTGTTCCAAGCGATGCACTGGCAGGCGATTATTTAGTTAAACTGAAAGCAGAAAGCACCCTCGGAAAAGGAGAGGACTACTTTGTTCTCAGGGTGAAAAAGTACCCCCCTGAATACGAAAAACCAATTGTACTCAGGAGTGTGCGGCTTGAAAAAACTGGGACCGCCATAATGTTGGCTGTCAAAAACCCTTCCTCTGAGCGAGTGTCCAACCTAAGGATCGTGGATGAAATACCTTTAGAGCTTGCTTCCTCGCCAGAGCAAATATCGTTTTCAGGAAGGAAGGGAGCTGTAAGCAGTTCAGGGCAACAGCTGAGGGTTTCATGGGAGTTGGAAGAGCTTGCCCCTCAAGAAAGCGTTTTCATTTCCTATTCGATAAACACTAAACTCAGCGAGTACTCCCGTTATGTGTCATGGCCTGTTCAACAGGTTTTGTTGCCGAAGAAAATCACTTTAGAAGATTTGATTCAGGTAAAGGAATTCACGGTCTCGCCGGCACGAAACGGAGTTGCTACAGCCAAGGTGATCCTCTTTCATGCTGGAGCAGAAACAACAAGGATCACAGCGTTGCTGGAATTGCCCACTGGTTTCAAGTCGGAACCGGCTTCAAGCGTCGAAGTGCTTGCTCCAGCTGGAACTGCTCAAATTGTTTTCTCGATCTCTGCACCGCCTAACGCTGATGGCTCCTATCCAGTAAACCTCGTGCTTTCAGCAGGCTTGGAGAGATTTTCACGAACCAACGCCCTGTTTGTTGAAAAAAAAGAGTCTCCTGGAGTGATTGGCAACATCATTTCCGTAATGGTTTCAAGCAATCTTTACCTAGTAGTTACATTTATATTCGGTGGTTTTTTAATAGTTCTCGCTTATCGTGCAATAGGCGGAAAACTGGGTTCCATGCGCGAAAAACATGCTTACCTGAAGAAGCTGCGGGACGAACTCAGAAAGTGAACAAAAAATGAAGGAATCAAAAATAAAATAAAGAAAAGATTTATTGAATCTACAAGGGGTTTTTTATGGAGACGCGAGTCGTCAGCGTGATTTCAGGAAAAGGCGGAGTTGGAAAAACGACTACTGTCGCGAACCTGGGTGCTGCACTGACTGCAATGGGCGTGGAAACCTTAATAATAGACGGCAACATTGATACCCCTAACCTTGCGCTGCATTTCGGCATAACAGAAATTCACTGGAGTTTCCAGGATGTTCTCAACGGCAGAGTGGATGCAGCCAGAGCAACTCTTGTCCACTCAAAGTCAGGCGTGCGCATCCTTCCCTCATCACTTAAATACCAGCCCGCTGACATGAAGAATCTCCGGGGAGCGCTCGACCAGTTGACTGGCTACGAGATCATAATCATAGATTCGCCGCCTGGAGTGATAGGCCATGTTGAAGACATCATTGAAGCATCTGATGAAGTGATAGTCATCTCCACTCCAGACATTCCTGGCGTCGTCAACGCAGCCAAAGCAGTCAAGCTCTCGAGAGACATAGGCAAGACGAACATCCTCCTTGTATTGAATAAAGTGCTTGAAAAGAAGTTCGAGCTCAAGAAAAAAGAGGTCGAGTTCATAAGCGATTGTGAGATAGTCTGCGCCATTCCAGAGGACGAGGCAGTTCCACTGAGCCTCGGTGACAAAATCCCAGTTGTGTTGAACAACCCGACTTCACCGGCTGCCCAGAAGTTCAAGGAGCTTGCTGGAATAATCAGCAGAAAAGGGTTCGCGTTTGTACCCGCGCCTAGGAGGGGCTTTTTTTCTAGAATAATCGGTTTCTTTAAAAGACTTTTCGGCAGATAAAAAGAGACGGTCATAATAACGTTTGTTTGCTGAAAGCACGAGAGCGATCGCCTTGTCCTATTTTTAAATAATTTTATGACCTCCTCTTGCTATTTTTTCTTCGCTTCAGCATCTTACTCTTACAGTCCCAGATGAAAATGACAGATCTCTATTTCTTTTTTCCGCCTGCCAAGCTTATCAGTTCGTCTATTCTCTTGTCCATGTACTCCTTGTCCACCTTCTCATCAATTGCTTTGTTCAATTCTCCCATGCTTGCCTCTATTGAACGGGCCGTGGCTTCAGTCCTAGCCATCTTCGCGAGCGTCAGCTCCTCTTTTTCCTTCATGAATTTCTTGAGGTCGAATATGAGCTTTGTTATCCACACGAATGCGATGAAAACAACTGCAGTCAAGACCATTGAAGCGATGTTCAAACCCTCTTCAGCCATTTCCTCACCCTGCAATTCATCTTCTTCTGACCACGGGAATTCTTTCCCCTTCCAGCTCGCTTATTCTATAAATTGCTTCCTCCACTTTTTTTTCCAAGTCAGCTGCGCTTCCTTTGGCACCAAGCGCTTCACGTGCGTTCCTCTGTTTTGCGTCTAGCTCGCTCAACAGCTTGTTCAAGCCGTCTATTCTATTAGCCGCTTCCTGGAAGTGCCTGTCATGATGCGCTCTTGTCTTTTGCATTAAAAGGAAAGCAACGCAGACGACAACCAGTAGAAGGCCGAAACCAAAGCCTGCTAGAGTATTTATTTCCAAGGCATCAACCCACCCATTAATAACTGTCCAGCTGTTTAAAAACTTTTGCGAATTGGGAGAGCGCCCCCAAAAGCATGTTTGAGGAAGTTGTTTTCTGCTGAAGACGAAAAATACATCTGGCCTTAAAAAAGGGCAAACAATCTTTTGCAGAATCCGATAGGAGTTTGCGACCGCTCCCATCAGAGTATATTTTAAAAAACATCGGATTCCAATCTTATCATGATGCAATGACTCCACTTGAATTTGTTTTTCTCTTCATAGGCACGGCCTTCTTGGATGTGATAGCTTGCTTCGAGTTTGTGAGGACTAGAGAGAAGCTGAAGGAAGCTTTGGAAAGAAAGTCCATGGAACGCAGAAAAGCTGGTGAGGTGCTTGCGTTTCCTGAAGCAAAAATAGCTTCTGTTGACTATAAACTGGAAAAGCTTGCAAATGAGATAGTGTCCCTGAGGGCGAGGATGAACACGCGGGAATTCGACAACACGGGGATAAGAAGAGAACTTAATGTCCTTTCCCAGGAGCTGAATGCCTTGAAGGAAACCAACTCCGCCCAAACATCAGGCATGGCTGTCGAGCTGGAGCGCATGAAGGAAAAAATGGGTTTTGAAACCTAGTCCACAAAGTGATTGAATGGAAAGCGTTTCATGCGTACTGGATTCAAAAGGAATTTTTTACGAGGCACGAGGAAAAAACATAAAAATTCCACTTCAGCCAAACGGAATAAAGATAAAGGAACTGAAGGCCGCACTTTTGGCAGCTGGCTTTTCAATATCAAAGCCATCGAAGTCCGATGACTTTATTCTCTTCAGTGATGAAAGAAAGGTTCACATAGCAACCCTCGTCGGTCAGGAAACACTCTTGCTTCATGAACCGGCCAAGCACGCATCTGCAATGAAATTTGGTGAAACAATCTCGGCATTGAAAAGTTTTTAATCCAATCAGATTAATCTACTTGGAGTTTTAATGAAGCACTTTTATTTTTCAATATTTTTTATCTTATTAATTTTTCCAGCCTTTGTTAAGCCGGACGCGGTTCCTCCCAGGATTGAGTTCGTTGAACCGACTTTAGGGGATGGTGGAGTGGTTCAAGGTGACTGGGTTTTTGTTAATGTTTCTGTTTCGGATGCGGATTATTGCTCTGCGTTCATCGACTTCAACCATTCTCTGGTTGGTTATTGGGGGTTAGATGGTGATGCAACTGATTCGGGCCCAAATGGTTTGAAGGGAGTTTTGAATGGGGGATTGGACTGTTCTGTTCAAGGAAGGTTCGGGAGAGCGTGTTCTTTTGATGGAGTTGACGACTACATTAACTTGAGTGCAAACACTTTGCTGACTTTTCCCGGTCAAAAGGCTTTTTCTATTGAGTTGTGGTTCAAGCCGAATCAGCCGGCTGACTGGAGTGTTTTGTTGGGGAAATACAATCGTTATATTGTTGGAGAATATTTGGTTAGGATTAACTCGACGGGTTTTGTTCGAGTTTCTCGAGAAGTTAATCCGTATGGGTTTTACAGTAGTTTTCCTGTTTCCTTCGGGGAGTGGCATCACCTTGCGAGTGTTTACGACGGAGGGAGTCAATTGCTTTACTTGGATGGAGAGTTGGCTGGTTCGCTTGGAATGGGTGGAGTAAGTGGAGACCGAGGTTCTCCTGTTCTCGTTGGAGCTTGGTTGAACCGCAGCGTGGTAGGGGATTTCTTCAGTGGATTGATTGACGAAGTAAGAATATGGAATCGTTCTTTGAGTGCGCAGGAAGTAAACGCTTCTTTTAACGCTGGAACCTATCGCTTGTTCAGGAACTTTACTGGATTGCCTCGGGGGAGTGTTTCTTTTCAAGCAGTTGCAGTTGATGCTTCAGGTAACTTGAATTCTACTGAAGTGCGAAATGTTTACGTAAACAAGACGTTGAAGCCTGTTGCTGACGCTGGTGCTTCTCAATTGATTTTGGTTGGAAACCCGGTTGTTCTCAATGCCTCTCGCTCTCGCGACCCAGACGGCGTTATTACTGTATACCAATGGGATTTTGATAACGATGGAAATTTTGATTACTCTGGATCTGATGTAGTTGTAACCCATGATTTTGGTGCTGAAGGAAACTACTCGCCTACTCTAGTAGTTGTTGACAACGAGGGGTTAAACAGTTCTTCAAGTGCGCTGATTCTAGTAAGGTCGGCTAGACAACCTCAAGTAAGGAATGTGGTGAACAATCTGGGGTTGTACGGTGGTGGAGTGCCGAAGTACGAAAAGTTCGAGTTGACTTTCGACATGGATACTATTGCAGCGAATTATTTCTGGCCTTTCGACGAGAATCCAACTCCCATCAATTCGGTTCCAGTTGGCTTTGGCGTAAGCATTGATGGCTTGTTTCTTCCACCTGGAGAAACGGATTGGAGCAAGGCTCTCGTGCAGCCTAGTTTTTATTATCAAGACTATATAAGAGCGAATAATTCGCCTCCATGGGACTGGCTTTATCCCAACGGAAATCCAGTCTGGAAGATTCGCTTTACGCCCTCTTTAATAGGAGAGTGGAAGTACAAGATTCGCGTTAAAGACGCTGGAGGAGAGTTTGAAACTGGAGAAAGTTCCTTCAACTGTGTTCAATCAAACAACCGTGGTTTTGCGCGAGTTAGTTCTGAAGACACTAGGTATTTTGAAACAGACGACGGCACTTACCTCAGCCTCATTGGCTTAAACGACTATACAACAGATTCTTATGTAATGGACCAGCGTTATCCCATGCTGAAGAAAATGGGAGTAAACTTTTTGAGGACGTGGTGGAACGCTTGCCAAGGCCCTATGCTCTGGGGCATGAGCAATTCCGGAGGCCAAGTGAGGGATTGGCATGCTGAAACTTCTTCAAGCGGTTGGGCTGAAGTCACTTATTCTTATGCAGAAGCGAGGCCCGGCGAATTGTATTCCCTTAGGATTTCAGGAAGCGACGTTGCCCGCTCTAGTAAGAAATACGGAGGCGTTTGCACAGGTGCTCAAGTGAAGCCTAATACGAGATACAAATTTACTTCGTGGGTTAAAGGAGTTGGCCTTGAAGGGGAAGGAGACTGGGGCGCTTATCTGGCAGGCAGCAGTTGCATCGAGTGTTCCTTTAATAAGAATCTTTCTCTGAAACAGACTCAGTTGGATAAATGGACTAAAATCTCTTCAACAATAACCTCTAGTGCAAATGCATACTCAGTTGGTTTGTGTACCCGATTAGGGAATAGCACTGCAGGCAATTTGTACGTTGCCGAAATTTCTCTCAAAGAAGATTTGGGAAACGGAAACTACGGTCCAGAGCTTGCAAGCACGCCCACTTTCAATATATACAAATACGTTCCACAAGGAGAGGCTTGGGAAGCTGATTACCTTGTGGAAAGCGCTAAAAATAATTCCATTTATCTGAAAGTGCAGCTTTCCAACCACGAGGACAAGGCTTGGGGAAGCATCGGACCGAACGGGCGAGGAGCTCAGCAAAATGGCAACTACGTATACGGGAATGACAATTGGGCTTCCCGCACTTTCATGAAGTACTACTGGCGCTATATTATCGGGCGTTATGGCTATGCCACGAGCATTCACTCTTTTGAATTCCTAAATGAGGGAGACCCGTATAATGGAAACCATTACAACGGAGCGAAAAGGATGGCAGAGTTCTTCACAGCCAACGACCCGAGCAAACACATGGTTTCAACATCTGACTGGCACAGCTTCCCCCCTGGGCTTTGGCGAGACTCGAGAATGTCTTTTGCTGATCTTCACATGGGCATGGGTTGGTTCGGTGCCTTGAACTCAAGCGGATGCCGGCTTATTCCGGGTTGGGACGGCAATTGGGTTGACACAGGCTACTGCGTTCAATTAGGAGATTTGGGAACTGGGTATGAAATCGATCGTTCTACTGCTCACACTGGGTCGAATTCCCTTCGCATTACAGTTCCGTCTAAAGCAAGTTATAGCGACGCCGACCGAAAGTGGTCTAAATTGTTCTTTATGACCGGCGCTAAACCTGGCCATAGGTATCGCTTGAGCGCCTGGGTTAAAGCAAACGAATTGCAATGCTATCCGGGCAGAGGAGGTCCTGGCGTAGACCGCTACCTGACTGACGGCGAAGGAGGCTGGGTAGGCTGGCCCAATTCCACCATATCCGCTCCCTGCGGCAACAGCACTCACCCGCAATTGGGAACATATAACTGGAAGTTTGTTTCAGCTGAATTTCCTATTCCCGGAGATTCTGGAGTTGCGATTGCTTCGGACGGCAGCGTTTTCATACCCAACTGGTGGGGGGTTAAAAAATATTATTCCAACGGGAGTTTTATATTGAGCTTTAGTTGCTTCGGAGGCAACAGGGGCGTTGCGATTAATTCAACTGACTTCGTTTTCTCAGCGACTCCTGTTTCCCATATTATCACCCGCTGCAATTCAACAGGAGGCTGGGTTTCAAACGTGGGAGGATTAGGAACTGGAGACGGCAAATTCAATTTCCCGCAAGGCATTGCAATTGATTCCAATAATTTCGTTTACGTTGCTGACTCCGGAAACCATCGCGTTCAGAAGTTTTATCCAAATATGACGTTCTTGGGATGGTGGGGAAAGGACTCAAACGGCTCTATTGGCTGGCATAAACCAAGTTCTCTAGTGGTTTCTGTTTCAGGCAGCGAAGAAGGGGCGTTCAACTGGCCCATTGGCATTGCAGTTGATTCCGCAAACGGGTTTGTTTACGTGGCTGACTCTAACAACAACCGCATTCAAAAATTTTCTTTGAATGGCGATTTCGTTTCTTCCTGGGGAACAGGTGGAACTGGGGCATTCAAATTCCTTGAGGGATTGGCAGTTGATTCAAGCGGCAATGTTTACGCAGCGGACGCGGGCAACAACAGGATCCAAAAGTTTTCCTCCAGTGGGAATTTCCTGGGCTGGCTTGGAAGAGATTCGGATGGAAGCAACGGTTGGCACAGCCCTGGTTCTGGAAAAGCTCCTGCACATGGAACACTATCCGGTGATTTTAATTGGCCAACTGGCATTGCAGTTGATTCCAACGGGTTCATTTACGTTGCAGATACGGGCAACAGCCGCTCGCAAAAACTTCATTCAAACGGCACTCCCCTCGTGGTGTATTCGCAAGGCGGCCCAGCTTGGTTGCTTGGAGTGAATTTCGTTCACGCAGGCCACCCTGGCTCGAGTGATGCGTTCGTTTGGTTCGATGACTTCAAGGTCGAGGACGTATTCACGGGTGAGACGCTCAATTTCAACGGCGGATTCGAGTACATTGAGCCGGAGAACTACGATATAGTTGCAGGCCACCAAGCTGTCTCCAAGCTCACTCGGAGCTATGGTTTTATGAAACCAACAACAAGGGGTGAAACCGGGTTGTGGTATCCTAGGCGCGTTTGCGAATTCCAGAACGGAACACCAAGGGCAGACTGGAGCTGGTGTTATTACAAAGGCTATTCTACGGACGGCGACCAGCTGTTAATCGACGATTCGCAAGGGATTTGGTGGAGGAAATACGTGTGGAGCCATTTTGATTCCAATGCTTTGATTGAAATGATGTGGGCGAGCAGGGATGTTTTATTCAACCCTAACCTTGGAGGCAAATATCCTTTGTATGGAGCGGCTTTCCAGAGCTTCTTTTCAAACATTCCGTTGTCGAACGGATTATATGAGGATGCTGAAGCGTCTTCTTCAAATCTTGACATCCGTGTTTTAGGGCAAAAGGATTTGGTGAACAAAAAAGCGCATTTATGGATTGACAACAGGAGGCATACGTGGAAGAACGTGGTTGATGGAGTAAGCGTTCCACTTGCTTCAGGGACTATTTTGTTATCGGGGTTTGGAAACGATTCGTATAGACTAGAGTGGTGGAATACGACGACGGGATTGGTGGAGCAAACAGAGAAAAGGAATGCATCAAATGGAACTATTTCTTTTTCCATAAACAATCTTTTCTCGGATGTGGCGTTAAAGATTTACCTAGATTCGCCGGAATTGCCTCCGATCAACGCTTCTTGCGGTGATGGAAATTGTTCACTTTCTGAAAACTGTAGCTCGTGTCCACGTGACTGCGGCAGCTGTTCGGTCAACCCGCCTTGCACTTCATGTGGTGGTGGAGGTGGCGGAGGTCCACCTGGCGGTGGTGGAGTAGTTTCCCAGACTACTTCAACTACTCTAGGAACCACTTCAACTCTTCCCGCCTCAACCACCGTCGAATGCATTGTGGGTGAATCAAAGTGCGTGGAATCCAATGCAGGAAACTTTTTGTTTGAGTGTGTTGGAGGAGTCTGGAAAACTCAAAAGGAATGCAGGGCGGGTTGCACGAAATTGGGTGTGGGAGGCGAATGCAGAAGAGAGTCTAATGAAACGCTTGCAAACGCTTATAGCAGGGCGCTTGCTGAAGTCAATTCCCTTTTAGCTGACGCGAAGGCAGCTGGATTAAACATTTCCGCAGAAGAACTGGACTTAAGGAAAGCAAGCGAGTTCAAGGACAGAGGGGATTACTCGAATGCAGTTGAAAAACTTTATTCAGCCAAGAAGGCTTTGCAGGAAAAGCTTGCAGGTAATGCTCCAACGCAAGGAACTCTCGATGTTGAAGCACAGAGGACAATTGG
>JACRGE010000006.1 GCA_016212465.1 Microcaldota archaeon
AGCAAGCGAGTTCAAGGACAGAGGGGATTACTCGAATGCAGTTGAAAAACTTTATTCAGCCAAGAAGGCTTTGCAGGAAAAGCTTGCAGGTAATGCTCCAACGCAAGGAACTCTCGATGTTGAAGCACAGAGGACAATTGGATTAACCGGCGCCGCACTAGCACTAGTTTTCCTAACCTATTTCTACGCAAAAAGAAAAAGAGAAAAAGCAATCTGGATAGAAATCCCGGAAAAGGAAGGCAGTAAAACAGGTGCCTGGTGAAGCCACTCCGCGACAATCAGCGACTAAATTCCTACCCCACTCAGGGCAAGAAAAGATCAACAACTGAAATTCATTGCTTCAAGAACCAAGTGCAGAAATGGGGAGTTATACGCCTTTCTTCTGTATACCCCCTTCAACTCCCCCCCAACAAATTCCAAGACGGAAAGCAACCGGATAAGAGGAAACTCTGCGGGGTAAGCTTATTCTTTTATGTTGTGGGCAGTTCTATGAAAGACGAGCCTCGAAGGGGCAAAACATTAAAAATTAGTGGAACTCCACCGCAAGGTTTATATACCCCGCGAGGTTTATATATCACGACAGAGTCATGATAGATATGTGATGCTTTCATGACGCAACCATGAGAGAAGTCGGTGAGGGAATCCAGTTTTTTAGTGCACCAGCATTTAAAAAGGTTTTCATTAAGCAGGTGGAGCAGCATGAACGGAGAGGACGACAGGTTAAGGACTGATAATGAATTAAGGCAGGACGAAGAGCTTAGGGAACTGAGGGAATTCAAGGAAAAACTAAAAGACCCCGTGTTCCTGGGAACGATATTCAGCAAACTCGCTGAAGAAAGGGCGTCCACTAATATGTTGATGAAAGAAATCAACGCGAAGCTGGACAAGCTTGTCGAACTGCAAACGAAGAGTGTTACAGCGGAAAAAGAGATCATGCTCCCGGAAGTCGACGAACAGATCATGAGGTACTTGAGAAAGAAGGGGAAAGCATGTGCTGAAGAGGTCCAAATGCAATTCGGATACAAGGGGAGGAACGCCGCTTCCGCAAGGTTGAATATGTTGTTCAAGCAAAGGGTCATAGAAAAGGTCCAAGTTGGAAAGAAGGTTTTCTTCACACCGAAATAGAAAATGGTTTTAGTAGAGGTTTTGCAAAGCAAAAAGTCGGTTTTCTTCACACCCAAGTAGGGGAATTGAATGTGTTATGGAAACGAAAGAAACATGAAAAAAGAGGGAAGAACAACATGCCCTTGTCACATCTCACGCTTGACTACGCAAAAACTCTCTTTTTGATAGGCAAGGCGTAGTTCAACCCACCTTCACAAACCGGGCGGGGACCCCACCACCCCGCCCACCCTAATTTTGTTGTGGTCACAACCGAAGTGTTAGTGCGGCGCATCTGTTGTCACATTTTTATACGGCCGTTCCTTACTTAGTCTAGCGATGTTAATGTCGAGGCTTAAACAAACTCATGCACTAGCCTTATTTGTTATAGTAATACTCCTGAGCATAGTTATCTTCTTGTTTTTTGGATTTATAATAAGCCCAACGTATGAAGGTCAAATAAATCCAACTGCGTCAGTCGCTAAAACCTTTGGGGAAGTAATGTTGCAGGACAGTGGTTATTTCATTAACATAGACGTTAATCAACCCGTCGGAGAATTAAAGGATGAAATATTTGGCGGTGCGTTAAGCGCCCCTTCTTCCGGCCTCTTCCAGTCTGGCTTCAGCATCGCCCTCAAAGACATGGGCGTCAAACTCTTGCGCATCAACGGCGGGAATTTCATCCAGTTGGATCCGGACAATAACCCAAGATTGATCGGTCCGTTCACCAGAGTAATTGGCCCGCTTTCAAACAGGATTGATTATTCTAAGGATCCCGCCAGCTACCACAATTACCCCGCTGGTCCTGATGAATGGGGAAAGAGAGCTAGGGAAGCAGGAGCGGAATTAATGATTACCCTGCCTTTTGGTGAAGGAGAGGACAGATACAAAAACAATCTCAAAAACCTCGTTGAATACATGAATGTCCCCTTGACCAGCGAGATAGAAAACCGCGCCCAAACCGAGGGCTGGCAGGCAGAGTATTCCAACCCAGACGGAAATCATTCATGGAGCGGATTCAACCAAGCACCACCAGGATACTTTGCTTGGCTTAGAAAGCAAGCCAATGGCGGCATCGACCCCGGCCCCTATAGAGTCAAATACTGGGAGATAGGCAACGAAGTGTATGGAGGCTGGATGCCCTTCAAAGTGCAATCTGATGCTTATATTCAAAAGGCAATCGAGTTTTCAGAAGCGATGAAACAAATTGATGCAAATATAGAAGTCGGTGCAGTATTAGAAGGCGGTTGGGGTGAATCGCCTTGGGATACTGACAACTCGCGATTGCCGCATCCAATAATTTGGGACGAAGTAATAATCAACGCATCAGTTAGGGATGGCTTAATCAAGAAATCACAGGGAAAGCCGCAGTCAATTGATTTTCTAATCCCACATTACTATGGTCCAGGACTAATAGGTTCCAACCCCCCCCAGCGTTATTTCCAGCTTTTCAATCCCATGAGACTCCAGTACAAATTCCCTGACGGCTCTGTTGCAGGAATCCCTTCTGAACCAGTTGCTCACGTAAGAAGCATAACCCTTGGCCCTGGCAACTACTCTTTTTCATTAGAAGCATATGGTCACCCTGCTGCCGAAGGAGCTGTAAATGTCTCGCCCAGACTTAAGCTGAGGGTAATCGATGATGGCGGGGATGGTAATGTTAGTGCTAGCCCTTCGTTGGTAATAAACCAGTCGGGGGAAGTAAAAAACGCTGGCGAAGCGTTGATAGACAATCTCGGACCTCAGCCAAAGACGTATGCGTTTACTTTGGACGGGCTTCAAGACAAAGAGCCAGTTACAGTAACGCTAAACAAACCAACCCAAGAGTATAGGCTTGAAATCATATTCTCCAACCACGTGTGGAGGAATAACCCCAAGCAATTGAATTACCAGGCGCAGGTTTCACGAAATTTAATCCGAAACACTGACTATATTGCTCAGAGTTTCGTTGCCAACGATAACATTATTGATTTTTTGAAATTGTATTTGCAGAAGACAAGCGACATAGACCCTGGAGAGGCAAACAATACGAGAGTAAGGGTCGAGATCTATCCGGACTCTAACGGAGTTCCTGACATGAGCAGGGCTCCTGTCGGGCGTTATTCCTTCAACGTCAGCAGGGTGCCGGTCGAAGGAACAGGATACAATCCTATTGACTTCGTAAAAGCAGATTCCAACCAAATGATTAACGTGGTGCAAGGAAACACCTATTGGGCAGTTATGCGTCTGGATTACAATTTAAGTCTTGGTGCAATCCTGGCTTTCGGCAGTTTCTTTGACGGCTACATTCAAGGAGAGCTTAAGACCAAAAGCAACGAAAGCGATTGGGTTCCCGACACCAATGCAAAGGATTTGTATTTCGTTGTCCACAGGGAAACACCGAGAGACGTAGGAGCTAAGAACATTCGGGTAATCGATGGAAACGGACAAACTCAATTAACAATGCTGGACGAAAAGGAATGGTTTGAAGCACTGGTTTTAAGCGCAGACCGCCCGGAAGACCATCTGAATAAAACAAGAGAGTTTGTGGATGTTATAAACCGCGAATACAAGAGCCTTTACCCGCAGTTGGCTTCTGTTCCGAATTACATTCCTCAAATTATGACAACTGAATTCTCTTATTTGGGAACTGGTGGCACGGAAGCCAACGGCATGCCCACCAATCGGCTGTATTACCCAGCACTTTACGACGCAAACAGTTTTGTTGCTTTCATCAACAATCACATTGACGGGGCAATGGTTTGGTCGACTGGTTCTTTCCTCAGCGTATTCAAGTACCAAGACCCTTGGAACCTGTTTGCTATCAACAACGGTGATAGGGATTCTCCTGAGACGGACAATCCTGCTTTGTACATGTATTACCCTCGTTATTACCTCTTCAAGCTGCTTGCTCAAAACAGGGGCAAGGAACTGGTGAAGACCGCCATCGCGTCCCCTAACTACACTTATAGAATTAACTTTGGTTGGTCCATGCTTCCCCGGCTTTTCAGCAGGGAAAACCCCCAATGCAATGACGCCCTTTCAATGCAACTCTTTCCTTATTATTGGCAGTGCTCACCTACCCTATTGAAACTACCTCTTTACAACAGGCCGTACTTAAATGGTTATGCGAGTTACGACTCAAGCAACCGGAGGTTGTATTTGACTGTCGTCAATGGCAACGTTGACCAAAACATAACAACTCGCATCAACATAGCTGGTTTTATTCCTGCGGGCCGTGCAAAAGCAAGAACGTTTAATACGGAAGATAACGCAGGCATGAACACAGTCAACGGAGAGTACTCTGTTTTAACCGAGCCCGTGGTTGTTAATTCAAACGAGATTAGGGTACAAGATTCTAGCATATACAAAGAGCAAGACTTAATATCAATCCAAGCCTATTGCAGTGGCCATGAGGAATTCTATAACATTTCTTCAATAGATTCACAAAATAATCGGCTTTACCTAAATGATTTGAATGGGGCGGTTGCTCAAATACCTTGTTTCGGCAGCTCATGGAGAAATGATTACAGCAAATGGTGCGCTCCCTACAACTGCGGCGAAGTAATACGGGTTACGAACAGAGTGGGA
This sequence comes from Microcaldota archaeon, assembly GCA_016212465.1. Lineage (GTDB taxonomy): Archaea > Micrarchaeota > Micrarchaeia > Norongarragalinales > JACRGE01 > JACRGE01. The sequence goes on from JACRGE010000006.1 coordinate 4,672, forward strand.
ATAACGGAGCCGGAGATTGATGCAGCTAACAGCTTTTTCTACACATTTCCCGCTCATTCTGTTAGCGTGCTAGAATTTGAACAGATGCCAGTTACTACGACTACCTCTCTAGGGAACGGCGGCGGGGGCGGCGGTGGAGGATCGATTCCATCAACAAGCACTACAATAACTTCAACCGCCAATTCTACAACCACTTCTCACATAACACAGACTTCGTTAGAATGCAGTTCGGATGAAACCAAGTGCGTGGAATCCAATGCGGGGAAATTTTTGTTTGAGTGTGTTGGAGGAGTCTGGAAAACTCAAAAGGAATGCAGGGTGGGTTGCACGAAATTGGGTGTGGGGGGTGAGTGCAAACTGGAGACGAATGAAACGCTTGCAAACGCTTATGGTCGAGTGCTTGCTGAAGTCAATTCCCTTTTAGCTGACGCGAAGGCAGCTGGATTAAACATTTCCGCAGAAGAACTGGACTTAAGGAAAGCAAGCGAGTTCAAGGACAGGGGGGATTACTCGAATGCAGTTGA
>JACRGE010000079.1 GCA_016212465.1 Microcaldota archaeon
AAAATAGAGGATGAGGAAATCAATAAATACAAGGCCCTCATCGAGGAAAGAAGCAGGAAATGAACTTTTAAAAAACCGCTTTAGAAAACGTTTTATAACTGCCCTCGTTAATTCTTTCCATGCGTCTATTATGTATTTTACCAGTGCTTTTTTTATCGGCATTCGCTTGCGCGGGAGTTCCCGCAATCAACTTAAGTTACGGCGGTTCGAGCGAAGGCGTCGTAACTCTTTTCGCGACGTTTTTTCATAACAATTCAAAACAGGATTACGTTGACTTGATTGAAGTGACTCAAGGCGATACAACCGTTTTCCGAAAGACGTTCTCGTCATCGAATTATTCGAACGACAGTGAAATGCGTTTTTCATTCTCTGTTCCTGTCTTGGCTCTTCCTTTGCTCGCGTTTAAGGCCAGGAGTACAGCCTACGGAACGGCTGAAGCTTCCTTCAATTCATCGGAAATACTCCCTTATTTACCAATGAAAGCTAACGAGACTTCAACCACCCTGGCCAAACGCATTCCTAGAACGCCCACTGTTTATAACGCGACTGTCCCCTCGGCCAATCCTTCTCTTCCCGTTTATTCAAATTACTTATTTCTTGCTGGTGCCGGTTTATTGATTCTCGTTTCAATCGTGTTTGTCTATAAACGTTTTAAGACAAGGAATTGAGGTTTTTGGGTGTTGAAGCAGTTTATTGTTTTCATTCTTTTCCTTGGTTTTATTCAACATGCTTCATCATCCATTCCGCGGTCTGACTGCAAAGACATTGTGATTCCCCCCCCTCCTTTCGGCCCTCCGATAGTGATTCCAGCGCATATAATACCCCATACCGTTTGCGGTGGTAGCCCCACTTGTCAGTCAGGCAACGGCGTTGTCTATTATGAGACGTGTTGTTGGGGTGACGACCCAGACAATTACTTTGATTGCCAGTATATTGAAGACAGTGATAAGTGCATAACTGATTGCGGAGCGGATGTTAAAAGAGCCTCTTGTGCAGATGGGCAGCAGCTTTCCAACCAAGGGTATTGTTCGACTTCAAGCCAAGGCTCTTCGAAAGATCAATGGTGCTATTCCGAGTCCTCAAGCAGTTCTTTATTCGGTTGCGGAAGCGGCATCAACCTTGCGGGAAAGACCTTTAGCTTCCAGCCAGGTTGTGGTTCCACGGCATACTGCGCCAGCTATAGGGGTTGCGAGGACAAGCCGGGGTTTCTGGGCGAATGCCCGTCTATTCGTGAAACAACAGGCTTCGTCAACGGATGTTGTGGGAAAAAAGGCTTTTCAAGATGCTCTGAAATCTGCAGCAGTTATGGAAAAGAGACGTGCAGTGTGGGAAATATTGATTGCGAGTTTGACCCACGGGTTGGGTCTGGCATTTCCGAAGAGGATTGCCAAGGCTGGGTTGAATTGGATTGTGACGGGGGATGCACTGCTGTCGGAGGAGGTGAAGTTTGCTCCAAGTATAAGAGCGCTTGCGACCAAGGTTATTGGCGCGACTACTCCGTCCATACAACGTCCATTAGATTGGCTTGGGTTGAAGGAAAGTGCATTGTGGCCCAAGGCGGTTATTGCGATTCAACTTGGCCGGTGTTGCCTCTTAAGAGCGATATCGACAATGACGGTATCGAGGACCAATGCGAGGTTTACAAGAAAGTTGGTTGTCGCTACAATGATTTCGAAGGCTGCCTCACGGGCTATGGTTACGACATTGTTGGCCGGTTGTTTTTCGGCTCTTCTTACTATACTTACGAAGCAGGAGCAGGCCGTACGTATGCTTGCGCCCTTGCTGGAGGCAATTACGAGGGAGTGTGGAGTGAGGTTTTAAGCAAACGCGGGTGTCGGGAAGAAGTTTCTTATGAAGACCTTGACAAGGATCGTTTCGACGACCGATGCGAGAAGGAAGTCTGCTACGGTTCTTCAGATCCTTATTGCGTTGCTGCCAAGCAGCCGGTTTGCGATTGCGGAAACGACGGTGTTTCCGAATGCTCTTCAAATAACGATTGTTATAAAAATCCGGAGTGCAGCGGTAATGGAATCCTTTACTTCTACGGCCGTTGCGTGTCCGGCGATTACCCCAACTGTAGACAATGCCAGTTTTTTGATGAGCGCTCTGACTGCGAGTCGAGCTGGAACTGGTGTGTTTACGAGTTTCCCTTTTCTTTTCTTTTTTTGTATACCTTTTGCGAGCAACAGTGCGTGACTGACGAAGACGGGTCGCCTTATTGCTATTGCGAACCGCCTGAATGCCCGCCTGAGCCATTTACAACAACTACCTTTAGGCCGTATACTACTACGACTTTAGACCAGCCAACTCCTTCCCCCAGCCCGTCTGTTTCCCCATCTCCTTCAGCTAGTCCTTCTCCTTCCGTTTCCCCCTCCCCCAGTGCAACGCCTTCACCTTCTGTTTCTCCTTCTCCAAGCGTTAGTCCTTCTCCTTCTGCTACTCCTTCTGTTTCTCCGTCGGTTAGTCCGTCTGCTTCTCCCGGTCCTTCTGTGTCTCCTTCTCCAAGCGTGTCTCCGTCTGTTGGCCCTAGTCCTTCTGTGTCGCCTTCCGGGAGTCCTAGTGTTTCTCCGAGTGTAAGCCCTAGTGTCGGCCCAAGTCCTTCTGGGTCTCCTTCGCCGAGTGTAAGCCCGGGTCCTTCTCCTTCTGTTAGCCCTGGTCCTTCCGTGAGTCCTTCTCCTGGCCCTAGTGTTTCTCCTTCTGTTACTCCTAGTGTTTCTCCTTCTGTTACTCCTAGTGTTTCTCCGTCAGTGAGTCCTGGTCCTTCTGTTTCCCCCAGTCCTCCTGGAGGAAGTCCTTTTCCTAGTCCTTCTCCGATTCCTGGTTCTTTCTTGAAGCTCACGTGTCCTTTTGCTACTTCCAGTCCGTCAGTTGAAGTGACTGCGAGGTTGGTTCTTGATTGGGTTCCGACTTGCACGTGCGTTGAAGGGGACAGCGTGAGGCTGAATGTTTTGCGTCCTGACAAGGTTTCCAAGGAAGTTGGTTGTTTGAAGTGTGAGGACGGCAAGCATGTTTTTACAGTTGGTTTTGACAAGACGGGGAACTATAGGTTGACTGCAACTTATTCTTATGACAAGGGAATGTTGGTGGACGAGTGCGTGATTTCTGCTTTGCAGGCTCAGCCTACTGCTTTCCCTGAATTCCATCCCCTTCTCTTGCTATTGATTGCCTTCGTTGCATTATTCATGTTAAGGAAGAAAACCGCTCGTTAGTATATAAAACCCCCTAAGAGAAAATCTTTTAATGTTTTTTGGCCATATATAATCCAGCTGTTTTTCATCACTAAGCTCTTTTTGGTGGAAGTCGTTACTCCATTACATTGAGAGTTAGTTTTTGCGTTTGAAATAGAATAAATTTGAGGTGGTTTCATGCAAGGTGGTCAATTAGCTGGGCAGCCTATACTGGTTTTGCCTGAAGGAGCTCAAAGAGTTCTCGGCAGGGATGCGCAGAGAACAAACATTGCGGTTGCTTACGCAGTTGCGCAAGCAGTCAGGAGCACACTTGGCCCAAAGGGAATGGACAAAATGCTCGTTGATGAAATGGGTGACATTGTCATCACAAACGATGGCGCGACCATATTGCAGGAGATGCACGTTGAACATCCAGCAGCGAAGATGATGGTGGAAATAGCAAAAACGCAGGATGACGAAGTTGGTGATGGGACTACTACTGCCGTGGTATTGGCAGGCGAGCTCTTGAAGAAGGCCTTGGAACTTCTGGACCAGGACATTCACGCTTCAACCATCATAAACGGCTACAAGAATGCTGCAGAAAAAGCGATAGAGTACTTGAACCAGACGAGCAGCCCTATCACGATAAAGGACCTAGAGACTCTTGAAAAGATTGCCAGCGTCAGCATGGGCTCAAAGACTGTTGGCGCAGGCGCGGTAAAAGACTTGCTTGCAAAAATAGTCATAAAGGCAGTTACTCAAGTTGCTCAACAGGCTGACGGGAAATATGTGATAGACAAGGACTATATTAAGTTAGAGAAGAAACAGGGTGGTGGAGTAGGCCAAACGAGCTTGATCAATGGCGTTCTCATTGACAAGGAAGTCGTTCACCCAGGAATGCCAAAGAAAGTGGAGAACGCTAAGATTGCTTTGGTGGATGCGGCTCTTGAAATCGAGAAGACGGAAACCGACGCGAGAATCAACATCACATCTCCAGAGCAGATGACTGCTTTCCTGGAACAAGAGGAGAGGATGCTGAAGGAAATGGTGGAAAAGGTTACGAACAGCGGTTGCAACGTGCTATTTTGCCAAAAAGGCATCGATGATGTCGCACAGCATTATCTTGCAAAGAAAGGCATTCTTGCTGCAAGAAGAGTAAAGAAGAGTGACATGGAAAAGCTGGTGAGGGCAACTGGTGGAAGGATTGTAACCACTCTCGGGGACTTGAGCGACAAAGACCTTGGTTACGCAGGCCTCGTTGAGGAAAGAAAGATCGGCGGCGAGCAAATGGTTTTCGTGGAAAAATGCAAGGAGCCGAAGTCAGTAACCATCTTCGTGAGAGGCGGGACAGAGCATGTGATTGACGAGGCGGAAAGAGCAGTAATCGACGGAATCGGAGCAGTTTCATCTGCCATTGACGAAGGAAAGTACGTGGTCGGCGGGGGCAGTATTGAAATGGAGTTGGCCATGAGGCTCAGGAAGTATGCGGTTGAAGTCGGCGGAAGGGAGCAACTTGCCATCCAGGCTTTTGCAGAAGCCATTGAAGTAATACCCCGTTCTCTTGCTGAGTCATGCGGCCTTGACACCATTGATACGTTAGTCGAACTTCGGGTAAAGCACGAGAAGGGAGAGAAAACCATTGGAATCAAGGTCCACGAATCAAAGATTGGGGACCTCAAGGCCGCGGGAGTAATCGAGCCCATGAAGATCAAGAAACAAGCCATCCAATCAGCGAGCGAAGCAACTGAAATGATTCTCCGCATTGACGACATCATCGCAAGCAGGTCCAGGGGGCCTGCAATGCCGCCAGGAGGGCCTGGGGGGGCGGGCGGCATGGGAGAAATGGAGTAAAACCTTTCCATCACCCAACAACCTTTTTTCCTTCTTCTATTTTTTCTTCCTTTTTTTA
>JACRGE010000080.1 GCA_016212465.1 Microcaldota archaeon
CAAGATAACGCTTTTCACCAATCATAGGTCTCTCAAAGAAGCGAAAACCAAACCATTCAAAACTGAGGTACTCATTGCACCCACCTACACGATTTTCGTCCAGGCAACTGAAAAAATGTTGGAAACAATAAAAAACGCGCTCATAAATAATCGGTTCAAATACACGCCTGTGCTTGGTCACTCTTATTGTCCTGCACGGGTTGCAGGCTTCAAGGAGTATGTTGCCTGTGAAGTCTCGCCTGAAGGAAAAACAGTTTCGACTGTGGTGTTGGACGAAGCATTGGAAGTAAACGGTAGCAATAGTTCGTTCACCTGGGAAGGAAGCAACGCAGATTCAGCAAAACCTGCAAGAATAGTGCTTGAAAGGCATTTGCATCATTATTGGGTGAATGGGAAACTCGAAAAGCGGGTTCTACGGTACTGGATTCCATTCGAAGGCAGTGAGCTAGAAATTGATAAGGCGGAACGAAAGATGGGTCTCACTCATTTCTTTGAACTTGATGGGGTCACCGGCAAAGCAGTGTGCCTGTTTTAAGGGGCGAAGAATACATGTCGTTTCTTTCCCATCCAATTGAGTCAAAGCAACCCTATTTGGCAAAGCACTGTCTGGATGTGGCTCACAAATCAAAGGAACTGATTGAACAAACCGGATTAGATTGTGTGAATTCAGCATTTTATGCGGGGTTATTGCACGACACTGGAAAACTGAATCCCTATTATCAAGCGTTATTCAACAGTTCTCCTCAAGAACGCAAAACGGTTAGTGTGAACTTGCAGCAAACTTACTTCAAAGGGCATGCCTGGCTGTCAGTGCTGGCTGCATACCGGTTGCTTAAATTGTCTTCGTTCACGGACAAGGAAAAAAATCAGGCTTTGATGGCTGTTGCCGGTCATCATACGAGGCTACAGCAACTCTCCAAAGTCAAGGCAAACTATTTACCGGACGGCGTTAGTTATTCTAACTCATTCAAAAAAAGCAGGCAGGAAATGACGGGCAACCTTTCAAAATACCGAGACGAAACCACTTCCATTCCTGAACTGAGTAGCCTTAATTGGGATGAGTGTCTGACTCGTTTTCATAAAGAGCCAGAATTCAACGAATGGCGTGGGAATCCACAATGTGATTTCGTGCAAGAGTATTTGGAAGCGAATGCTGTATTTTCTGCGCTGTTGCAGGCTGACCGGGGAAGTTTCAATGACTGGCAATCTTCTATTTTCAACTTAGAATTAAGCACTGCTCAACTGGCTAGAACCGACTGCAAGCCTTCTGAGGGCCGTAAGGTCAGGCTTTTTGGACTTCGTACTGCTTTCCAGGATTCAGTTCTGTCGGCAGCATTGCCCGATGAACGGTTGTGGGTGCTGGAGGCGCCGACGGGCATAGGAAAAACAAAGCTGTTTCTTGATATGATAAAAAAACTACAACAGCAGTTCTCTTTTGAGCGGGTAGTCTATTTTTCGCCGTTGTTGGCACTGACTGACGATTTCGAAGGCAAGCTCTTGGCAAAGGAAAACGGGGAAAGTGTTATCCGAAAGGAAGATGCCAGGCAGGTGTTGGTTTATACGCATGTCTCCACGCGCACCTTGGACGAAAAACGAGGTAGTGGAACCCAAGAGCAGGATTCTGCCAATGACCTTTTTCTTGATCCGGTTCAAGGAAAAAAATGGTTTGAGCAGGAAGCGTTCAACAAGCCTTTAATCATTACGACCATGCAACGTTTACTCATGACTTTGTATTCGAACTCCAAATCCGACAAAATGAAGATTTTATCCCTGAAGAACTCACTACTAATACTCGATGAAGTACAGACTATCCCAAAGTTTTTGTTGCCTAATTTCATTCGATTAATGCAAGCTGTTGCGGAAAAGTTCAATTCGCGGATGTTGTTTGTAAGTGCAACGGTGCCCCATCAGTTATCCTCGCTGTCCGAAATTGAGGTTCCTAGGGACATCATTGGAAAATACCTTAATTTGACACGCAAAAATATCGTTTACCGAACCGACTTTGTTCCGGAAAAGGAATGCATAAGTACAGGTGCTTTGGATCGTACCTTAGTCATGGCTAATACTCGAAGAAAAGCCTTGGGGCTTTTTGATCGTATGGTGAAAGAAACCCCAGAAACTGTTTACTTGTCGTCAGGCATTCGAAAACGCACTCGCGCAAAAATAATTGAAAGCTTAAAGGAAAAACGGAATGTAATGGTGGTTTCCACTCAAGTACTTGAAGCAGGGGTGGATATCACTTTTTCAAGCATTTTCCGTGAAATGGCTCCTCTTGACAACCTTGTCCAGGTGTTGGGTCGGCTTGACCGTGAAGCGGAAAGTCTGGTACCGGCTACGCTTACGGTTTTTTTAATAGATTCCAGTTGGCTGCCTTACAGTGAACTCGAATATATGGAGTCGCTTGCTTTTATTGAAAAAATAAACAACTCAGCCGAATTATATGAACGGTTGCCTGAATATTACAAAAAAATAGCGGAAGAAAACAGAAAAAACAAGCGATTGGCAAATGAGTTGGATGAAAAAATGTCAATGCTTTCCTTTGACGAGGTGTGGGAGTTTGTAAGAGTCAACGCATTGCCCGAAGAGTATGGGGTGTCTGTGTATGTTCCCGAAACAGATGAGGAGTGGGAAGAAGTCAAAGCCTATTTTTCACGTTCAGACAAAAAAAAAGAGAACAGGAAAGATGATTATGCAGATCTTCTGGCTGGATTGCCTGGCAGTCCCGAAAAACTGGGAATTAACCATTTGTTTGATGAAGACTTGCTTGAAAAAGGCATTCTTTTGCCGAAAAAGGAACAACGGGCCGTGTTGTATGATGAAACGGTGGGATTTGACCAATGGCTACGCCAGTGACTGATGAAAAAATACGGGTCTGTATTGCGTTCCTTGAACCTGAGCAGACAGACGTTAAAATAACGGCCAGCCAGCTAAGGGGCTTTGTAGGCTATCTTTTTTTGGATGACGGTGAATTCCATCATCATATGACTGATGCATACCACTATCCGCTCATACAATACAAAACAGTTAAAGGCCAGCCCATAATATTGGGAATAGGCCCATATGCAGACAAGCTCCTTAACAAAATAAGTGGACTTGATTCCGTGGTGACGCCTGGAAAGGTAACAAAAATAAAAACAATCGACTTGCGTACATTCTCTCATGCATTGGACACTGAGCTTCATACTTATGAGTTCATCACGCCATGGATTGCATTAAACCGAAGAAATTACGAGGCCTACCAAAATGCAAATGCTGAAAACCGCAAGCGGTTATTGGAAAAAATTCTCATTGGAAACGTTTTAAGTTCCTTGAAAGGGCTTGGTATTTTTCTTAAACGACGAGTAGAAGTGTATCTCTCTGAGTTTTCAACTGTTCCAGTGACTGCTCACGGAAACACGTTTCAGGCCATTAACGCCAAGTTTGTGTTAAATCTGGGTTTACCTGAATATATGGGGCTTGGCAAAAGTGTGTCCAAAGGATTCGGCACAATAAAAGTGATTAAATGATTCTTGAAATAAGCGAGCATGGCAGTTCTTTGCGCAGAAACCATGACTGCTTCATTATTCAAACACCGTCTGCAAAAACGGAAGTTCCAGCCGAAAAAGTTGATGCGATTCTGGTGACCGCAAACGCTTCTATTAGCACGCAGGCGGTTGTTCTTTGTTTGGAGAAAGAAATCCAGTTGGTTTTGGCTGATTGGGCGGGTCGGCCAATCGGCCGGTTTTGGGCCAGCACACCGGGAAGAACTACTGAAACGAGAAGACAACAGTACAAAAATCAGGATACTGTGCTTGCATTTGACATATGCAAGGATTTAGTCAGAAAAAAGTTGGCTGGACAACGAAAGTTATTGATTGCCTTGAAAAATAATCGTTCGGAAGCGGATCCAAAACTAGCCAAGAGTATTGAACTAATTGGGGGCATACTCAAGAAAGTGGGTGGGTTGTCGTTTACTGGGCTTTTCAAGGAAACTTTGCTTGGTCTTGAAGGAACCGCTGCGGCTGCGTATTTTGAGGCAATTTCGGCGAGTCTGCCGGTTAAATACGCGTTCAAGGAACGCAGCAAGAACCCTGCCACAGACCCCTTTAATGCGGTATTGAATTATTCGTACGGTATTGCATATTCCGCTGTTGAAAAAATAATTATTTTGTCCG
>JACRGE010000081.1 GCA_016212465.1 Microcaldota archaeon
AGTATTGCTCCAGTCAAATAGGTTTATAACATTTGATAACTAATTATTAAGCATGGGAAGCTGGAAAGAACGAACAGATGAGAAAAAAATCCAAGAAGCCCAAATGCATCAATGTCAGGAAGACTTTTCTAAACAGGCCGATCTTGTTTCGGCCCGCCGACAAATTGTCAAACAATCAGGGTTTGAAGGCGGTGTAAAGTTTGATGACTTGCGAAGAAGATTATTTTTTGCAAAAACAGATTCTGAAAGAAACCCCGCAAGCAGAGATTTTGAACAATATTTAACAAGTGGTGGCATATCAACTGCAGAAGCCCATCGCCTAGCATATCTTGTTCGCAGTGCAGGTGCCTCCACCCAGCATCTTCTCGCACAAGGACGATCTGACCAAGCACTCGAACTCAACCGTGGAATAGGAAGCGGAAAATTCAAATCAGCAGACGATATATTCGCACAAATGCAAAAATGGGGCTATTCCTCCTTTGTCCAGCAGGAACGTGCCCGGCTTGCAGCTTATCAAGCTTCAGATTTACAGGCCCAGATTGAAAACATCCAGCAACGCGCAGACATTACCGGGGTTCAGGCTGCCCAGATGCGCGAGTTTGCGGAACAACTTTTGAAACTCGGACTATTGACGGACAACGATACTGCGGATGCGCTGAAACGGTATTCTGAACAACTTTCGGATTATGCCAAGCAACTGGATGGAGAATCCACGCGGGACTCGGAACGCGGGACGCGAGACTCTGGACTCGAGACCGAAAAGACAGATGGCGGAACAATTGTCGCGAAGATCAAAACTACGCTCAAGGAAGCTAATAAAACGCTCTCCCGTGTTGTTTCAGATGCAGACAAGGAGATTGAAACGGTTTCATCAGGAGAACAGAAAAAATTACAAAAGCCCGGGACGAACCTGGGTGCGGTTTTCAACAAGAACCCTAAGTTCAAGCCAAGATCAGAAGCATGAAGCAGCTGCATTAAGGGCATTATGCGAAGATACGGGGATTGGACCGAATCTGGCAATAGGATTGTTGAATACGTCCAAATCAAGCAGGACAACGAATAAATTCTTAGATGTTGTCTGGAAAGAAGCTGTTGAAACAGGGGCGGATAAAAAAGTCAATATGGAAATTTTACTGGTTTTGATATCCAAGGAAAGATCAGACGTAAAGGAATGGTTTGAGATCGCAAAAAGCTACACAAATAATCTGTTGTTTAGGGAAACCTATAAGGAGCTCGTTAAGGATATTGAAGAAAAGAATCCTGGCAAGAAATCCCATGACGGGATGTTTCAATGAGTACCTTTGTAATTTTTATATCCATGGTCCAGCTGCCCGCCAACCTTCTTATACCCCGAATTCCCTGTATAACAGCTCCTTATCCACTGGCAGCTCTATTTTCAGGATCTGGCGTATAAACAGGAACATGTCTACCATCTTTTCTTTATTTTGTGCGATATCTGCCGGCGGATACAGCTGCCTTACCATGTCCTTTATTTTCATATCCCTGTCAAGTAGTTCGTAAAGAAATACCCCGTCTTTGCCATGTTTTTTATAGATCGAATAACCGTCGTCCCCATATCTTTTCCTTACGTCTGCCCGTGTCAATGGCTTTAGCAGTATCCCCTTTTGCTCAAGCAGGAAGTTTATGACGTCCGTAATCCCATAAAGAGTCAGGCCGTTCTCCATTGCAATTTCAATAATGTCCTTCTTGCCGTCAATGCTTTCAAGTGCCTTTCCCCCCTTCTCGCCAAACCTTAACAGTGTTTTTGTGCGGAGATACAATGCCTCAACCATGTTGAGCGGGGCCTTTATCGGCACTTCGATCGGATTTTTTATAATCTCCTTTTCTGGTATTTCCTCTTCTTCAACCATGGGTGTAAATCCTTCGGCAGCGGGAGGTTTTTCCTCCGTTACCTTAGGTTTTTTCTTTTCCCCTGGGTATTCCAGTTTGATTATGCCTTCTTCATCCATGAAGTCAAGCATCTCTACAAGTTTGGATTCGCTGAGGCCGGTTTCCTTCATTATTTCCTCGGCAGTTTTTTGGCCATCAATGAGATTGTAAACCTTTATTCCGGTTTCACCATATTTATCCTTTATTATTTTCTCCACTGGGCTCAACCCTTCTTCCCGCGCCTCCCCTCCTGATTCTTCATCTGCCTTCATGCTGAGTTCTTCCGTGCTTACCTCTTCCTCCGGCACCTTTTCTTCAGGAGCTATCTCAAACTCTTTCTTCTCTTCCAGTTTCTTTTCTTCTTCGGGCAATGCCTTATCCTCTTCAATTGGCCGGATTTCCTCTTCCTCTGGCTTGGTCTCTTCCTTTATTTCCTCGGCTGGCTTTTCAAATTCCGGCTCTTTTTCCTCTTCCTCAGGCTTTGTCCTTTCCTCAACCGGTTTAATCTTTTCCTCAATTGGCTTTATCTCAAACTCTTCCTCCGGCATCTTTTCTTCCGGTTTTATTTCCAATTCCTCTTCGAATGGTTTTGCCTTTTCCTCAGCTTCTTCCATCCTCTCTGGCTTTGGGGGTGCCGTACGTGATGGTAGTTTTTGTTTTTCAATAGGTTTTATCTCTTCAACAGGCGTTGCTTCCTCTTTTTTAGCCAGCAGTGCTCCAGTAGGTGTAAGCTCAACCATTCCTGCCTCTTCCATATATGCCATAATCGGCGTAAATACTTCTTCTTCCATTTCCAGGTCCTTGACTAGTTCCGAAGAGGTCCTTTTGCCGGTTATCGCCTTGTATACCTTAACACCAACATCTCCAAATTTTTTAATCAGGAGATTCTGGTTCTTGAATCGCTGAAGCGGACCTTTCTCCAGCTTGGTTATCTTGTAATCTATTCCTTTTTCCATTAATATCACGATAGTGCTTTGGCTATTGGTAATTGGCTTTTAGAAGGTAGAGGGTAGGAATGAGGCGGTAGTTATTAGTTGTTTCCAGCGTCCACGACCTAATCCCCACCATCAACTACCTACCACCTAGTACCTAAAACCCAACACCCATTTTCTTATTTACCTACAATCTATCCTCTAAACCTTTATAAACTATATTGCAGTTTATAACGCATGGAATTCGATGAGCTCCTAGTTACTACAAAGGTAGACGCACTGGTACGCCTTGTGAAAGAGAAGGGCTCCATCGAAATGAGTATTGCCGCCAAGCTGTTGGATGTGGAGCCTGAGGCTGTGGAAGAATGGGCACATATACTCGAAGAGGAAGGTCTGGTTAAGATAGATTACCATCTTACCAAGGCCCATTTGAGCTGGGTAACGCCTACAGTTGAACAAGTTGCAAAGGAGCGCGAGTCGTTTTACAAGGAAAAGGGCAGTCTTGCGCAGGAAATTGACCTGCTCAAGCAGGAGATGGCGCCAAAAGAAAAGGAATTG
>JACRGE010000083.1 GCA_016212465.1 Microcaldota archaeon
TAAAGCTCTTTTCCTGACATCCTCAAGTGTCGGTAAATCGTAAACTATCTTGCCTTTCTCCATCACTTTGACTAGCAGCGGTTCGCCTTCAACTTTTTCATTGTGTAAGGCAATGATATCCCTAACGAAATTACCACTGTCGTCTTTGACCCTGAACACTTGTTTCCTCCCAGGAAGAGTGACCTTACCCTTGCTCAACTTCATCGTGGGCACGAATTTGCCCGTCTTATCCATCTTTTCACTTAACTTGTAGATTATGTCAACGTAAGGTCTGTCTTCGGAAGTGCTCATTCTGGTTCCGACGCCGAAAGAATCGATTTTCGCTCCTTTGCTCGATAGTTCTTCAATCTTGTACTCGTCGAGGTCGCCGCTTGCGAAGATTTTGACGTAATTTAAACCTTTTTCATCCAATAAGGCTCTGACCTTTTTGCTTATCTCCGCTAAATTACCACTGTCGATTCTAACACCGCTAAGTCGGAACCCTTTCTTTTCCAGTTCCTTTGCAACGGCAGCTGCGTTTTCTGCACCTTTAATGTCGTCAAAGGTGTCAATCAACAGTGTGGATTTTTTTGGAAAAGTCTTTGCAAACGCTCTGAAGGCTTCGATTTCGCTGTCGAAAAACATCACAAAAGAATGCGCCATTGTTCCAAAGACTGGAATTCCGTACCTCATGCCAGCAAGCACGCTGGAAGTTCCAGCGCATCCCGCTATGTAGCTGCATCTTGCCGCTTTCATTCCAGCGTCTGCGCCATGGGTTCGTCTTAAACCGAATTCGATTACTGGTCTGCCTCTAGCAGCATTAACCACCCTAGACGCCTTGGTTGCAATCATAGTTTGTAGGTTAACAGTGTTCAAAAGGAAAGATTCTACCAGCTGAGCCTCAATTATGGGCGCAGTGACTCTGATTAAGGGTTCGTTTGGGAAGACTATTGTCCCCTCTGGAACAGCCCAAACCTCTCCGCTGAATTTAAACTCTCCTAGGTATGTGAGAAAGTCTTCTTTGAAACCCTCTTTTCTTAGGTAGTTTATTTGCTCCTGATTGAATTTCATATTCTTGAGAAATAGCAACGCTTGCTCTAAACCAGCAAAGACGAAGTATGACCTGTTCGGAGGCAACTTTCTTATAAACAAATCAAAGGTAGCCAGTTCATTTCTTTTGTTTTCAAAATAGCTAGCACACATAGTCAACTCGTACAAGTCAATTAGCATTGCCATGTTGTCTTGGTTTACGAAATCGAAGTCGCGTTTTGTCGTTTCCGTCCTCCCTCTTCATGTCCATTTCTTTTTCATCAGTTCGTTTGAGGTTGTTATCTCAGGCCTGTAGGCTTTTCTCAAATATTTCATGGCTGCCTCCTGCGTAGGTGCATCCACCGCTTCCACGCAGTCCTTGGGAACTATGATTTTGTACCCTCTGAAGAAGGCGTCGGCAGCCGTGTGTTGAATACAGATGTCGGTTACGACACCCGTAAGAATAACCGTGTCAACTTTCAATTCCCGAAGCAACTGGTCCAAGTCGGTGCCTTGAAAGGCGCTGTATTTCCTCTTTAGGACCCGAAAATCGCCTTTGTGAGGCTTCAATTCGTCAACTATCTCGGCGCCCCATGTGCCCGCAACCGCATGGGAACCCCAAACATCAAACTCAGGATCAACATTGGGCAAGTGAGCATCGGTGGTGTAAACAATTGGGACCCCTTGTTTCCGTGCATAGTCTAGCAGAGCCTTAATGTTGGGAATTATCTTAGCCGCTCTAGCACTCTTGAAGACGCCAGTTACAAAATCGTTTATCATGTCAATGACAATAACCGTCGTTTTCAATGGGATTCGCCTCATGTTTGCTTGCTTACTTTTGCATGATCTGGTTCAACAAAAACTTTTCCCAAAAAATCTCTCTTTCTATTTGGCCGAAATCCAAAGCAATGCTTGGACGAATCCAACTTCGACGACTGCTGCAATAAAGAATATCGCATAAATTAGGGCTAGGTCTCGCATTGCAAGGGTTTTTTTCAAAGCTTTCTTTATGGCTTGGAATATCCCGTAGCCTTCAACAAGCCCGTTGGGCAGACTTAACAATATAACAAGAGCCAGCGTGTTAACCTCAACTTGGCCACGAACCAGCGTGCCAGCTCGCAAAATGCTAATCAAAAGAATCACAGCGGTGAACACAACTGCGAAAACCTCTGGGTTGTGGAGCACAACGTACTCTATTTTTCTCTTAGGCATAAAGGTCAACACAATTTCAACGTAAAACGCCATAGCCAAAATAATCAACGAAATCGCCAGAACGTTATGGATGAACACGAGCACAACGGCAACTGGCGGATTAGTGAAACTGTCTCGAATATAGACGAAGAAAGATGTGTTTTCAATGTAGGATAGCACTAAGAAAAGGAGGAAGACGAGGCCAAGTATTACGGTTTGTTTTTTTCCCTGATTCATGTTCTAGCTGTATCTGACACTGTGATACTAGTCTTTTGTGAAGTTTCAATATCTATATGAAAGGTTGAACCGTAATGAACAAGAGAAAAAAAATGAAAGGAAAGAAGGGGATGATATACTTTCTTAGCTCTCTTTATACGAGCTTTATCGCCTGTTCCCTCGGAACGGCCACCAGGGTTTCTGTAGCGACGAAGTCTGCTGCCTCGATGGATACTTTCATAGCTTCTTTTTCGTTCGCGGCTTCCGCTATTATAACAGTGTCGTAGCGGCCTAGAGTCCAATACCACCCTATGATCTTGATTCCCCTTTTCTTAAATCCCTCGACCA
>JACRGE010000082.1 GCA_016212465.1 Microcaldota archaeon
TCAGGTTGTCTCTTGTAAGTTCGGATGACGCCTTGCGGTTTTTTGGCGCGACCACGAACATGGTCGGAAGCATGACTTCGCCAGTGTTTACGATGGAGGACGCACTGGGGGTAATGATGGGGCCTTTAGCTGACTTGCTTTTCTGGTGTGGCGTGCTGTTGATTGCATTCGCTATCTATCAGTCTGGAAAAATAATATTTCCAATTGAGGAATACGAGCAAAGGGTTGCCGAACACCACAGGAAGCTCATTGAAAAAGCAGTCAAGCTCAAGAAAACGAAATGATTTTAGGATTATTCACTCCCCTTCATTTTTGATTCTCTTTTTAATTCCCTCATTGACTTCCAGAAAAAATAGCCGACCGTGGCAATTGTGACTGTGGGGGAAATCCAAAATGGAACGTGGTTTCCGAAGGAGTCTGCGAGCATCACCGCACCTAGGAACAGTATGGAATACATCGCGCCATTCTTTAGATACTTGTACTTCTTTACGGCTTCTATGTTTCTGACCGTGAATTCTCTTACAACAAAAGCGCCGAGGCCGTTGCCTATTATAACGAGCGGAACCGAGATGGTGAAAGCAAATGCACCAACTACTCCGTCTACTGAGAAGGTAGCATCAATAACTTCCAGATAGAGAAGCATGCTGATGTCACCCAGCCCCTTGCCCGCAAGCATTTCTTTCTCTTTTAATTCAGCGTGTTGCTTGAAGCCGTGCACTATAAAGAACGCAGTTGAACCGACTACCGCACTGAATGCCATCATTGGATTAACCTTCAAGGCAAACCACGTTATCATTGAAAGAAGGATTGAGATGACTGCGTAAAACCAGACGCCTTGCCCGTGAAAGAACTTCTCCCCCAGCAAGCCATAGTGCTTTGGCTCCATGAACAGCCAGTGGAAGAAGAGGAAGATGAGGAAAACTCCTCCGCCAGTAAGCAAAAGTGGCGCGCTCGATTCAACTGCTTCAACTATCCTTGGGTCACTGCTGAACGCCGCAGTCAACACCTCCATCACACTAAGCGTGGGATTGGCGGACCAGACGATAAGCAGAGGAAGGACGCCGCGGACTAAAAACACCGCGAACAGAATCCCCCAGATTAGAAACCATCTCCTGGCCCAAGGAGACATCTTTCGCAATATCTCAGCGTTTATGACCGCGTTGTCGAAGCTGCTGATGGTCTCGAATAAGCCCAGTCCAAGGATTATCACCAAAATCGCAAGCAAATCCATTTCGATCAAAATGAAATAGAATTCCGTGATAATAACACTATGTGCAAAAGAGTTCTGTTCGAAAGACTTTTGGTTTTGAGGTAAAACGGCGCGTTTCTGCGACCATTTATTATTTCAATGCACTGTTGAAAAATCGTTTGTTCTTCATTAGGTTAGTTTGGCTCTGGGAGATTGCAGAGATCAGCCAAGGAAACCATGAAAACAAAGCCTGGCACACTTAAACAATATAATGAAAAAGCCCCCCGAAGTTACTCGGACGCAACCCACAACCAACCTATATATATGCCATTATTTTGATTAATTAAACGACTCGTTGAGAGGTCTATTGATGCAGACAGAACGAAGCCAACCAAAGCAAAGCCGCATGGCAGCGTATGTCCTGATATTTCTTGTTATGGTGAGCATTGTTGCTTTAATAAGTTTGGATAAAAGCATTGTTGCTTTAATAGGATTGTATCAGCCAACAAAAATACAGTCTCAAAAGTCAGTAGCCATAGTAAAGTCGTATCAAGAGGAAGGCAGCGCAATATTGGTCATTAAAAATACAGGACAGTCCCATCTCAATCTTTCTTCCTGCAAGGGCACAAATACGACACTCAGCTGCGGTGACCTTGTGATAATACGGCCTGGTGGGACCCTGGCCGATGTACGCATTCCTAATGTCATGCTCAAGCCAGGAGAAACTGTGGAGATAAAGGATTATACAGCGCCAGAAGGGGTTTCATCCTATGCTGTTGGCACAGAAGAAAAGAAAACGTGGACGACAATTAATATAGAAAAAAAACCAACTTTCACAAGAGAGTACAGATTCAATGCGAAGCCAGCTGAAAAGTCCGGAACGTACGACATCATAGAGCTTGAGAACACAAGCCTTTTTGGCAGTGCTGGAAAGCCGATGACGCCATCCAAGACAGCAAGCCTTCTGTTGCCTGCTGAAAAAAATTTGTATAAGATAAAGGTTACTTTTAGGGACAAGGTTTTGCTTGGCAAAGGATTTAGGCTGATGCCTGGCCAGAAGATAGTTCCATTGATTGATGCGTCACTGAGCACAGGCATTCCCACACCCCCTACAGAAAAAAATATCACCGATAACTTAGATTTTTCATTTCCTAATGAAACATCCATAAGTTTGCCGACTAAGCCGCCATACATTCCGAGCATGGAAATTGACAGAGATTCTCCAATAGAGTTGCCTGCTGAGAGCATGCCAACGAGTGTTTTGACTGGAAAAAAGGTAGAATTCACAGAACCTGACCCGGAGATATACAACTCGCTTTCTGTGTATCCTTCGGAAGATTACAGCATGGGCAGCGTACAAAACTACCGGGGGTATGAGATAGCTAACATCAACATCTATCCCATGAAATACATACCAAAAACCGGCGAGGTTTATTACTATAGAACAGCTGTTGTTGAAGTGCAGTACAGGGACACCACCAA
>JACRGE010000084.1 GCA_016212465.1 Microcaldota archaeon
CTTTTTCCCAGGAACCTTTCTTTTGAAGAAAGCTTCACCAAAGAATTGCTTTTCCCCTAGGGCTGTTGCCCCAAAGGCAAAGGGCTGTTTTGTTTTTTCCCCAGGGTTTTTCCCGCAGGAAAAAGGCTGTTTGCCGAAGCAAAAAGCTGTTTTCCGCAGAAAAGGGTTACTTTTTAAGAAAAGCTGAAATTAATTTCCCCCAGGGGTCCATGCCCAGAGCATGTTGCCAATTTTTAGTCGAGGTTTTTGCTGTTTTCCCCAGGGTTTTTCCCGCAGGAAAAAGGCTGTTTGCCGCAGCAAAAAAGTCGGCAGAAAAAGCTTTTTGGGACGCTCTCTGGGAAAACCAATCTTTAAAAGCGACTCTTTGTTAAACATTACATGCGGGAGGATGTGGAATGAGACTGCGGTTAATGCTTGCGCTGTTCCTAACAATGCTCTACCCCTTGGTCTCTTCCTACGAGCTGGTTAACTATACAGGCGACGGAACCTTCGATGTAAGGGTTGGGGACGGACTGAAGATCTACAATTCCTATTACTTGCTGGTAAAAGAGATAAACCCCAACTCAGCGCATTTCGAGCTCTATCGTCCATACGGCAGTTTATTTTATGGCACTACTATAGCAGTTGGAAAGAACATTTCGTTCCCTCCGGCTTCAATAAAACTTCTTTCTGTAGAATACATTCCCTCCAACCAGAGTTTCGTGCGTGCAACCATTTCCTCTTATAAAGTCGACGTGGCGTTAAGCGTAATCAGGAAGCCCGAAAGGACTTTTGGCTGGGGCAGGGTGATTTCAGTAAGTGACCTGGTTTCTAACGTAAGTGTGGAAAACAAGGGCGAGCTGGAAATAGGTAACGTAAACATAGCGTACCGCTTTATGAAAAACAATAACGTTGCTTGGGTGTTCAGGGACACCGTCCGCAATCTGAAGGCTGGCGCTTCCGTTGACCTCACTCTAGATGCCAGGGACTGGGTGTCGCCAACCAAGCCTGCAAGCCAAGCTGATTCCTTTTCTCTCGAGATAGGTGTTGACCCGGAGGACTACATTGCGGAATCCGATGAAACGAACAACGCCGTTGAAATCCCATTTAAAGTCAGTTCAGAAACCACTTCCACCCAAGCTACAACCACAACTGTTTCGCCATCTACCACAACCTTGATTGCGACTACGACGAGTGAAGAGCTTACCACTTCAACCTCGGAAACGCCTACCGCCCCTCCCCCAGACAGGAAAAAGCAATTTGATTGGACCACGCCTGTTTTGCTTGCGGTAGTTTTGGTGATCGCACTGTCGCTGTTTTATTATTTTTTTGCACGCAAAAGCAGTAGAAAGTGAACTGTATTATTCCATCCTATGCGAGTTAACTGCTCTAGGGTGTTCGGGTTTTGACGGGCATTTGCTTGTTTTCCCCTAGGAAAACAACCACTCGCTGTAGGAGAGAAGCAGAGTTTTTCAAGAATTTAAATCAACCCAAAAAGCCGAGCAACCTATGCTCAACAATTTTTATATGTAACCCATTCAATTGCAAGGCTCTGTATGTCGCAAGCCTCAACGCAAAGCTTAAAAAGTGCCTTTTCATAGATGTTGAAAATATTTCCCCCGCAGTTTTACGATTTTTTCAAAAGTGGAATTCGATGCTAGATGTGATAACCCGAGATTTTTAACTAAGCCCAGGTGCAAAAGACTTATTTATCTCGCTTCCTTAATTCTCTCTGCTTTATTCTCAGGAGGTATTCGCATGGACTCAAGTGATTTTCTTACCATGGATGACTTTGACTTGGCCGGCAAGACGGTATTGCTGAGGGTTGATATCAACGCGCCTGCGAAGGATGGGAAAATCCAGGTCTCGGACAGGATGGTTGAACACGCCAAGACAATAAGCGAGCTTTCAAGAAAGGGTGCGAAAGTCGTTGTCCTCGGGCACCAAGGAAGAGCTGGGGAGACGGACTTTCTGCCGCTTGAGGAGCATGCAGCCATTCTAAGCAAGTTGTTGAAAAGAAGGGTGAAGTACGTTGACGACGTCCTCGGCTCGCATGCGAGAACCGAGGTAAAGAAACTAAGCCCTGGAAAAGTTATCCTTCTAGAGAACCTGAGGTTTCTGGCAGAGGAAACCCTGGAGGTTCCTCCAGAAGAGCATGCGAAAAGCTTTTTGGTGAAAGTGCTTTCTTCACAGGCGAATGTTTTCGTCAACGACGCATTCTCCGTTTCCCACCGTGCCCAGGCTTCCGTAGTCGGTTTTCCTGAAGTCATGCCGTCTTGCGCTGGAAGGATTATGGAGAAAGAATATTATTCGCTCATAAAGGCCACTTCGCAGGGGCGGACTCCAGTTGTTTACGTGCTGGGTGGGGCGAAGGCCGACGATTGCTTTAATCTGATGAAAAACGCTTTGGAGAAAAAGAACGTTAACCTTGTTCTGACGAGTGGCGTTCTCGGTGAATTGCTCCTCATCGCCAGCGGAGCGGATTTGAAGGCAACTCAAGTATGGCTTGAGAAAGAGGGTTTCACGAAGCTTCTTCCCCGGATCAAGGAAGTCTACGGAAAGTATAGCACGCAGATAATCTTGCCGAGTGATTTTGCTTATGAAGAGAATGGCGAACGCATTGAGATTCCTTTGGAGCGGCTAGCTGACGTCAAAAAACCTGTTTTTGATATCGGCTCTGCAACAGCAGAACACTATGCAGCTGCGATAGGGGATGCAGGAACAGTTTACTTCAAGGGACCGTGCGGAACCTATGAAAACCCCTTGTTTGAAAAAGGCACTAAACTCGTGCTCAAGGCAATCGAGCGCGGAAAAGCATTTTCAATCATGGGCGGCGGCCACACCCTTGACGCTCTTGAGTCTCTTGGAATAAACAAAAACAAGATTTCACATATTTCAGTTGCAGGCGGGGCTTTGCTTAGCTTCCTCAGCGGCGAACCCCTTCCTGGAATTGAAGCATTGAAGAAAGCGAAGGCGCGAGGAAACTCTAAGTAGTTAGTCTATTCAGCCAAAAAGCTCTTCAGAACGCCGATTATAAAAATCCCGCCCAAAAAAAGAAGCAGTTGCGGAATCATTTTATTCAGTTCCCTTTCCTTGTGCATTTCGGGAACGAGGTCGGCTGTTGCTATGTAAATAAACCCGCCTGCAGTGAATGCCAGCAGAACATTTATCACCCCTCTTGTGAAAAAAGAGGAGAGAAGGATTACAGCTAATGCCCCGCCAAGGGCCACAAGCGCGGATAGAAAGTTGTAAACCAATGCTTTTTTCTTGCTTAGCCCACCGTAAAGAAGTATTCCGAAATCACCCATTTCCTGCGGGATTTCATGCGCGATTACTGCAAGCGTTGTGCTTATTCCGACTTGCGTGTTGGTGATGAACGCAGCGGCAATTGCTACGCCGTCAAGAAAGTTGTGTATTCCGTCGCCGATTAGGTTGAGGTAAGTGAAAGGATGCGCGTCGGTTCCCTTGTGGAAGTGGTGCCAATGGATAAAACGCTCAAGCACGAAGAAGCCTATTATCCCGCACAGCACGGATGCCAGCACATTAAACACCGCCATTTCTGTTCCTTCCAACGCTTCAGGCATGAGGTCGAGAAAGGCAGCTCCGAGCAGCGTGCCCGCCGAAAAACTAACCAGATAAAACAATATTTTGTCAAGCGATTTTGTTTTTATGAAAAATGAGAGTGCCCCCGCAAGGGATATCGCACTCACTGCCAAAACCGCGCCGATTATTAGGAGCAAAGGGATAGCCACCATACCACCGAATACATCTGGGTTTTTTTCTTAATATCCCTTCTGAAATATTGAGAGCTCAAAAAATTCCAGATTCTGCGTGGTGCGTTGAAAATTTGTTACTGATTTTTTTAACAGTAACGTTTAAATTCCCCTCGATATTAATCACTTCAAGTTTTTAGGTGGGCCCCGTGGGAATCAGGAATAAAATAAAAGAAAAATTGTTCGGAAGCAAAGGAAAAATGGCGGGAAGAGTTGCCATTGTCACGGGCGCGAGGCGCGGGATCGGCAAAGGCATTGCCCTTGCTTTAGCAAAAGCAGGTGCTGCGGTTGTGGTGAGCGACATTAGTTTGGAGGAGTGTCAGCTCGTGTGCAATGAGATAACGAAATCCGGTGGAAAAGCTTTTCCGGTCAGGTGCGACGTCTCTGTTTCAGCAGAAGTGCGGCAGATGGTTGATGCCGCAGTAAAAAAATTCGGCAGAGTGGACATTTTGGTCAACAACGCGGGCATTCTCAGGTTCGAGCCTTTTCTAGACATGAAGGAGGAGACATGGGATTCAGTCATGAATGTGAACCTGAAGGGCTGCCTCTTGTGTTCGCAAGCAGCAGCGCGCCAAATGGCCAGGCAAGGCACTGGCGGGAAAATAGTTAATATCACTTCCATTGCGGGGTTAAGCGCATTTCCGCAGATTGCCGCATATAACGCTTCCAAGGCGGGCATAATTTCTTTAACCAAATCTATGGCGTTAGAGCTTGCGTCGGATAAGATCAACGTTAATGCAATTGCTCCAGGAGCAATCGATACTCCAATGACCAAAGACATGCTTGCAGACGAGCAAACAAAGCAAGGCTTCTTGAGGAACATCCCCCGCGGTAGGATCGGGGTTCCGGCTGATATCGCGAACGCAGTACTATTCTTGGCTTCAGATGAAGCGGATTATATAACTGGCACCGTTCTCGTGGTTGACGGGGGATGGATTTGCCACTTGTGATTTTATCTTTCAAAAGCTCGTGGGGTGAATTGAAATGGCTTGCGGATGCTGTGGTCCAAAGAAAAAGAAGCGTGCAAAAAAGAAGAAATGAGTTTGCGTTGCAGCTCGCTTCCGTCGGTGGGTAAACGGGTGCGGGTAGCATATTAATTTTTTGAGGTGGGAAAATGGCGAAAAAGAAAAAGAAGAGATAAGCCCTGAAATAGCAGATATAGCGCAGACAAGCTTCATTTTTTTACCTTCTTTGTTTTTTGGAGGTTTCTTTCCTTCTTTTACGGTTTTTGTTTGCTGGCGGTGTTTGATTTGCCTGCCCCTCTTGAATCGCTTAAAAAAATTTACGAAGCGAAGAAAGCCCAGATAAAAAAACAATTGCATTCATTTAGGCGCGTTTTCTCGGAATCAGATGAACGCATTTTTGAAGAGCTCTGCTTCTGCCTTCTCACGCCTCAATCCAAGGCAAAGAAATGCGATGGGGCCGTGAGGACTTTGTCAAATAGCGGCTTCCTTCTGAACGGGACCGAAGAGCAAATAAAGAACACTCTTAGAAAGTGCGTGCGTTTTCATAACAACAAGGCGAGGTATATCTTGAACGCGAGAAAACTTTTTACTGAAGACGGGAGGCTGAGGATAAAAAAATTGCTTGCTGAACATAAAACCAATATTGAGCTGCGGGATTGGCTGGTTGAAAACGTGAAGGGAGTGGGGATGAAGGAAGCGTCCCATTTCCTCCGCAACATTGGCAATGGAAAAAACCTCGCCATTTTGGACCGTCATATAATGAAAAACTTGAAGGAATTGGGCGTCGTTGAATCAACGGAAATTGCTTCCATGAAAAAATATTTAGAATACGAGAAGAGGATGAGGGCATTCAGTAAAAGGATTGGAATTCCACTGGAGGAACTTGACCTATTGCTTTGGAGTGAGGAAACGGGCGAGATATTCAAATAAGTTTATTTATTTATTTTCTTTTTATTCTTCATGGCAATAGAAATTGAAATCAGGAGCTTCATTTCCAAAGAGAAATATGATGAGCTTTTGGATTTTTTCAAAAAGGAAGGTGAATTCCTTTATGAGGACTACCAGGAGACCTGCTACTTCGATTCCGAAGAAGACCTGCGGATTCAGAGAAACAACTTTTTCTCAAAAATTTGGCTGAAAAAAGGGAAACTCCATGACGAATGCCGTGAGGAAATTGAAATAAAATTTCATAGAAACGATTTTGAAAAACTCGAAAAACTGTTTTTGGGACTGGGTTTCAGCATCGCTGTGAAGTGGTTTAGGATGCGGCGCGCCTTCAGGTGGCAGGGAGTTGACATCATGCTTGACTACACAAAAGGATACGGCTTCATAATAGAGCTTGAGAAACAATCCGATGAGCAAAACAAGGAAGCAGTGTTGGAATCATTGAGAAAGAAAATGCTGCTGCTTGGCGTTCCACTGACGTCTAAGCAAGAGTTCGACGAGAGATACAATTATTATAAAGAAAATTGGGAGAAATTGATTGTTGACGCTACTTGATTGCCTGTGGAATGAAGTCAATCAAGTCCTCTGCCGTGAGGCCTTCCCCCAGTTTTTTGGCAGCCGAGTCCCCTGCGCTTCCGTTGATAAATGCTGCTCCACAGGCGGCTTCAAACGGTTGATTCCCTCGTGCAAGCAGCGCTCCGCAGATTCCCGCCAGTGTATCCCCGCAGCCTCCTTTAGTCATGAATGGGTTTCCAGTCTTGTTCAATGCGACTCTCCCAGAAATTCCTTCGGCTATAACGTCAACGTTGCCTTTCAGCAGTATCGTTGTCTTGAATGTTTCAGCTGCATCAGTTGTTTTCTCAATTCTTTCCTTCAAAGCCGTTCCAACCTTCGTTCCAGTCAGTGCCTTGAACTCGTCTGCGTGCGGTGTGAGAACGCATGCTTTTTCTTCAATAATCCTCGGATTTTCTGCAAGCGCCCGAACTGCATCTGCATCAATGACCACAGGTAGTTGAACCGATTTGATGATTTTCCTTATCGCTTGAAGCGTTTCCTCTTCCCTCCACAATCCTCCGCCTATTGCGATTCCAGTCGGCTTTAGCTCGGCAACCACATTCAACACTTTTTCAACGTGTTTTTCCTCTAATTTTTTTCCCTCCAAGGGAAAGGAAATGAGGTTCGGTGAATAAGAGGATGCGATTAGAGCAGCTCTTTCGGGGGCAACTATGAACACAAGGTCGACTCCAGCCCGAAGAGCGGCCATGCCATTGAAAATCGGCGAGCCAGTAAACTGCTCGCTTCCGCCTATTACAAGGAGCCTCCCAAAGTCTCCCTTGTGCACCCATTTTTCTCTCGTTGGATAAATTTTTTTCAGCACTCCCCTTGAAATCATTTGAATCTTTTGTCTTTTCTCCATTTGCTTCCCCCCAATGTTGTAAATCATCAAAACAACTCAATTCTTTTCCCTAACCCTTTTTTCAACGCCTCTTCGTAAACCATTGCAGCAGTTGCAACATCCTGCACCGCAAGCCCGGTTGAACAGAATACTGTTACGTCTCCTCTGCGTTCCCTTATTTTCTTTCCTTTGACTACTTCCATTATAGTTCCTGCAACATCCCTTTCGGTGATGATTCCTTTCTCAATCGGCACATTTATTTCCCCGCCGTGAACCGCTTGGCGGATATCGTCTACGACAATCTTCGCCCTCCTAAATACTTTTGGATCCAACTCTTCCTTTCCCTTTGCATCCGCTCCTATTGCATTGATGTGAGTTCCATCTTGAATCCATTCATCTAACACAATTGGCTCCCGCGAAGGCGTCGTAGTGGAAACGATGTCAGCTTCGCTCACGCATTCCCTGATGCTATTCGCTTCCAGCAAATTCCCTGAAATCCTTTGGCTCATTTCTCTCGCAAAAGTTTCTCTCTTCTTTTCATCCAAATCATAGACTCGAACTTCGCTTAAATCAAATACTCGTGAAATAGCCAGCAACTGAGTTCTTGCCTGGGCTCCTGCTCCAACCAAACCCAGGCTCTTGGAGCTCTTTCTTGCCAGGTATTTGGATGCGATGCCGCCAATCGCCCCAGTCCTATAGTTCGTTATGAGGGTTCCATCCATTACTGCAAGGGGAAGTGACGTGGCCGCATCGTTGAGTATGATGGTTGCGATTACGGTCGGCAGCCCCTTGTTCTTGTTTTCTGGGTATACACTGACCCACTTAATTTCCACGTATTTTCCCAAATGGACCGGCATAGCCCTGAAGTCGCCCTTTGGAGATGTTAAATAAATCTTTGGGGGCATCTCGAATTCTTGCTTCAACGCCGCCTCAACTGCTTTCATTGTCTTGTCGATGGATATTATTTCTTCCACGTCCTTTCTGGCGAGAATAAGCGTTCCTCTCTCCATAACATCTCCACCACCTATTACTTTTTTTTCCTTAAAAACTGTATGGACGCAAGATTTTTTTAAACCATTTGGAAAGGCTTTTATTAAAGCGCTTCCTACTCCCTGCATTTCATTGAAACTGCGTGGTTAAGTGGGTTCTCTGGAGGTATTGCAGGTTCCGCTGCAGATTGTCACAAGTATTCTGGCTGTAATAGTCTTTCTCTACGGCATACTGCTTTATTCCGCGATTCGCCAGCAGCAAGCCGCAGGCATTGAAAGGAGGAGAGTCAATTTCACCCTCGCATTCATGGCTGCGTCCATGTGCCTCTCATTGAGTGCGGTGAGTCTTGCCTTAGACCAGGTTTTCCTTTCCCTCCTCTTCCAATTCCTTGGGCTGTTGTTCGCGCTCTATGGGTGTTTCGTACGCTTGGAGAGAATAACGCAGTTGCCCCAAATCCTGGAAAAAACACGGGCCGAAAAAATTAAAGGCGGCAGAAGGTAAACGGAGTTCCTGTCATCTCGAGTCCCCGCACTCGCACCTGATTTCGTTGATTGCGTCGAAAAGCTCCCTGAACCCTTCTTTTTCAATGGCGCTCACGAAAATCAGTTTCTCTTCCTTCCCTATTTCTTCCATGAGGTTTCTCAAGTGCTCTCCGATGACTTTGAATCCGCCAAGCAGCTTTGCCTGCCTTTTTCTTTTTCCTCTCAAATCCGACTTGTTTACTATTGTGAGCGTGGGCAGAGCGTACTTCAGGGTTTGTATGGCGTTGATTGTCTTTAAGACAAGAAAATCCTCGGTGCTCTGAATGCTTTCATAATCGCATACGAACACGACGATGTCAGCAATCTCCCTCAGGAAGTCGCTTGCATTCTCCAAGAGAAAAAGCTCAAGCGAGCCAGCAGTGTCTATTAATACAGTATCCGCCTTTACTTTATCATAGCCAGCTTTGAACTTCTTGTTTTCATGTGCCTCCTCATAGATTTTCTTCAGCGCCCCACCCGGGCCGAGGCCCTCCTTTTGCATCACTTTCTCTAGGGAAAAATAGTTTCGCACGTCAAAATCAGCCTTGTATTTGATGTGCTTGCACCCTGGGTCCATGTTTACTGTTTTCACCACAAGCCCTTTCTTCTCTGTGTATCTGGAGAACGTAAACGTAAGAGAGCTCTTTCCCACTCCGTAACCGCCTATGAATGCAATTCTAATCATTTAACCCCAACTCAAACCTCTAAACGGCTTTTTCCCAGGAACCTTTCTTTTGAAGAAAGCTTCACCAAAGAATTGCTTTTCCCCTAGGGCTGTTGCCCCAAAGGCAAAGGGCTGTTTTGTTTTTTCCC
>JACRGE010000085.1 GCA_016212465.1 Microcaldota archaeon
TACTCTGAAATTGGAAGCCAAAAAACTTTTGAGCGAAGAAAAAATCAAGGCTTACTTGAAAAAAGCGGACGCAGAGTGGAAAGATTATTTAAACAGAAAAACCGAGAACAACGCGTTGAAGGAAATCGAAACATTGGTTAATGAAACCTCCAAACTCACTGCGCACGTTTACGTTCTTAATGAAATAAGCCGGGTATTGGATGAAGCGGGCATTGATTTACTTAAGCGAATTGAAGTGGACAATAGCATGCCACTTCCTTCTCTTGAGCTGACCAGAGTTTATTCCATTGAATCCCCTAAAGAGTTAAGCAAAGAATTCGGCTGGATTTCGTTTCACGGATGGGCTGGAGAGCTTGCGTCTCCCTCGTTTTTCTCTGGTTGGAAGCCAATGCCAGCAGAGAAAGTAAATGAACCAAACGCATTCAGTAAACTTCTTTGGCTCAATTCATTTGGAATAGAGGCGATGGTGATTGCTGGGTTTAAAGCATACTGGGCTTTTGAAGAGGTGGCTAAGCAACAAACTTGCAGCATTGAAGACGTTTTGATGAGCACTTTGCCTGAAATCTGGAGCGGAGCAACGAAAGGCAACGGCAAAAGAAAAGGAAAATATGGTTTGTGCAAAACGAAAGACGGTCCAATGCTCGTTGACGCAGACGAGCTGTTGAAGCTTGTCGGAGAAAGCGAGAAGCCCAGAGAAACATTTCCACTAAAAGGGCAAGGAATAAGCAAGGGAAAAGTGACTGGTATTGCAAAGGTCGTAATCGATGTCAGGGACTTCAATAAAGTAAACCTGGGAGATGTCCTAGTCACGCCAATGACCAACTTTGACTTCGTCCCGATTTTAGGCAAGGTAAACGCGGTTGTTACTGACGGCGGAGGCTCTTTGTGCCATGCGGCAATCATTTGTAGAGAAATGAGAAAACCTGGCGTGGTAGGAACGAGAGTGGCCACCAAGGTAATAAAAGATGGAATGCTAATTCAAGTGGATGCGGAATCAGGTGAGGTTTATCTAGTAAGGTGAGGCATATGGGATTCAAGCAGGTGCTCGTGGTGAGAACTGATCTTGGTATGGGAAAGGGAAAGATTGCCTCGCAGGTTGCACATGCTTCAATCGCATCCTATAAAGAAGCACTCAAGAAAAACGCCGAAATTGTTGAGAAGTGGGAAGCGTCGGGTTCTGAAAAGGTTATTTTAAAGGTGAAAACCAAGAAGGAACTCGTTGATTTGGTAAAACTCGCGAAAGAAAAGATGATTCCATGCGTGCTCATTGTTGATGCTGGAAAAACCCAGATTAAAGCAGGCGAGCCAACCTGCCTCGGCCTTGGGCCTTGGGATGAACAGGAAATAGACGAAATAACTGGAGAATTGAAGCTGCTGTAGTGGACTGAATGAAACGCTTGATTGGAGAAAAAGTAGTCTTGAGGCCCCTTGTTAAAAAGGACTTGCCTAATTTCGTAGAGTGGCTCAACGATCCTGAAATAGCAATTTTTCTGGAGTCACGTAGGCGTCTTACTATGAAAGATGAGCTGCAATGGCTTGAAAGCACTCACAGGGAAGTGAAAAAAAGAAAAAAAGTCTTGTTTGCGATCGCTGATCGCAGAAGCGGTCAAACTATTGGAAACTGTGAACTACGTAACATAAATGCTTTAGACAAAACTGCCGAATTGGCGATTTTAATTGGAGACAAAAACTATTGGGGAAAGGGATTCGGCTCCAAGGCGATCAAGTTGCTCCTTGAGTTTGGTTTCAGCAAGCTCAACCTGCACAGAATTTGGCTCACAGTGCATGCATTCAACAAACGCGCCAGAAAAGCTTACGAGAAAGCAGGCTTCAGGAAAGAAGGGGTTTTGAGAGAGCACGTATTGAAAGAAGGAAAGTACTTTGACTCTATTTTAATGGGTTTGCTCTCAAGGGAGTTCCAGTGAAACTACCTTGAGATTCGCTTGCACCTGCTATTTGAGCTTCAGGCCGTTCGGCACCTTCCTTTCAGGCTGCGCCAGCACCACTTCGCCGTTTTCCAGTACGAATCCTGTCACGAGCACTTCTGAAACGAAGTTTGCGACCTGCTTTGGCGGGAAATTTGTTACGCAAAGAACTTGCTTGCCCACCAGCTCGTCTTTCTTGTACAAACTCGTGATCTGGGCACACGATTTTTTTATCCCTAATTTCCCGAAATCAATCCAAAGCTTGTAAGCAGGTTTTTTGGCTTCCGGAAAATCCTCTGTCTTCACTATGGTTCCAACCTGCAGCTCCACTTTCTCGAAGTCGTTCCAACTAATTTGCTTTGTCATTTCGTCCACCGATCTAAATGCCTCACTTCTTGTAAGTGTAAGGGCTTTCAAGGATGTCCGTGATGGGGCAGTTCTTGAAGAATCCGTTCCTCGGGTTTTGGGGGTGGAAGTCGCACTGGGAGCCGATGCAGTCCTTTCCAACAAGCGGACAGTACGTCGGAAATTCTTTCTCTGGCGTTGGTGTAACCCTTTTAAAGAAGCAGTTGAGTACCACGTAGTTCACCAATCCCAGAAATAACACCTGGTTTTCATATATAAATCATTGGGTTCGTGAAACGAATGTCAGCCAATCCCTGTATCTGGTTTCTTCGCCCCTAACCACTTCAAAATACTTCTTTTGGAGCTTCTCGGTTATGGGCCCTCTTCCACCTGAACCTATTTTCCTGCCGTCAACCTCTCTTACTGGAGTTACTTCCGCAGCAGTTCCAGTCAAGAAGAGTTCGTCAGCTGAAAACACTTCGTTTTTCTTGATGTTTTTCTCGAATACCTTGAGTCCAAAAGCCTCTGCGATTCTGATCACTGAATCCCTAGTAATCCCTTCAAGAACGCCTGCGTCAGCAGGAGGAGTAACCAGTCTTTCTTTCTTGACCATAAAGATGTTTTCTCCAGAGCATTCTGCTACTTTTCCCTTCAAGTTGAGCATGATTGCTTCGTCAAAGCCTGCTCTCAAGGCCTCTGTTTTTGCAAGAATTGAATTAAGGTAGTTGCCACATGCCTTCGCCTGCGTTGGAAGAGTCTTTGGGTCTATCCTCCTCCAGGAAGAAATCTTGCATCTAATCCCCTTCACCAGTCCTTCTTCCCCGAGGTAAGAGCCCCACGGCCAGGCTGCGATTGCGGCTTCAACAGGTGCTCCATCTGGACTCAATCCCATTACCCCATAGCCGTAGAAAGCAATTGGTCTTATATAACCGGAGTCTAACTTGTTTTCCCTCACCACCTCCACTGCTGCTTCAATCAACTCTTGCTCCGAGAAAGGAATTTTCATTGAATAAAAGGAGGCGCTCCTGAACAATCTTTTTATGTGGTCATCCAGTCGAAAGACAGCAGGCCCTTGTTTAGTTGGATATACTCTCATCCCCTCAAAAACTCCGCTGCCATAGTGCAACGCATGGGTCAGAACATGGATTTTTGCAGCCTCCCATTTCACCAACCTTCCATTCATCCAAATCCATTCTGTTTTCTGTATCATGGAAACACCCGCAATTTAGGCAAAAAATTATAGCTTGGAGAAACGTGTGGTGGCAGGATAAAGGGATAACGGAAAACTCCTTAAATATCTTTTGACACCCCCCTGAGTTGTCTAATAATCCAGAAAACCACTTGCCTTTTCGTTGGTTGCCGGAATATTTTTGCGGGGATTCTTTTAAGGCTGGTCACCTCGCAAACACCAATCCACTCTTGAGGCAAGAAACAGTACTCAACATCAAAAAAAGCCATTTATTAGACAACCCCGGCGCCCCCCTTTGAAGTGCATTAATCTGGTCTTTAACGCATCCTTTTTTTCATGCTCCTTCTCTCAAGCCGCTCCAGCATTTCCTCGGCTTTTTCTATGCGGTTGCTTAACTCCTCGTGGATTTCCGGGAACCCCTCGGCCAACGGAAGATAGATGCGGCGGGATTCGTTTATTTGCTTGCGCAGCCATCCCTTCTTTTTGATGCCTTTGAGCGTGGATATGTTGTGGAGGTTGTCAATTAACTTTATTACAAGTAGGTGAGGGAATTCTTTGCCTAATCTACGCAATGTATTAAAATATTCTCTATCGCGCGCTGCCTTCTGTTCATCTTTTGAGCCAATGTATGAACTGAGTGGTTTCTTGGTGAGCGCTGAAACAGTTCCTGCAACCCCTCCGCCGAAGCTCTCCATGAGGTCATTTAGCTTCGCCTTGCTTTGTGCCTCGAGAGTGTCGTGAGCTAACGCAGCAATCAAAGCGTCTTGCACCACCCCGAATTCTTCCCCCGTCGAGCTCAGGTAATTATATGTATTAAGCGCAACTGGAAGCACATGCCCCTCGAAGTAAGGGTTGCCAGTCAATCTCTTTTGGCCCGCGTGAGCTGCCTTCGCAAATCTCAAAGCAGTCTCTAATCTTTCTTTTTCAAAGCCAAAAATGAGCGTTACTTGTTTCTTGAAAAAGCCCACCCCTACCCTGTTGGTTACGAATTTCATGGTCACACAGAAAGAGATAGCCTCAAAGCAAATAAAAGCCTTAGTTTTGCTTAGTGAAACTAACGAAAACTTATGGGATTTTGAGGTGAACCCATAATGAAGAAGGCTTGGTTTCGGCTGCTTTTTTACAAATAAAACCCCAAGATTATGGCGTGATTTAATGAAAAGCTATCCCGTATATATTATTCTAAACCAAGTCTTTTCTTTGTGCAGTGTAGGTTTCTTAGTCGCATCACTTGGCAACCGCCGCGACACAAATCCAAATCACTGCAGCTGATGCAATCGTCGGGTATTTTTGAAAACGCTTCGTTTCGATAGTCACGAAACCCATTTTCCCAAATATCAGCAAAAGAATCCTTAGCTAAATCCCCTTCAATGAATTCCGAAGTTGACGGCAATTCTGGGCATCCTCTCACTTTGCCGTCGATGCCAATACAACAAGACAGTATACCGGCACCACAAAAAAAGAAATCCCGTTTATGCACCAAAGAATCAAGTTTTCCCAAATAACCAAGGTTCTCTCCCAAAAGAACCAGGAAATCACTTGGAGTTTCAGCTATAAACTTTAACAACTTAGTTAGTTGCTCCCTTGATAGAATTAATTCATTATTTTTTGAAGCCCTACCAATAGGCATCACCGTACCAATTCTCCACAAATCAGCGTTTTGTCTTGCTAAATCGTATAAACCGTTTAATTCATCAAGGTTGAGGGGTGAAATTATGGAAGTCATACAAACTTGCTTGCAATTGTGTTTCTTTAGTACTCTCAGTGCATTTGCTGCCTTGATGAATGAACCAGATTTCCGCCTAAGGAGGTCGTGGGTTCGACCAATACCATCAATGCTCACCTGAACAGAATCGACGGAATCGGCGATCTTTCTTGCATTTTCATCAGAAACAAAAAAACCGTTCGTTGAAAGGCCTGTGCTGAACCCAATTTTCTTAGCTCGGGCAAGAATATCAAGTGTGTCTTTTCTCAACAAGGGTTCTCCGCCAGTTACGGCAAACCGTTCAACACCGTAACTTGAAAGCTCATCAAGCAAAAAAAACATTTTCTCAGTTGATAGCTCTTTGAATTTTTTATTCGAATATGCCCCACAGTGCACACATTGCATATTACAAGCCAAAGTGCATTCCCAGACAACAGTCTTGGGTGCCGGCGTTTTCCCTAGCCGCCTCATAGAATTGAAGCTAACTAGAATAGCTTTCCTCTTCGCCTCTTCAAAAAATCGAAACATAAGCTATTTTAAACCGGTGAAATTAATAGTTGTATGGTTCCAAAAGATTGGAAACACGTTTCAAAAATGCTTTTCATAGTCGCAGGCTTGACTTTCTTTTTCTATTTCTTTATTAGCATCTTGTTCGCATCAGTGTACGCGTCTTATGAGGTAATACGCAGAGAATCGGACAGGAAAGCAAGAGAAGCGCTTCTTGTCCTGGTAAGTATAGGCATTCTGATAGTTGGCGGAATAATAAGCCACTTTAAGGGAAAGGAGCAAGATAAGTCCGCCTTGCCAAAAGGCGAGTGAACTTTTTCGTAAGAGCTGTCGTCCTATCTATAAATGAAAGCTCTGGTTTCATTCAGTATGCCTGCATGAAAGCATTAGTTTTCGTTAGCAAAACTAAAGAAAAGCAATGAATACAAATAAATAACATGAAAGCCTATTGATTTAAAAACATTAAAGGTAATGTCTTTGAACTTAAATGCGTTTTTTCTTCTGGTACTTTTTGCATGCCTTGCATTATTTGGCTGCGTGCAAGAAACCCCTAGTTCGTCAACGTCCACGACCAGAGTTACTACTACTAGTATTGAAAAAACAACTACTACCGCGATAATTCCCTCGGAAGATCTTTCGAAATTAGCGCTTACAGAATTGGACTCTGGTTCCACCAACTCATCCGCATACTATATTAACAATTCAAAAACTTACTCGATGAGCGGCATAATCCTGCCCAGCGAGGATATAGATAAAAAGCTTATTTCTTGGGGATTTATACAAGTTTATCGTGTAGGTTTACAAATTGGCGATAACGCTTTCGTGCATCAAGACCTTGAACAATACTCCCTTGGGGAAGGTGCGATAAAATCTTTTAACGACGCAAACCAGAGTGCTAATGCTAGAAAAATACCTCTAGCCAATGTGCCAACAGGCAAGGAATTTGGGGAGAGGATACTAGTATTTAACTTGAGTCAGAAGGATTTAGGCGACTTATATAGAAGCCAATACTCCGTCATTTTTGTAAAGTCGAACTTTCGCAGTATAATACTTTACACGCAGTATTCTAAGATTCCAGAGTATGACTTTGATTATTCTGAAGCGATAAGGTATGCACAAATTGCCTATGGAAAATTAAGTGACTAGCTCTCTCTTTAGTTGCTATACATTTTGCAGCGGTGAACGATAAAGGCGGGCAGGAAGAATCCCACATTTATCGAGCTCCTATAGCAAAAAATGCTCCCCTGCAGGGATCAAACGTAATTAGGTGAACAATGGTTGACCGTCGGCGGTTTTCTTTTTGTTAATCCAATCAACAACAAACCACCACCAAACAACTCCAAGAATAAGATAAACTAGGTTTAATTGAAGCAATAGAGAAAAGCATATCAACCCGTAAGATGCATGAGCATACGTAATAGCGCCCTTTTGTAGATTAAAGACTTTATAGAGAAAAACGATCCCAATGAGGTCTCCAATTAAAGCAAGAACAATTCCAACACCTATTAGCGGGCTAGAACTTAAAATCTGAGCGAAGGTTATAGTCGTTTCAGGGAGTAAGTACCCTCCAGTTTTAATACCCTGAGTCATGATTAAGAAGAGACTAAACGCAGAAGCTAGAAAACCGATAAAAGAAATAAGCAAGAACAGCCAAACGACTAAGGGCCTATTCATATGAATCAATATAGCTAAATCAAATTACTTTAAAAAACTTTGCAGATTCTTCAAGTTCCTTAATTTTTCCGGGTTTTTTCACTCATGGCAAAAACGTCCGGGGTTTTCGTTAGAAATACTAACGGAAAGCATTAGTTTTCGTTAGCGTTACTAAAGGAAACCTAGGGGATTTCGATATCACGCAAGTGAACAAAAGTCCTGTTTTTCCCAGGTTTTTGCCGAAGCAAAAAGCTGAAGTCCTGTTTTTCCCAGGTTTTTGCCGAAGTAAAAAGCTGAAAGCCTTAATCTTGTTAATCCTTTGGGTTGAGTGGGTGCTTGAATGAAGGTGGCCCTCGGTTCAGACCATGCGGGTTTTGGGTTAAAGGAAGAGTTGAAGAAGCGTTTGGCGAAAAGGCTTGAAGCTGAGTTCCTTGACTTCGGTGCCTTTGGTTCAGCGCAAGCCGATTACCCAGACCACGGCTTTCCTGCAGCGCAAGCAGTTGCATCAGGTTCCTGTGCCTTCGGCATACTGGTTTGTGGAAGCGGAATTGGCATGAGCATCGTAGCGAACAAGGTCAAAGGGATTCGAGCAGCTCTTTGCCTAGACACCGAATCAGCTCGCCTTGCGCGAGAGCACAACGATGCAAACGTACTGGTTTTGGTGGGCAGGAAAACAAGCGCAGAATTGGCTGAAGAAATTGCATTAGTTTTTCTTCAAACCCCCTTCTCGGGCGAAGAGCGGCACGCAAGGAGAATTAGCAAGATAAAAAAGTTTGAAGACGAGCACTTACCTTGAATGCATAATTATATCTATTTCAATGCGTGAGGGGTTTACGGGCTTCACTTTATCTATTCCTCAAAGCGTTGCCACAAGCCTCTTTTCTTGTTGATCTGCTCCTTCGCGATGGACAGAAGAAGAGTACCCAATCTAAGAGCTTCGTCTGGGTTGAGCCTGAAACCAATTGCCCCAATGCCGTTCACGAGCCTTAGAGTAATAAGGCCGTCACGGGGGAAGCCATTGTTTAACTGAGGGTCATCTGTTTCAATCCTCAGCCCACTTCTACAGCTTTCGCCTTTTTCATTCTTGTACCAGTGATTCAGTTCGTCCTCTATCAAGGATTTCTCCTCCCTTGCCTGCATCCCTTCCTCTTCCTACAGGCAAGACGCAGCCCAACCCAATCCCCCAAACCACAACGGAGTTGCTTAAAACAACCCAATCACAATAAGCTCTATTCCGCAGTTTATAAACAAAGAGGCGGCAGTTTTCCAGTGAAGTAAAGAGCCGCTGGAGGCTCTTTAACAGTTCGGCCAAGTGAGGGGCTCCGCCCCTTCAACCCCCTTAAAGACCTTCTAGGCCGCAGGTTTTTAACACCCATAGTCAAGCGAAAGAGCGTCAGCGGAAGTAGTCTTTCCTGCTGAAGAGCTTCATGCTCGACGCGTTGCCTGCAGCGAATTTCGCTATGCCCTTGGCAATTCTATCAAGGGTTCTTTCGCTCGCCAGCCCTTTTTCTTTCGTCGCCCTCCAGTCGCACACTTGCTTCAGGAAAAAATCGGCATCAGGGTTCTGGGAGCGCTCTGCAAGCGAAGTGAGTCTTGGGTTGGAAATTGGCTTGAACAATGCAGGGAGCTCTACGGTAAAGTACTTGCGGGGATAGGAAGAAAAATAATGTATGAAAATAAAATTTCTTTTTGTGAATCTACAGTATTCGTAAAGAGGCGTGTTGTGGAAAACGAAGTAAAGCGCGTTCCGGTTGCCCCGTCCATGGGACTTGAGCCAATCGTTTATGTGGCTGCCGAAATCAATGGAGGCGTCGCTTTTTCCGTGCTTCAGCAATTCAAATGATTTGTGCCAAGCGTTTTCCTCTCTCGGAACTGGAAGAATCTCGGAATCAACCCCGAATCCAGCAAGGCGCTTTTTAACCTCGAAAGCCGCTTTCAGCGAGCCGGCGTCGTTGGGATGCTCTTTTACGACGAGAAAAACTTTCTTCATTCAATCAAACCAGTTTTCTTGCGTTCGTCCAATCTTCAATTGCTTGCCTGTGCTTGTATGCAATGAGTTCAGGCAATTCGTTTAATGAAAAATACTTGTATTCAACGTGTTCTTCGCTGAGCTTGAGGCTTCCGCCTCTTATTTCTCCAAAGTAGATGATGTCAAGGTTTATTCCTTTTGGATCGTTGTCTATTTGGTAAACGCCTACCAAACCCCTTAATTCCGTCTCCAATCCAGTTTCTTCAAGTGCTTCCCGTACAGCCGCGTCCTTTGGTTTTTCAGCGTATTCAACGAACCCGCCTGGCATGCACCAGTAGTCCTTCAGCGGCTTCTTGGCGCGTTTAATCAAAAGAATCTGCCCCTCTTTCTCGAGTATTACGCTCACGACTGGCTTGGGGTTGTTCCAGAAAACAAAGCCACATTTCGGGCAGGAAAGAAAGCTTCCTCGGCCAATTGTTTTTCTTGTAAGAGGAGTGGCGCAGGAGGGACAGAACTTGTACTCTTTTTTCCGCTGGTTGTTGACAATAAAGTATTCTTTAATCAATTCGTTCTTCAGTTCGTTGATGACTGGGTTCTCCAGCTTCTTCTCCCACAAAATGATTTTTTCTGAGTCCGAGAGCGAGTTTATTAGTGCGCCCAGTTTCTCTTTTAGCTTCGTTTCTCCATCAGTTTGAAGCAAGTTGACTGCAGTTGAAACGAAGGAAGCAATTGCCTCCGAATCCCCTGCACCAAGTTTATTCTCTGTGCCCATGAGAACGCCCTCAAATGTTTTTCTCCCTACCAACCACTTCATCCAAGACCATACCCAGTCCCGCGTCTTCCTTTGAAATCATGAATGCCTTCGGCGTTTCCTTCAATGAGGACAAAGGAAAGAAGCGCCATTCCTTGTGAGATCGCTTCCATGCAATATAAACCGGGAGTCCAGTCCTCTGCTCCCATTGCTTATAGGCTTCAAGCTTGTCCTTTTCTATCCTGATGCTTCCCTTCCACGCCTTGCATTCAAGAGCAAACTTTTTTGTAGTGCTTAATACAATGAGGTCGGGCGAAAGCCCGTCAATGCCGCTGCCTGCTGCGCGGGTGACAAAAAATCCTCTTGCCTGGATTTCCTTTAGCAGTTCCCTTTCGTAATGCGCGCCTTTGATGTACTTCCACGAGCCCATGGAAATATTAATGCACCTAAGAAAATAATAACCTTGATGCGGGCAACACCCGTTAGAATACGCCGAATGATGCAAAAATCCAGAAAGCGGCGTTTACTGAAAGTTTAACGTTTGTAGTGTTGTAAAACAGCACACCAATTATTGCTTTACACATTTATTTCAGATAGTGTTCTATGGCTGCGGCCGAGGGACAACGCACGAAAAATAGGGTGACTTCATTTAAGCCCTTAGCTCAAAACCAAATTCACTGTCTTCTTTTCTCCTTGCATGCAGCTGACATAACTCGTAGAATTCTGGTAGCCGGTTGCAGATGCCCTCAACTGGTATGCTCCTGCAGGAATGTCTGCGTTGAATGCATAGTATGATATGTAGTATAGTTCTTTTGTCTGCATGACTACATCCTCTTTTATTAATTCAATTTTTGTGCCCTGAATGGGCTTTCCTATTGAGTCAGTGACCGTGCCTGAAAATACGCAGCTTGGAGCAAGTGTCACCGTTATATTATTTACGCCACTAATTCTAACTGTCTGAAAGAAGCTGATGTAGTAAGTTGCATATAATTTTAAATCATATTCATCAGCTGGTATGTTATTGATTGTGAATGGAAGGTATGCACGCGTGTAGTAATCATAAGTGCGCTGTATTGTCTGCGTTATCTGATTGCTTTTGCGCGTCAATGTCGCTTCTATATATTGATTTATTGCAACTCCAGAAAGGTTTTTAATATATATTGTAAGAGTAGCTGGATTTGCTACAACGTCATTCATGAAAACAGTGGAGATGAATCCGCCGCTTGTCCTGAAAATTACCTCTGGGAAAGGATATTTCTGGACATGCCCATCCTTTGTGCATACAAGTGTGTACCAGACATTGTACTGCAGGCTTGGCATGTCTTCTTTGTATATCCTAAACGTGCCATCTGGTCCAGTGGTTTTCTGTTTGGCAATATTGCCTGAAGCATTCTTGAGCATGCAGACCGCGTTCTCCATCAAGTCTGGGGTGTTCATCGGCCTGTTCCAGCCGACATCGCGCACTTTTGTGAATAGACTAGGCCATTCCCTCAAGACGAAGTCGTGTTTGCTTGTTGATGCAGGAGTGAAGAAAATATAAGCATCTTCTCCCATAAAGCCCGGATAAGAAGCAGTTATTCTATAGGCACCTTGCAGGGGCTGCGTAATTTTATATCGGCCAGTTGAGTTTGTTGTGGTTGTTGCAACCCGCGAGCAACTTCCCCTGAAATCATTGCTTGTCCATTTGCATACCGTTACACTAACCCTGCTACGACGCTGGGAATTTTTGTCGCGGACAACTCCTGATATGAACGCCTCCTCGACTTCATGAGTGAAGGGATGATTGTCCCTGTCGTCGGGCGGAATGAGTCGCGGAGCGTCGCATAAGTCGTCTCCGTTTGAGTCAACGCATCCCTCGGCTAGCTCATCGTAATCAGACCAGTAGTTACCTGCCATGCCGTCGTCCCATATATTGTGGCCAATGGAACTCACTTGGTACGTGTTGTTGATGAAATTGTTGTGCGTCAGATTGTTTTCACTCCAGTTCGCTTGAACGCCGTATGCATTTGAATAGATGTAATTGAATTTCAAACTGTTGTTAGAACCGGATACATTAATGCCGACGTCATTTCCTATCACACTATTGCTCAGCACCTTGTTGCATGTAGTGTTAAACAACTCGATGCCGTTGCCGTTGTTTCTCAAGGCATTCTTCTCCAAGGTGTTGTTTCCTTTGAAAGGCACAAAAATGCCTGTGTAATTGTTGCCGCTCGCGGTGTTGTTGGCAACGAGGTTATAATAGCCATCCACGTAGATGCCGGCAAACCGGTTTCCAGTTGCTGTATTATCCTTTACACTGTTGTTTCTCCCCTCAAAGACGACAATGCCGTGTGAATCGAAATTGCTCACCTTGTTTGCAACAACGCTGGCGTTGACAACTTTATCTGCGAAGATGCCGTATCCCCTGTCGCCGGTCAGGATGTTGTTTTGTATAACGGCGTTGCTCCCATAAGCGTATATTCCAACGTACGTGTTTTTCTCAAAGGCGTTGCCTGAAATGAGGTCGGAGCTGCTGATCATTCCAACTGCGTTGTTCTTGAACGTGCAATTTAAGACGCGGTTCTTCCAGCCCGAGACGAAGTAGGCGGTGTCGCTGTTGAGAAAGCTGACGTTCTCTATCAGGTTTTCATCCGCATCCCTGACGCCCTGAACCCCCCAGTAAGCGTCGCTAATGCTTGAGTTGGCTATCATATTGTTTCCCGCAACGAGTAATACCTTTGCCAAAGACGACGCGCCAGCGAGCGTCACGTTTGCAACTAGGTTGTTCTTTCCCCAAACGCCTATTGCGGATGAGCGCGTCTTTTCTTTGAAAAACGCGTCCCGCGATTCATAGTCTTCATAGGTGATGTCCAAGTCCCGTATGGTGTTGTTGTTGCTGATGGCCAGCATGATGGAATGAACGTTGTGAGTCGCGTTGATGTTCCTGACCAAGGACTTCGTTGTGTTAAACAACAGCAGTCCGTAGAGGTTGTGGTGGTTGAGGTCAATGTCTTGGACTACGATGTTTCTGCAGTTGAAGCACATGAACATGCCTGCATCTGGAAGAACACTTCCGTCAAACACCTTGTTTTCCGCGTTGTATTCGGCGTAAATCCTTTTGTCGAAATCTACTACAGTACCAGGGAATGCATCTTTATTTTTGGCGGTGGGCGTGACCTTGATTTCCCACATCTCAAAGTCCAGGAAACTAGGTAGAAAGTTCACGTAGTTTCCACTCATGTTGCAGTCTTCAAACGTGTTGTTGAAGCTCCAACCAAAGGAGTATACGCCCAGGAAGTTGTTGAACGCCCTCACGTTTTTCAAGACGCTGCCTTTCAGACTATCTAACTGGAGCCCGTAATATAGATTCGAGACGTTCACGTTTTCAAACAACAGGTTGTCGCTGTAGCCTACGTAGACTCCAGACGCGCTGTCAGCGCCTGAAACGCTGATGTCCCTGAAGGAAACGCCTCTGCCTCCTCCGTAAATCCCAACAGACACAGAGTCCGTTATAGTTATGTTTTTTAAACTGCTGTTATCAAGACCAGCTAAATTCACGCCGTATTTGAAGTTGCGGATTTCAACGTTTTCAATGCTTGCGTTGGACGCTTTCGCGGTGGAGCCGTCGAGAATGACGCCCATCACGAAGCTTGACTTGTGCGTTCTTTCAGTGTAACCAACGAGAGCCAGTTTGCAGTTTTTTACGGTGACGTTGGAGGCGTTCACGTAGAACGCAGTATAGTACTGCAGGAAAATGCCTTTTGTGTCCGTTTTAGTGGAGATTGTAATAGAGTGACCGTTGCAGTCAAAAACCTGGTTGTCTTGAGTCAACGCGATGCATGTTTTGTAGCCTAAGTTGGTGCCGGAAGAAGGCATGTCGCCCAGGTCATAAACATCCCGGTCCAGAACGAAAGAATTTCCTGCGTTGTTTATCTCATTCTGCAGTTCGACGCAGTTCCGACCGACGTAAACGGTGAAGTTCTTTTCGTTGTCGCTGAGAATTACTTCACCGGGTTGGGGGACGGCCTTTAGGCTGAAGTTCACGAACTGCTCAGTTATTGGAGCAGTCCACTCGAAGGAAACCGAAGCAGATGCACCGCTTTGAATGGATGGAATCACTTTCCTTTCAACCAGTGCGCCTTCTGAACTCAGTTCTACGCTCACGCCCATTTCTTCAGCCAAGCCCTTGTTGAGCACAATGGCAGAAATGCTTATCATTTCGCCTAAAGAGGCGTGGGAAGGCGCTTGGGCGCTCAACTCAAGGTCATGCTGTTGCTGCGGCGCGAAAGTAAATGCGGTCTCAGGGTCACCGAGGAGGTTCAGCTCGTAGTAAACCCAGCGGTACTCGTTGGCTTTCAGAGTGCCTGTGTGCAGGTAACTCACGCTGGATGTCCTGGAATAGTCGTTCGCTTCAGAGATTCTTGAAATGCTTTGCCCGAACACCGCGTCCCAAAAACGCCTGTCGTACAACTGCGATGAGGCGTCTGTGCTACCTGTTTCACCCCAGCCGTACCTTGAGTTCATTATGACCGCAAAAGGACCGTGCGGCCCAGTCACGAGGTATTCTGCGATTGAATCCGCTTTCGTGAAAAAACCTTCGTAGTTCCAGTTGTCGAAAGCTCCAGGGTAGCATGCCTGGCTGTAAATGAACGCGTTTCCGTTGTTTTCAAGCAAATCCACGTCGCGTCTGCCGCTCGTTCCACAGTACGCTGCATCGAAGTAGGGCGCGTTGCACATCTGCATTACCCACAGTGTGCTGCCGTGGCCCAAGTGGTTGATTAAGTGATAGTTTTGGTTCAGCTTGTCTATGATGTCGCCGGCGCCCCAATTGAACGTCGGTCCCTCGTAAAGTGTGTCCTTATAATAATGGTTGGGGAATCCAGTGGTGCAGTAACCGTGGTTGCAAGAGCCGAGGCGCACTTCCTCCATGTAATCAGTAGCATACTCCGCCGGCCCCCCGAATCCCAGCCACTCGCCGGCCATAAGCGACTTGAGGAGGTTCGCATAATCACCTGATGTTTCGTAATTGATTGTTTTTGTCACGAAATTAGAGACTTCTTCTACGGAGTCAACAGGCGCGCGGCCTACGTGCACCTCTGGATAAAGGTCGACTTCATTAGTCTGCTGGTTGATGTCCTCCCCGTCCCAAGGCTCGCCGAAGAAGCCGTTTCCGTCGGAATCAAAAGAGCCGTCTAAAGCCGCGTAGTAAAGGTCTGACGGAATATTGTCAAAGTAAAGCGCCCCAAGGTAGCGCGGGTAAAAGTTTCTGGCTGGAATGATGGAATCTCCGCTGTCGCCGCCGACCTGTGCGCCGTCACCGTCTCCGCCAAGCAGCACATACATCACGTTCCAACTGCCGTAGGCGAACTTGATGAAATTCCTAATGTGCGCCATAGTGTCGTTGAAAGCTGGTTCGGTGCAGCCGTCTCCGAAGGCGCCGTTGCACCAGTAATCTGGGTTTGCCTCAATCTCCTCAACTGAAACCGTTGTCGCGCTCAAGCCCTTGCTTCGCTTGTGCTCCACAAGCGGCTGGAATGCATTCACGAAATCCGACTTGGTTATAATAACGTAATCATACTTTCCCACTTCAGACGCTTGAGGGGATGCTCCTGCAGCAGAACCTGCAGGGTAGGAAACACCTGGTTTCACGTCGTAAGAACCCAACTGCTCTTGATTGTCAACTAATGCAGAAACAGTCTGGCGGTCAAGCGGCTTGTTCCTGAACCCAGCTTGAATCTTTTCCGGTGCTTCCTCGAACTCTACTTTCACGACCGCATTCTTGTAGTAATACAGGCGTCCGTTCTTTGGCTCGTACTTCACGGGATAGATGTTCAAATCCAGTATATCATAGCCCCGTTGCTTGTGTACTCCGCCGATGCTGTAGTTCTGCACTGGATACGGCGCAGTAGAGCCGTATATCTCTGGGTTTGGCTCGGAGCTGTCGTATTCACTGGCTTTTTTCAAAACAGGGACTGGGGAAAATCTGTCTACTTCGAAAATGGGCAGGTTGGAGGCAGAGAACGCGGGAACAGGATACGCAGAGGCGAACCTGATTTCGGGAAGAGTCCCGTTTCTGAATTTGAAAATCGGCTTCTGCTCCATCAATGGAAAGGACTTCTGCCCAGGCAGGATGTTGTAACCCTCGCCCAACTCGGCCTTGCCTTTGAAAGCGACTGAGACAGAGCGCAGCTTCTTTCCAGCAGGCAGCAGCAGCTTCACGGACTTGAACGGCATTACAGGGCTTCCCACGTCACCGAAGGAATCTGTGTTCTCGAGTTCAATCGAGGCATACTTGCCGATTTTCTTTATACCCTTCAGCTTGAACGAATACTCTTTTGAAAAACTGCCTCTTTTAGCAACTGGCGAGGAGGCGGCAACACCTGCTTCTGGAGTGCCGTAGATAGCAGGGCGCTTGGAA
The DNA here is from genome assembly GCA_016212465.1 of Microcaldota archaeon. Classification (GTDB taxonomy): domain Archaea; phylum Micrarchaeota; class Micrarchaeia; order Norongarragalinales; family JACRGE01; genus JACRGE01. The sequence goes on from JACRGE010000085.1 coordinate 16,442, forward strand.
GCTTCTCCCGTGGCTGCAGGGTGCAAAACGAACGAAATGGACACGCCGAGTAAGACCGCGAAGACAACAAGCACCACGTATTTGTTGAAGACAACCTTTTTCAAATCCTCGCATCTGTGGCGGGGGCAAGAACTTTTGGGGGGAGAACCACTTGAAACGTCTTTGTCTTTATTCATGTCCTCACTTCCAAACTAAATAACGTTTCTCACAGAATCGTATAGCATTACTTAGTGCATGTGCCTATTTAAAAATAATATTAATAGGACTGACTGAGAACTCCCCTGCTTTTGGATGGGGATAGACGCGCCTTGTTTCGTTTTAGTGGTCTCTTGTGAGCCGCAGGCCAACGAAAAATCTTTTTTTTGTCTTAGCAGAGCTCTTGAAAAACGAACTTATTTAAACAGCGAATCCAATAATATCATGTGAAGTTGTGGAAAAAATGCCGATTATCTTTACGATTGCCCTTCAGGGGGAAGATGATCGGGAGGAGTTGAGTTTATTTGGAAACAGGGATCAAAGTTGGAGACTGCATGAAAACTGATCTTGTCACCATTGGCGATGATGCGAGCGTGTACGAGGCTGCGAAGAAAATGAAGCAAAAGAACGTAGGCAGCCTGGTAGTATACGATGCAAAAACCAAGAAGAAATACGGGATAGTCACTAACGACGACATCGTGAAAAGAGCAGTTGCAGTTAAAAAAATGGATGTAAAAATAAGGAACGTAACAAGCAAGCCCCTTGTTGGGGTGCAGCCTGAGGCTGACTTGAGCGAGGCAGCAAAGCTGATGGGAAACGAGAACCTCAAGAGACTGGTGGTTTTAAAGGATGACCGGATCGTTGGGATAATCTCTTCGCGGGACATCATACGCATCTCTCCTTCTTTGTATGACCTGATAGCCGAGAAAGAACATTTCCGGAAATAATCGACTGCCTCAATAACCCCCAGTTCCACGACTTCTAGTGTCTACTATGGAAGAGGAATCTGATGAACCTGGCAGAAAAGAAAAAGCTTTTGGACAAGCTGCTGAAAA
>JACRGE010000087.1 GCA_016212465.1 Microcaldota archaeon
CTTGCCGTCGTCGCCCGTGATAAATCCAAAACCACGCGCGGTGTTAAACATCTTTACTTTTCCTTTCATTAGATCACCATCATCCCATATTGCTTTTGAAGCGCATAGCTTATAAACTTTTAGGCTTTCGTAATTAAATGGTGTCAGACTATAGTTTCTTCCTTGAGTCGCTCCCCCTGCACTCAGTCCAGGTCTTAAGGCACTCCATACAAGAAACTACGTTTCCTTGACCTTCCTCCATTCTTGGTTTCCGCACGACTTTACGTATTCCTTCATTTTCTGGTCTTTTTAAGCCCTGCTCTAAGTAGGCGATGAACGGACGGCGTTTCGTCTGTTTATAACTCCTTTATAAACCAAAAATGTCTCTCTCAAGGTTGTTCCAAGTGCAGAACCAGTGCTTTTTTTTGAAATGAAAAACCTTAACCCGGCAGTCTTCTGGAAAGCCGCTCTATTTCCTTTACTTCCCTTTTCGTAAGGAGGGGCTTTATTTGTTCTCTTGAATCGCGCCTCTCGTGCAGCCGTGGATAATTCGGCCTGCGCATTCCGGTATAATCCGCGGTTCTAATTATTGAGAGGCCCAAGGAGGTAATAGGGTCTCTCTGGGATGAGAAGTGCTTAATGAATTCTTCCCTTCCCATTGCTGAAAAAGTATTTTTTATTTTTGCGCAATACCCGCGAACAACTGAACCTCTTATTCCGTCAAGAGGAAACCCAAGCATCAGTGTTCCCACCGGTTCTTTCATCAAGTCACCGTAAAAAACTCCAAGGTAGGACTCAAACCGCTCTCGCGGTACTTTGTTGGGGTTTTCTTTCATTGCCTTGGCGTGAAGACGGATTACCGTCCACCGCGCCAGTTTGTCCATTAAATCATCTTCCCCGCCGACCTTTCGGGGCTCGGGCTGCTTTAAGCTGGCAATGTTTTCATACTCGCTTGTTCGAAAGTTGTTCAATTCACTTAGGTAACGCCTGCCTGATTCCTTTACAATTTTATTTACTAGCCTCCTTGCCTGCGGGAGTTCCTTTTTCAGCCGCGCCAGTTCATCTTCCGCCGTTTTTCTAGTTTCATCAGCCAATCCTTCTCCAGCCAAAATACTTGAAAGAAACGAACTGCGTTCTTCCATGGCATAAAGCGCTGCAAGATAATCAGCATTGAATGCAGCCGGGTCGTTTGGAATAACTTTAGGGATAAACAGCCTGTTTTTAATCATTTTCTGCAAGTTTGCGTTTCTTGCAAGCCGCCTTCCCGTATCATCAAGAAGTTTCTCTGGCGAGCTCGAATATTTATAAAAAAGTTCAGTCCCAGGGACCAAAAGGAGCTTTCCTTCCACGTGCATCCAGCGCGCGGGACTCCTTGAAGAAACTGCCAGCTGGTTGTATTCATTCGCTATAACATCCGCCAATCTCATGCTTGGAGAAGTTGAAATAATATACGCCATGCCAGTGATCCCGTTTTTCTGCAATTCTCTAATCACGGATACTGCCTGTCTGCCCGTGTACCTCCCATCCTTCAGTTCCTTTAGCATCCTGTCTGAATAGGACTCCACTCCAAGGTTTACCTGCGTGAAACCTGCATCCTTCAGAGCCGAGATGAACTTCTCATCCGGCTTCCCGTCCTTGGACAAGAGGCTATCGACAGTAAATTCCCCGTTGAACCAAAATCTCTCATTCAGCCTTCGTGCCTTTATCTCCTGAAGAAGCTGCAAGGCTTTCTCGCGCGGAAGAAAGAGCTCGCTTGAGAAGCTCACCGAACGCACGTGCGGGTGCTTTCTTGAAAATGTTTCAAGAGTTTCGACTATGTCTTCCACCTTTGCGCTTCTCAAATGTTTCCCAAAGATGCGATTGCAGTATACACAAGAATGAGGACAACCTCTCTGCGGAACGTACATTACAGCGTCTTTCCTGCGAAATATAGGAATCAAGGGGATTTTTTCGAACTCCTCCTGCGAAAGGCTTGGAATTCGCGGGTCAGAATAAACCTTTCCTCCCACTCCCCTAAAAGTAATTCCTTCTATTTCCCTAAGGGATTCACGTCGTGGATTCAGCCCCTTTGATTCGAATACCTCAAACAATTGCTCAATGGTCTTGTCGGCCTCGCCCCGCAGCCCGTAGTGCGCCTTCATGTCCCTGAGCATGAAATCGGGCTGTATGGTGAAACCAGGACCGCCCAAAACAATCTTCAAGTGAGGGTTTCTTTCTTGCGCTTTTAAAACCACTTTCCTCAGGCCTTCGTAAAGACCATGGACGGAGTACGCGGTTGCCATCAAAAGGTCATATTCTTCAGGCCGCGCTTTTGCAATCCCTTTCCCAGAAATTATTCTTACTGAATGGCCCCTCTTCCTCAGCGTCCGCGCCAACAGCTGAGGTCCAAGTCCTCCTTTTCCGCCCAAAAACAGTACCCTAAAAGTCTTTCTCTTTTTTACCATGAAAAAATGAAGGATATCACTTTTTAATAAGTATTTTGAGGCCGTTACTTATGTAGCCTATCACCACCGAATCAAGACTATTTAATTATTCGTGCCGATATACGCACGAATTTACACATGCTTGGTATGCTTTAAGTCCTGGTCCTATGTTGTCCCCCCTGATTCTGTTTTATCCTATATACTATGACAAGCTTTTTGCGTTGTAGTCCTAAGCTAGGAAGTAAACAAGCATTGCAAGAGAATAATTCGCGAAAGCAATCCACGGCTTTGTTTCCACCGCCTCCTTCCACCACCATCTTCCGCTTATTCTCTTGTGCGAAATCGGATAGAATACTGCCTGTCCCTGCACCCACCCTCCCTTGTGCAACGGAATGTCAAGGAGGCTGTGTAACCCCCATCCAGCCAATAAAGGCAGGTAAGGGCTTCCAATAAACAACGAGGTGATCGCAAAGCAAGAGAACGCAACTAATAACGAGTGTCCACCCCGGTAAAATGGCTCTATTTTAGAAAATATTTTTTCGTAAGAAGTTTTTCTGCCGAATCTAAGTAGGTAGTAGATTACAGGAATACCAAAGGCTATATCCGGCAATACAGCAAAGAATACCGACTCCATTTGCCACGAGAAATTCTTAAACAATGCAAAAGCCCAAAGGGCGTGTCCGAAGAAGTCCACAGGTACCAAAAGAAAAACGAGTCACAGGCATAAATTTTTTAGTTCAGGCCCTATAATAGGTTAAAATAAACTTGCAATCACGCTCCAATATGCAATAATTCCGGTTATAATAGATAAAACCGCGAACGCGGCTGCCATATATGCAAGGTTGCAGTGCAACCTGTTTTTAGAGTGTTTTACCAGAAAAGGCACTAGCGAGAGCCCCAGCGAAATAAAGCCAAAGGTATGGTGAATCCCTCTAAGAGTGAGGGAGAAGCTGAAACCATAGGCAAGAGAGAAAACTAAGCTTATGATACCGGAGGCCGCCATGGCGTAAGCGATTTGTTTGTGCAACCGTGTTTTTTGAAGAGCACTCCCTACGGCAAGCCATATTATAAGAAAGGCTGCGATAATCGAGGACAGCGTATGCAGTACGAAATATATCTTCTGGATGCCTATTTCAAGAACCATACGTATTCCTCACCACCAATTTTTGCACCAGTATGTTTTCTCACAAACTTAAAATATGCAGCCCAGTTAATATACTTAGTTCCTTTTTAATTACTGGAATCTAGAAGCGGTATCAGCGGTATCGTAAAAAAATTAAAGAGAACGCGATAAAATTGCAGTGAGCGAGAGTACGATTGGTAATCCAGGCAAATTGTTTCCAGCCTGTTTTGAAACCTGAAACACGGGCGTTCAAGAGCCCTTAAAAATTCAATCCTGAATCCCGAAGGCAAGGGAGAAGCTGTCCCAAAAAGTACGATGGACGAAATTGCTTTATGCTCATAACGAAAAAGCCTGATGTGTTTTCAGACGCGGCGTAATTTTGAAGCAATTTTCATCAAAAACAAAAACCGGATTACCGGACACTCTCGACAAGGGGGCTTAGCCGAAAATCTCGGGTTTTTTCTAGAAGGAGAATGGCGAAACCTAAGTTTTGGCTAACCTGCTTCAAAAAACGCGTCTGGCGTCAAATTCCGCTTTTGAAAAAATCGTAAAATTACGAGGGAGACCTTTTCAACAGAGCCCGGCAAGGGAAAACATATAAATACCTTGAATGCGAAGTTTATATGTGCTCATTTAACCATGGGCACTTCTAATGCTACAGTCCCGGCGAATTAGAGCTGATTTTGACTCTCCATAGAAGGGTTTCTCTGTGAAGCCATGAATTATTCGTTCCGCTGTAGCGAGTATGGAAATCTAAACAACCTTTAGTTTTAATAGGCTTAGATTTGACTCAGGCTTCAGGAGCAAAGCATTTAGCCTTTCTTTTCTTCTTAAGAAAAGAAATCCTAGGGAAAGAAAAGGAACCCTCGCGTTTCTCTGGAAAAAGAAAGGAAAAGGCGCTCAATAATTTAGCTCTTGCGATCCCACGCCGGAAACTCAAATTTCCGTTCGTGGAACTCCAGTTGATCCCGCTGGAGGGCACTGCTATCAGATTGCGACTTAGCCATGCAAGCTTAACGATTGCTTATGCAATCGTGGCAGACGGCTCAGTAACACGTAGTCAACCTACCCTTTGGAGGGGGACAACGTCGAGAAATTGACGTTAATCCCACATAGGCCAAGCTGTTTGGAAATAGCCTCTTTCTTTTAAAAAAAGAAAGACCCTAGGGAGAAAGAAAAGCCTAGATACAAACCAAAACAACGCTTGACCCAAAGGCGCGCCGAATCGTAGGCGTTGCGCCGAAGGATGGGACTGCGGCTGATTAGGCTGTTGGTGGGGTAATGCGCTGACTTTTTCTTTTCCAAAAAGAAAACCTCAACTAAAAGAAAAGGTGTTAGCTTACAAGCCCACCAAACCGATAATCAGTAGGGGTTATGGGAGTGACTTCTTTCTTTTTGTAAAAAGAAAGACCTCAACTAGAAAGAAAAACAGTTGGTCCCCGATTAAGAGCCCCGAGACGGGCACAAGCCTTTCTCTTTTGTAAAAGAGAAACCCTTGGGAAAGAGAAAACACCCGAGAAGGCATGCCTATTGAGACAAGGGCCCGAGCCCTACGGGGTGCAGCAGGCGCGAAACTTCCGCAATGCGCGAACTTCTTTTTCTTTGGGAAAGAAAAAGACCTTCACTAGAAAAAGAAACTACTGCGAGGTTTTTTTGTCCTAAAAAGAAAGAGTTGGCGTAGAAGCGTGACGGAGGTAATCTGAGTGCTTCCCGAAAGGGGAGCTTTTAACGAGTCCGAACAACTCGTTGAATAAGTAGCGGGTAATTGCTGTGCCAGCCGCCGCGGTAACACAGCTGCTACGAGTGGTGTCCACGAATATTGAGTCTAAAGTGGGGCGAGAATGAGATTAGTGTAAACAATTCTTGCACCACAGACAAAGCGTCTGTAGCCGGCTCAGCAAGTTCTCTGTCAAATCTTTCGGCTCAACCGAAAGGCGCGCAGGGAATACTACTGGGCTTGGGAGTGGGGGAGGCCAAAGGTACACTAGGGGGAGCGGTAATAGCTTTTCTTTCTTGTAAGAAAGCAGCTTTTCTTGAGAAGAAAACCTGGGAAAATAAAAAAACTTGATTGTCAAAAAGAAAGAAACCTAGGAAAAGAAAGAACCTAGGGCTGCCGAGAATGCTGTAATCCTTGGTGGACCACCGGTGGCGAAGGCGTTTGGCCAAAACACGTCCGACGGTGAGAGACGAAGGCTAGGGGAGCGAATCGGATTAGATTGACCTTTTCTGCGGAAAAAGCTCAACCAAAAACAGAAACTGGTTCTAAACACCCGAGTAGTCCTAGCAGTAAATGATGCAGACTTGGCGTTGCATCTGCTTAGAGCGGATGCAGTGCCGTAGCGAAGGCGTTTAGTCTGCCACTTGGGGAGTACGGTCGCAAGACTGAAAGAGCTATTTCTTCTCTGATGAAAAAGCGGTTAATGAAGAGGAGATTGCTCCCGTAAACTTAAAGGAATTGGCGGGGGAGCTGAAGAGAAGTCTTCCCACTGGAAATTAGGCCTGCTTCTGTTTTTAAACTTAAGCTGATCTATTCGTTCATGAATAGAAGTGAAGCTGGAAAATTAGGCAGGCTCGCAGTAAATTTGAAGTACCCTGAAGAAACAAGGCGTTTTTGGTGCAGGAAAGGCGCTGAAAAACTTAATTCAATATTGCCGAATGAAAATCGCGTTAAAGGCGGTTTGATTCAAAGCAAGTTGCACAAGTCAATTGGCGCATTTAATTCAGCCAAGAAAAAGCGCCTGTCTTCTTCGGAATTTCAAGTCGCAAAGCACATGGCGTCTCTAGGATTCACTTTTTCTGACGGAAAAGAAAGCGACTTCGAGATTCACTCCATAATAAACACTTCATTCAGGCCGTTTGAAGTGGATTTTGTGAATTTCGAAAACGGTTTGCCAAAGACTATTATTGAGGTAACGTCCCAAAAGAGCGAATTGAAGGGAGAGTCAATCGCTTTCAAAGCGATCAAGATAAAACAAGATTTTCCAGAAGTTAAGTTCATTGCAATAGTTTCCAAGAAAATGGTTTCAGCTGGTTTAGCAGCTTTAAGAAACGAATGCGACGAAGTTTTTTTCATCGAAGATATTTCCAACAAAGACTTTTTTTCTCCCAAACCACAAGGGGTGGATTAACTCCAAACCCTTTTTGCCGATTCAAAGGCTAGCCTAGGGTTTGTGGGTTCCACAAGCTGCGGTTCAATTGGATTCAACGCCGGGAAACTCACCAAGAGAAACGGCAGGATGAAGCTCAGACTAAAGATCTTAGTAGACAAGCCGAAAGGTGTTGCATGGCCAGCGCCAGCTCGTGCCGTGTGACCTTTTCTTAGGAAGAAAAGCTCAACCAAAAGAATTGGTCCGGTAAAGGTGTCAGGTTAAGTCCTGCAACGAGCGAGATCTTCATCTACAGTTGCTACTTCTTCAGCAATGAAGAGGGCACTCTGTGGAGACTGCCTGCGTTAAGTAGGAGGAAGGAGAAGGCGACGCTAGGTCCGTATGGCCTAAATCTCTTGGGCCACACGTGGCATACAAAGAGCGAGACAATGAGTTCCGACGCCGAAAGGCGGAGGCAATCTCCTAAACTCGCCCCAAGTTCGGATTGGGGGCTGAAACTCGTCCCCATGAAGCTGGAATCCCTAGTAATCGCGTGTCATCATCGCGCGGTGAATATGTCCCCGCTCCTTAAGAATCAAACCAAGCACTGGAAATCAACTCTAAAAAAGTTATTATAATTCGCTTGGTTTTTTTCTGGAGAAGCACACACCGCCCGTCAAGCCATCCAAGCAAGGTTTTAGTGAGGCTCAGCCTTCGGGTTGATTCGAGCTAGAGCTTTATGAGGAGGGTTAAGTCGTAACAAGGTAGCCGTAGGGGAACCTGCGGCTAGATCACCTCCAATTGGTTGGGAGAACTAAGTTTGCCGGTGTTCCCTTCGGGAACACGATATTGCAATTCCTGAAGCCTGTAACTTCTCTTTTCTTGGGGAAGAAAGAGACCTTAGCTATACTGATAGAGAAAAGAACCAGTTTGGGCTCGTAGATCAGCGGTAGATCGCCTCCTTTGCGAGGAGGAGGCCGTGGGTTCAAGCCTTTTCTTTCTTGAGAAGAAAGAAAACCCTTGGGAAAAGAAAGAAGCACAAGGAAACTTGGCTGCCTATAAATCCCACCGAGTCCATTAGCTTTTCTTTCTTGTAAGAAAGCAGCTTTTCTTGAGAAGAAAACCTGGGAAAAGAAAAAAACTTGCTTGTCAAAAAGAAAGAAACCTAGGAAAAGAAAGAACCTAGGTAAAAAATTTGAATGCTCGCGCCGAGATGAAACACTCTCCCGCGGGCGAGTTTTGATGCAACTCTTGATTGCTCTAATTAAGAGTGAAGTGCAGAGCAATGCTTGAGAAAATTCCTGTCTGGATTCATGAAGGATTGGAGTCTTCAATTTCAATGCATTGCGGTTATGAAGCTATATAGGAAATTGTTCACGAGGAGTAGGGCTACTAGATACCATTCAGTGGATGGTTTGGCTTAGGTAGCGAAGAAGGGCGTAGCAAGTTGCGAAAAGCCGCGGGTAGGCGCATGCAGACGAACGAAAACCATTGTTTGTATGACGGTTTGCGTTCGGCAGAACCTTTGAACCGCGGATTCCCGAATTACTCCGAGATAGCCCTTTTGCTTTGGGGCAAAAGCCCTAGGGGAAAAGGCTACGGAAAAGGAGAGAGCACCCAGGGAATTGAATGAACGCAATGGTATTTAATTCATGCTGGCTTATTTTATCGGTGGTCAGAATGGAGGCGCTGATAAAGAGCTTACATGGCTTCAAGCGTGACTTGGAGCGGGTTCACCTTGACGAAATAACGCGCAGGCCGGCGATATATGCGCCGCCAATAGTTAAAGCAGGACTGCTCGTCAAGCCGTTGGCGCCAGAAGAGAGCAAGGAACTTCTGCGACATCTTGCGCATTTGGAAAAATCTATTGAAGCTGCAAAGAAAATATTGCAGAAAGTCTAATTTTTTTAACGCCATTGCATTCCAATAAATATCTTAGTACCTGGAGGAAGAGAAATCAACTGAGATTCCGTCAGTAAGGCGACTGAACGCGGAATAGGGCAAATCGAATCCCGCGCCGCAAGGCGTTGGAGATGTGAGGTACGGACCGCCTTTTATCACGCTCTGTTTTTCCCGAAGAGAACTGAAATGTTTTGCCACAGAGGGTTAAAGCCCCGTAGGGATTTGCTGAGCGCGAGTGGCGGCATCCTGAGTAGCGTCTCCTGGATTGGGGGCGCGAACATGGGAGGATTAACTTCCAACCCTAAATATAACCTAAGACCGATAGAGGAGTGAGTAGCGCGAGCGAAAACTGAAAAGTACCGCGAAAGCGGGGTGAAAGAGAACTTGGCTCATGTCTGATTCTAAAATTATGTGACCGAGTTCTCCACTAAAAGTGTCTGAAACTGAGTGGTTACATTAAGATGAGGCGCAAAAGGAGTGAAGATGGCCGTGAGGCCGTTGGACTAGTGTTTCATCATACTTCTCGAAGCAAGTGACTTTTTCTTTCAGGGAAAGAAAACCTCAACTAAAAGAAAGAAACGGTCGCCTTCTAAGAGCCAGGGAGTTCAAGTGAGTGGCGAGCATTGAGCGCAGCGAAAGCGATTGCCCGCACCGCAAGGGAGGGGCGTCCTCTTAACAGGGGATTAGTCACTCATTTGAGACCCGAAGCCAAAGCGATCTAAGCGTGAGCAGGGTGAAGCCGCTCTCCAGAGTGGTGGAAGCCCGCATCCGATGCTAGTCTATCTGCTCGGGTGACTTGCGTTTAGGGGTGAAAGACAAAAACAAGACTGTTTTTAGGATGTCTTGCTTTTGGTCAAGTCCAATCGAGCTTGGCGATAAGCCTGCAAAACAATTTATATGCGTTGCTACAAAATGAATTAGGTGGAATAAAATGCTGGACTACTTTCTGAAGAAAGAGCTCATCGTAAAGTCCCATATCAGAGCACTCGAAGTCATACTGCATTCAAAGGACGGGAGCGCCGCTGCAGAAGATATACGGTGGGGCGCTGGAGCAGATGAAGGAATTATCCAGGACCTCATGAATAGGGGTTTGGTTGAAGAATTTTTGGACGGCAATTCCACAAGATACCGGTTGCATCCAGTAAATGCCTTTGAAGTAGTCCGCTTTTTTAAGAAACGCGATGCAAAAAATAAGTATTAGTGATTGGGCAACCACTTGTTTTTCAGGCTCGCTAAAGCGGGTTCCCTCCGAAGTGACCCGCAGGTCAGCCCTGCTGGAGACGGATAATAGGTAGAGCACTGATTAGAAAGGACGGGGTCGAAAGACCTCGCTTTCTTGTCAAACTCCGAAGCTATTATCGTCTGAGATGGCAGGAGTTGGGTTTTATTGGTTAAGCCAGTAAGCCGGGAGGGGAATGACCCATACTGTAGTTAAGGTCCCTAAGCACCAGCTAAGTGTTAAAACAAGATGTCCTGATTCTCAGACAGTGGGGAGGTGGGCTTAGAAGCAGCCACCCTTTAAACAACGAGTAATATCGGACCCATCAAGGATCGGGGCGTCGTAAACTCTCGGGACTAAGTTGGTCACCGATACTGCAGAACCGGAGAGAAAAACTCTGGATTTGGTAGGGGGGCGAACTGTTCGGGCAGAAGCAGGGCCATGAGGTCCTGTGGACCGGATAGTTATGAAGATCCTGGTGCTAGTAGCATCTATTCCAGGCGAGAAATCGCAGAAAACGTGAAAACACATAAATGGCCATTGATCACATTGGCTACACTCGTTTTAAAAAACCCGAAGTTGTGAAATAATAATTCGTTTTCTGCGACTCAATTCCTGGACGCCGGAAGGGCAATGACTTCTTTCTTTTAGAAAAAGAAAGACCTCAACTAGAAAGAAAGAGGTGAGAGTCGCCTAAGGGTTTCTTGGCAACGCTAGTGACTTCTTTTCTTTCAGCTTTTCTTAGGAAGAAAACCTGGGAAAAGAAAAAAGAAAAGACCTCAAATAGAAAAGAGACTTAGAGGAAAAGTCAGCGAATCGGCCAAGAGTAAGTCGGTCCTAAGGCTAAACGTATCCGTGATGCCGAAAGGGAAAGGAGTTAATATAGAACCAATAACCTTCGCAATTTTTTGTGAAATGGTTAGCGGTTCGTTGAATCTCCTACCTTGCAAAAGAACGCGGTAACGCAAGCTTGCATCTAACGCTTGTGGGCAGGCTCAGTGGAAGCGATTCCATTTAACTCAACCAGGACGGGGAAGTCTTATTATAAGGAGCACCCGTTCAAGTGGGGAATAGCCCGAAAGGGTTGAGCTCATCCCATGAGCCCTTGAAAAAGGTGCAAGAATCGTTTTGCAAGTCCGTACCGAGTGACCTTTTCTTTAGAAAAGAAAAGCTCAACCAAAAGAAACTCTAGAGAAAACGGTTCGGTAAAACCAGTACAGGTGCCCCTAGCAGAAAAAGCTAAGGCGTGGCAGGAGAACTAAGGCAAGGGAAATCGGCAAAATGGCCCCGTAAGTTAGCAACAAGGGGTGCCTACATCTTTCCAAAGAATCAAATCGATGGGGATTTGTAGGTCGCAGTAACCCTCTGAAGCCGAGTAATAACAGTGAAGAAATGAACAACCTCTGAACTATGATGTGGTTGATAGCGTCTGAGTTATTCAATGGCTTCAAGGGCTGCTAACAAAGGGACGTCGACTGTTTAACAAAAACACAGGTCTCTGCAAAATCGAAAGGTCTAGTACAGAGGCCGACGCCTGCTCCCTGGCAGGATCTCAAACCTCCTTTCAAGGAGACTAAGGACTGCTAAAGAGCGGGAGTAACTCTGACTCTCTTAAGGTAGCGTAATGACCTCTTTCTGAAGAAAGACCTCAACGAGAAAGACTTTCTCTAGTAAAGGTCTCTTTCATAGAAAGAGAAGTTTGCGCAATACCTCGCCGCTTAATTGGTGGCTCAAGAAAGCGTTGTTGTTTTCAATTTTTAAGGAGCGCTTTCTGCCCAAGCATGAATGGCGTAACGAGCGTCCCGCTGTCCCTGCTTTAGACCTGGTGAACCTACTACTCAGTGAACATGCTGAGGACTTCTAGGGGGAAACGAATCGGTTTCGTTCCTTCGATATAGATTTCCTTCTTACTAAGATTATTGACTTGCAGAAAGACTGTTTTACGGAATTATTTTCTAGAACGTGAAAGTGCAGACGAGATTATCTGATTCTAAGATTCAAAGGAGTAATGAGGAAGGAACAAGCCGCGTAAAGACCCCGTGGAGCTTAACCGCAGTTTGCTGTTGGAATGTGGTTGAGGGTTCAAAGTGTAAGTAGACAATGCAACGCTTTGAATTCGAATCAGTAGGAAAGCGTGGTGTTGGCTTAGGAGCTGCTATGCGGTCCCTTCTGGGGGGCTGATAGGCGAAAGTGTGACACTACTAATCTTTGACTACGTTTCTTACCCGCAAGGAGACAGCTGCAGATGGGCGGTTTGACTGGGGCGGTACGCCTTCGAAAAAATAACAAAGGCGTCTAATGCTGAGCTCAGACCGGTCAGAAATCGGTTGTAGAGGATTAAAGACACATGCTCGGCTGACTGTGCTTTTAACAAAGTAGAGCGCAGACACGAAAGTGGGGCTTAACGAACAATGGTATCCCTTTTAATGAGGGTCCATTCTGACAGACAAGCTACCCCGGGGGTAACAGGCTCGTCGCGTGCGAGAGTTCATAGAACTCTCTGCGACAAGCGGTCTTCAAAGCCGTCGTAGGGAGTTCGAACTCATCGACCACGCGGTTTGGTACATCGCTATCGGCTCAGGACCTGGCTCCGGCATTTGATCGGAAGAAGTGACATTGTCCGGACCAGCTGAATCATCCTGGTGGTGCAGGAGCCACCAAGGGTTGGGTTGTTCATCCATTAAAGTCCTACGTTAGTTGGGTAGATGCATGAGGAGAGTTTATTTGTCTCTTTGTGTGTCCCAGAATCAGAACGTCGCGAGACAGTTCGGTGGCATCTCCTAGAAGTGTTTTGCTGTCTGAAGGGAAGGTTCCCTAAGTACACTCCCTAGTATAATTTTTCATTGTGTACCGGATGGCTTGTAGATTTAAAAATGAAAACAAGTCAACAAGTACATTTACAAAATATTTTATACTTGGGGGGCTTAGGAGAGGAACCGGGAACCGGCGCCTCTAGTTTACCTGTCGTCTCTAGGCGAGCAGGGTAGCCACGCGCTAGCAGATAAGTCCTGAAGGCATACAGCTGACCCTTTTCTGTGGAAAAGCGTCAACGGAAATAACCCTTTGCTTTGTGCAAAGCGTTAGCGGAAATTTCCTAAGCTGGTCGAACTAAGGACGAAGTTGCTCCTAAAACGAGACAGCATAGGTCACGGGTAGCAGACCCGTTTGATAGGGCGGGGGTGTAAACCAGAAGCGCAAGCGACTGGCGAGCCAACCGCTACTAACGACCGTTCTTCTCATAACCAAAGACTTTCTTTTAGCAGAAGAAAAGTCCCCAAAGAAAAATTATTTCTTGAGAGCCTCTTGCAAGGGCTGTGAAAATGAAAGAAATAACCCTTTTGCTTCGGCAACAGCCTTTTTCCTTCGGGAAAAACCCTGGGAAAAGGCGTCCGCCCGACGCAACGGGCAAAGCGTTAACGGAAAATACTCTTTATGGTTAATGAGAACCTACCTCCTCGTGAGCATTTCCTATACAGCGTAAAAACCGCACTTCACCTTCTATTTTTGTTTCGATTTTCTAGTGGAGCTTTTTTACTTTCTTTTTGAATCTTTCCCTCTCGTTCAAATGGCTCCACAAATCTACCGGTATCTTAATGATAGCCAACAAAAATGCTGGTTCCTCCTGTATTCTAAAAGTAATATTGACGCAAAGCCAACAAGATAGAAACGTATTTAAACTCCTTTTTGGTAAATCTTATCGGAGGCAATGGGTTTAATTAGGCTTATTAGTGGCCACGCCCAAGGAGGAATGGATTAAAATGAGAGGCAAGCATGTTCGAGCGTGGGAGGAAGAGGAAGCGGAGTGGGACGATACCATTGATGAAGATGACTAACGACAACTAATTATTATTAGAGGTTAATAGCTTTTTATGGATTCTTTCGGCAAAGCTGTTTTGGTGCTCGTTGAAAAAATACCTAGAGGAAAGGTAACTACTTACGGGGAGTTGGCGAGAGCCTTGGGAAAACCCAATGCAGCAAGAGCGGTGGGCAAGGCATTGAACAAAAACCCCCACCCCATTAAAGTACCGTGTCACCGCGTCGTGCGCTCGGACGGGAGAGTGGGCGGTTACGCACTCGGCGCGAGAAAAAAGGTAAAGCTGTTGAAGAAAGAAGGCGTTGAAATAAAAAACGATAGAGTAAATTTAAAAAAATATTTTTACAGCTTTCAATAAACTATTTCTTCCTGCTGAACGCCCA
>JACRGE010000086.1 GCA_016212465.1 Microcaldota archaeon
AATACTCTGTTCTCACCGCATGCCCTACGTCCAAGCAGAGTCCGATTTCCTCTATTTCAAGCAGTTTAGAAAACTGTTCAGTCAAACCGAATTCCTTTCTCGGGTTGTTCTCTATCAGCAGTGGCACGCCCTTCTCAATAGAAAATTTGGAAAGCTCTTGCAGGGACTGCATCGCAATATTCATTACCTCCCACTGGGCGAACTCGAGTTTGTGCACTTCCGTTCTCCCACTTACATGCATATTAAAGTAAAGCGGCTCGAACTGCTCGGCGAATCCAATGCAATCCTTCTGGACTTGCAGGGAAGCTTTTCTTATTCCCTCTCTGGGATGGGCTATTTCTATCCCAGCCCAAGGGGCATGGAAAGCGATTTCGATTCCGTTTTCTTTAGCGGTTTTCTTTACTGCCGTTGCTTTGCTTTCATCAATTCCTTCCGGCCACTTGTAGTCCAACGCCCATTCAACGTAATCGAATCCGAGCTTTGCAGCAGTTTCGATGCCTTTCGGTACTGAACCAGTTCCATACCAAACGGGATAGCCGAATTTCATGGAGAAACACCAGGGATTGATATTCAGCGGCGTGGGCTGAATCTGACGATGACGCAGGGTGCGCCGGAGTGGGTTTCGGGATCGTAGAACACGTCATAGCTCATTGAAACGCGGTGTTTCTTGGCGAGCAAATCCGCTTGCGTTGCCACTAGGTCTCTGATTTGATGTAGGTCGCCAGTTTCCCCAGGATATATTTTGATTGCGCGCGTGGCCTGCCACTCCCTTCTTTTTTTTATCGTGTCCGCGCCATAATTTCTTTTTCTCGCCCACGCTCTAAGCTCTCGCGCCGCAGCGTGCGGTTTGCTTTGGAATGGAGCAAACAATCTTTTCAGCCTTTGCATTGCTGCAATGATTTTGGGCATAAAACCACTACACTCTTTCAGGGGGATTAATAAGAAAAGAGTTTTGCTTTTTACCCTTGCGTGTTTCAATAATTACTTTGGAACCGCGTAAGGACGTTACATTTGTTTGTTGCTCCGGCTTTTTCCCGGAGGAAAAAGGGCTGATGGACTCGGTGGGATTTTTAGGCGACTTCAACCTATTTTTCCGTTAACGCTTTTGCAGCAGCAAAAGGGTTACTTTAGTTGAGGTTTCTTTTCTCGGGAGAAAAGAAAAGTCAGAACCCACGGCCTATCGCATTCCAGAAGATCGCGGCTCTGCTCATGAAATTTCGCAGGCCGGCTTTCGCCAAGCGATCGATCTTTAGCGTGGCTCGCCGCGATGGCGAGCTCCAGACCGCTGATCTACGAGCCCATCACATAATAATATGAGAATCAGGCTTTAAGAGATTTATAGTTCTACGGGGCAGACGGGGAAACGAATACGATGGTATCCCCGCGCAGGAGCACAGTGCCTAATTTTCTTTTCAGTTCTCCACCCTTTAGTTCTTCTCCGTTTTCTATTACGATGTTCATGTGTACATCAAAACTCGAGAGAACTCCTCTTACTTCGACATCTCCCTTGAGTTTTACTAGCACGTTGGTATTTAGTGCGTTGTTCAAGATATCAAACGGTCTTTTTTCTGCCACTTGCTTCACCCCATTTCAAAAAATTAAAACATGTATAAAGATAGTTTTTTGCTTATTATAAACTTTTTCCCCCATGCAATTTGCTTCTGCACGTTGTTCGTTAATTTCCTTGCGAATCATGTCCTTCTGCCGAGAATGAAGTCAATGAGCCTTGCGAGGAAGCTCTTTCCCGCTTTGACTTCAACTACCGCCCCGCCAGTTAGGAATGAAGCCACGTTTTTTATCCCTCTCATGAAGGGCGCATGTGGCGCCCTGATTGCGACTGGAACCTGCAAAGCAGAAGAGCGGCGCACTTCAGTATCCTCGGGGATTTCAGCAATGCATTTGAGGTCCAGCACGGACTCAAGATCGCTTCTCTTTATTTCTGTTCTATCGCGCCTGATCATGTTAAGTATGAATCCAATTAATTCCACGTTTTTTCTTTCCGCAAAAGTCTTTACCTTCAAGGCGTTCGCAAGCGAAGCCGGCTCCGGGGTTAGAACCAGAACCATTTCGTTTGCGCTCAAGATCGCAGCCTGTGTTTCATCACTCATGCCAGCAGGACAATCGATGAGAACAAAATCGTATTCTTCGAGTTTTTTTACGGCGTCCTTTAGTGCGTTGAAATCGAGCTTTGTAATCCGCTCGATTGATAGACCTGCCGGGACATACTTGAGGTTTCCTGGCCCCTCGTAGATTGCGTCCTTGATGTCGGTTTCGCCCATGAGCACGTGATGAAGATTGATTGGTGCACGCTCTACGCCCAAAAGGATTCCTATGTTTGCCATGGCTATGTCTGCATCTATAACGAGTGTTTTCTTCCCTGCGCTGGACAGAACCAAACCAGTGTTTATGAGTATACTAGTTCTTCCCACGCCTCCCTTTCCACTTGCAAATATGATGCTTCTCATCAGACCCCCTTTCAGTACACTTGACTCATGTCTCTCTCTTCGTCTGGTTTGCCTCCTGCTTCTTCGATCTTATATTTTTTGAGCAGGTTTTCCTTTGTGTCCTTGCTTTCCTTTTTCTCTTCCTGGACCCGTTCTTCGTAAGCAATAGAGAATTCATTGATATTTACGTTCCGCAAATCCCTCTCGACTGGTACAAATATGGCTTGTTCGTTGAAAGCGAGAATCAGTTGAACCTGTTCAGCTGTGAGCTGGTATATCTCTATGATGCCGTGCTTTGCAGCACTCGCATTTAATACCCTGGCAAACGCTTGTTCACCCATTAGTATCTTGTTATATCTAAAGTACTCGTACATGCTGGCAACTATCCTTCCATCCTCAAATACCAGCGTTCCCTCTTCCATCCCACCTCTTCCTTGCACGCAGATGCACAAATAACCGTCGAACTTCTTTTTCATGACCTCTGCTAGCAGGCCCATGAAGTTTACTGTTGCAACGTCAACGCCTTGCTTTATCGGAATACCTATTGGTAGATTCATTCCATCCCTTCAAACCGCAAGCTTCATTTTCAGCTATCCCTAATAACTCCGTTGCAATTTATAAAATTAGTTATACGCGTGTTTTAGCGGTGGATGCTGTCGAGAATTAGGGTTATTCTCTTAGGTCTATCACTATGTCAGCAGAGTTCCTCAACGCGGTGCTGAAGTCCGGCTCGGTTCCTACCACTATTGTGTCCTTGCCCATCTCCTTTGTTTTCGTGAGAACTGGCTTAAAATCCGAGTCGCGGGAGACGATTGCTATTGTGTCTATGTTGTTGTTGAACACGAACTCCATCGCCTCAACTGCAAGTGCGACGTCAACATCACTTGGCACGATAACGACTTCAAAGCCTTGGTTTGTTACTGCTTCAATGAGCTTGTCCGAAGCGTACTGGTCGAGGAAGACTCTCGCGACCTTGAGGTTGCCGTACTTCTGGAGTCTTTTCTTCACTTTGTCCAAGTCTACGTTGAGTTCCTTGCGAATCATGTTGGGGCCGTCCACGAAGCATGCAATGTTCTTGTCCTTTTTTTTGCTGAGCATCTCCTTGAACTTGTCTAAAACCGCCATGAAACCACCTTTCTTAATTTTCTAGTGCAGGTCTTTGCCTGCCAACTCCTATGAGGGACTTCGTCCCCTCAACCCCTTTTCAGGGAGGTGCAGGAACCGTAGGTTCTGCTTGGCGTCAGGTTGTTGAAAAGCTCAGGCAAAGAAGTGCACCGCCCTAACGATGAAAAGCAATAGCGTATTATTTATGCTCAGCACTTTAATATGCCTTTTTCCGTGTTGCAAGGTATTTTACTGCAACTTATTTTTAAAAGAAATTAGCATTAAATAACCCCCGGCGCATAAAAAGCGTTCGCTAACGCAATGTAACGAATCAAGTCAGTTCAGGCTTTCTTGAATCTTTTCTGTAGTTTTTTGTGCACGTGGCTGTACCGGATTTTCACCCCTAATTTCTTCCCGTCGCCGAAATAATCCTGCACTTGGTCGCCGAGATGCCCCGTGGCGAGCACTATCTCCCTGAATCCCTCGCACCTGAAGTGGTCTATCGTGTACTCGAGGATGGGGCTTGCGCCCGAGCATGGGCTTGGGTGTGTGCGTGTACGGCCTCAGCCTCGTTCCCTTCCCGCCGCAGAGTATCAACGCCTTCATCCGCATCCCTCCACATAACGAAACCTTGCCCCCCCAACCTTCAGGAAAACGCTTTTTATACGCTTTCAGGTGGAGTGGACGTACTTGTCGTTGTGCAGCGCCTTGACGAAACGCACGGTGCGCGTTTTCGAGCGCATGACCAGCGAATGCGTTTCTATCGTTTCGTGCCTGAACCGCACGCCTTCCAAGAGCGACCCATCGGTTACGCCTGTGGCAACGAACATCGCATGGCTTTTCACCAAGTCGTTCATCTTTAGCACGCCTTCGCTTGCCTTCATGGCTTTCGCCCGCTCCCGCTCCTTGTCGTTCCGGAAAACGAGCTTGCCCTGGAAATCGCCGTCGAGGCATTTCACCGCCGCGGCCGAAATCACGCCTTCCGGAGCGCCTCCGGTGCCCAGCAGCATGTCTATCCCGCTTTCTTCAACGCACGTCGAGAGCGCGCCGGACACGTCACCGTCGGAAATCAATTTTATTCTCGCTCCCGTCCCGCGGACTTTCTTGATCAAGTCGTTATGCCGCTCGCGCTCGAGGATTATCACCACCAATTCCCCAACCTCTTTACCCAACGCGTGGGCGACCGCGAGGATGTTTTCCTCAACGCTCATTGCATCGAGGCTCACTTTCCCGCGCGCCTTGCGGCCCACCGCGATTTTATCCATGTAGCAGTCGGGCGCGTTGAGCAGCGAGCCTTTCGGCCCGGCAGCCAGCACGCACAGCGCGTTCGGCCCTCCTTTCGCGGTTATCGTCGTGCCTTCGAGCGGGTCGACCGCCAGGTCGATTTCAACCCCGTTTTTCTTGCCCACTTCCTCGCCGATGTACAGCATGGGCGCCTCGTCCCGCTCGCCCTCGCCTATCACTACCCTGCCGCTGAAGCTCATGGAGTTGAACCCTTCCCGCATCCGCTCGACCGCCGCCTTGTCCGCGGCGTGGTTGTCGCCGCGGCCCATCCACCTCGCCGCGGAGACCGCCGCGGCTTCAGTCACACGAACGAATTCTAACGCGAGATTCCTGTCCATCCAAAAACACCCCCCAAGTGTCCTTTTTCCAGCACTCTGTTTTTCGTCACTTCTGCCCGAATTCCCGCCGTGCGCCTACGCCGCTTGCGGGTCTTGCTGGCGTTTCTTTTTCCCCTCTTCCCACAGCGCGACGAGGCTGCCGTAATTGCGCGCGACCATTTCCACTGCCTGCTGGCGGGACAGCGTGCGCTCCCTGTAGCCTTTAATCGCATCCCAGAACACGGTCCTGCCGACGGCGAAGCCGATTATTCCGCCTATGCCTGCCCCGACCTTCAGCCATTCGCGCACTTTTTCCGCGCTCTCACCTCTGCCGAGCGTGATTATTCCCGCTCGGCGGCCGCCGGCTTTCGCCTGCGCAACCAGGGCGCGCGCGTCTTCCGGCAGGTCCACGCCTTCAAGCTTCCACACGTCCGGCTCGATGCCACGCTTCTGGATTTCGGCCATCGCCTTGACCATGAGCGCCGGCCTCTGTTCCGAATCGTATTTTCCCTTGTCCCCGCCTGCCTTCTCCAGTTGTTCCTTCGTAGCGGGAACGAGCAACTCAAACAGGAACCCGCGCCCAGTTTCCTTCAGGTAATCGTTCAGTTCTTTCAGCCTCGCCAGTTGGCGGGAATTGGACTCGACGTCGCCTTCGGGATTGAGGCGCACCAGGACTTTCGCGTAAGCCGGATTGGTTTTTTCTATGTGCTCCTTCCAGTCGGCGTACTCGAAGTCGAACTCTTCCTGCCCGGATTTCTCGGTCGGGCATGCGGTGGTGATGCCGTCCTTCCGCGCGTCCTCGAGGATTTCCGCCCCGAACTGCTCATCGACGAGGATGGCCGTTTTCCGCATTGGCACGCCCATCGCCGTGAAAGAAAGCTTGAACCCGTCGTAAACCACGCGCTTCAAGTCCTTTACCGCCTCCGTTTCAGCTTCGTTCGGTTGCCTGCCCTTGACGCCAAGGAGTTTTTCCAGCAGGCTGCCCCTGTGGTCGAACGGCAGTATCAAAAGTTCATCCCTTTCCATTCCAAAGCCACCTCTGCAATTTTCAGACCGGAGGGAGACGCTGAGGCTTTCAGTGGCTCCAGTTCCCGTAGTATACGTAGCCGGCAAGCTTTCAGCAACGCCAGGTCCCATTCCTTTTACGTTGCCGGAAAACGAATCCGCCAGCAAATCCTGGCCCGCTCCATAGAGCTTCAGCGAATGTGCTTCAGCAGTGCATTCCTTGAAAACATTCCAAGCCAACTGGTGAATCTCCTTGCTGTCCGTTCCCATCGGGTGCGTCATTATCAACTCGAGGTCGTCGCCACCGTGAGTCACATGGTAATCGATTATTTCCTTTCCATTCTTCGCCTCCCCTAGCATGCCTCTAGCTTTCTTTGGGAGATTGGGGTGCATCGCACTATGCCCAACATACCCTCCAACATCCGCTTTTATCACGCTCAACGTTACCCCCATCCAGATCACTCCTCGTTTTATCCTACTTTATCATATAAGGTATGAAAAAGTATGAATATATATTACTTTCGGCGTAGCTCGGGGGGGATGGAAGTGTTTAAATCCTTTGGTTGAATATCTAGATTCATGGAAAGGATTACCATCACTATGGTGAATGAGCTACTGGACCGAATAGATGAACTGGTTAAAAGAGGCGAAGCAAAGAACCGCTCCCATGCCATAGGGATTCTCATAAAACAGGCCTTTAGGAAAAAAGCTTTGAAAAAAGCCCTCATTCTCGCAGGCGGCAGGCCTGAAAAATTGCTTTTAGGGAAAACAATGAAGCCCCTCATAGAAGTCAACGGGAAAACCGTGCTAGAGAGAATCCTGCTACACCTCAAGAAATACGGGGTGGAAGAGGCAGTGGTATGCCTAGGAAGCGGAGGAGAAAAAATTGTTTCCTCCATTCAAGGAAGAGATCTGGGAGTCAAGCTGGATTTTCTGTGGGAGGAAAAGCCCTTGGGCAGTGCGGGCGCCATGAAGCATGCCCAAAAGTTTTTTGATGAAACCTTTGTCTTGAGCTGGGCGGATGTGCTTTGCGATGAATTGAATCTCAACGACATGCTTGAGTTCCACCGCACTAACGACGCTCTGTGCACGCTTGCGTTGACGAACGTTCAAAACCCCTTGGACTTCGGCGTTGCCAAACTGGAGGGCTCCAGGATAATAAACTTCGCAGAAAAACCCAGCAAAACCTCAAGCAACCTCGTGAACACCGGCGTCGCCATTTGCGAGCCTCGTATCTTTGACTTCATCGCTGGTGGCAGCTTTGAGAAGGATTTACTTCCCGCAATCGCAGCGAAGGGAAAGCTCTTCGGTTACCTTTACTATAGACCGTGGTTTGAGATGGGGCACTCTTCCGAGGAAGCAAAGAAGTTTTATGCAAGCAAATGAATGTCACTCTGTTCTTGTTGGGCCCTAAATTCCTGTAAATTGATTTTTAGAGGCGGCGGTCGTTTCCTCAACCGCATTTGTTCCAAAGAATAGAGCTGCAGTTTGTGTGCCAACCACTTCAAAAAATCTGCGTGCTGCTTTTTTTCCACTTGAGGAGCATAGTGCTGGAATGCTTGGTTGAGACTCTCGTTGTTTGCCTCAAGGGCTTCGTAGAACTCACGCAATTCTCTCGGAAGAGAGGCAACGTATTGTTCGACTGCTTTCTGGCTTTCTAGAAAAAATCTCACTTCTTCAGGATGCTGAAATCCACAAAATAAGCGAACGTTTCCCCTCAATGCCATTGCTCTATGGAAAGCGGCCCTAGCCATGACAAGGCTTCTGAAGGTTGTTCCTCCTTCTACAAATAGACGTATTTCTTCGTTAGATGCATTTGGAACAAGTTCCCTTAGCTCTTCAGCATAAGCTTTCTTAATTTCAGCTACATCCTCTGGTATTACTCTAGTTTCTTGCCTTAAGCGCTCGACTTCTTCAGGCATTTTCTTTGCCGCTTCAATTATTTTTTTCCGGAATTTTTCAGTAAACCCTCTTTTGTCGATGACAAGTTGAACCAAGTGATAAACATATTCTGGCCGCTCAGCCCTTTCAAACACTTCCGGAAAATGTTCTCCCAATGACTTGCGCATGAAATCCAATTCCTTTTGCATCCTAAGCTCTTCTTCACTGACGTGAGACAGAGATGCTTTCAAATGATCGTCGTGAAACCCTTCGACCATAAAATAATCTCTTGGAGTAAACTCAGCTCTCTCTTGCATGAGCGCTTTCAAAACGTTTTCACTTAAAACGCCTATGCCCTCCCCCATGCCATGAGATAAGCCGTAAATGTATACTCTGGCCTTTCCCGCCGTGTTAGGCAATACGACTTTCTTGAAAAGTTTTTGTGGTTTTTCCATTCGATTCACCAATGTTTAAAAAAATTATTAATGCAAGCATATAATATTAAAAATGGCTAGTCTTTAACTACTATACTTTCAATCTAATTGATGGTGGTTTGAATGAAGGTATTTGGAACTATGGGCGACCTAAAGATCGGAAAATACGTGATAATCGATGACCACCCCTGCAAGATAGTGAGCATAGACAAGAGCAAGCCCGGGAAGCACGGGGCTGCCAAAATGAGTGTTGTTGCAATCTCACTATTCGACGGCTCAAAGCATTCTTTGCAAAAGGCGTCGGATGCAGACGTGGAAATCCCCATCGTTGAAAGGAAACGGGCGCAAATTGTGGCTGTCAGCGGTAACTCAATTCAATTGATGGATTTGGAGTCCTTTGAGACTTTTGATACTGAGGTCCCTAAAGAAATGCGCTCCGAAGTGGAGCCCGGAAAGGAAATTCAGTACATGGTTGTGCTGGATAAGAGAGTTCTCCTTAAAGTAAGTTCCGAAGAATAATCAGAACTGGGCTACAAAATTTATAGCGCTCCTCGAAAGTTTTGTGACGGAAAAACAGCCGGTTTGTGAAACCCGGCGTTTTAGCAAAAGCATTGCACTGAATGCAAGAACAAGATGTTCCAAAAGATTTTATCAGAACGTTGGTCAAAAAATTCGCATTATTTATTTGGAGGAGTATAGCTCTTGAGTGAATGGCCCCAGAAATCAGAGATACCCCAGGCTTCTAAGGATTAAAACGAGCTCGAGCGTGAGCAGGAAGGCAACCATGATCAGGGTTATCCAAACGAGGCCACGGATTTCAAACACCTTGTTTTCTACGATAGTGTCCACTTTCTTCTCGAATTCCTCTAGCTCGCTTAGCTTTGCATCCAGGTTGTCGAGCTTTTCCTCCAGCAGCTCAAAATCCTTTTTACTTTTCATTTCCTTACCCCCCAGTGGAAACCAGCATACAAAAACAATAAATAATTTGGCATTTAAAAGTCTATTGCGCAGTAAGGATTAAATATTTTTTTTGTTTATTCCTAACCCTGTGGTTCTTTTTGCTTGACTCGCTAATGGGGCAACCCGCGGAGAAGGTGGTTTGGTGGAGGAAAACGAGGCGATAAACGCCTTCGAGGAATTCTTTTCAGAGTACATTCAGCGCGAGGTATACGATGTAGCATCAGGTTTTCCTCAAAAACGGAGCGTCAACGTGGATCTAGAAAAGCTCGCTAGATTCAACCACGAACTAGCGGACTTGGTGACTGAGCGGCCTGATGAAGCATGTGGCTGGGCTGAGTACGCAATCAAGAGAATAGGCGTCCCAACTGCCTCTGGTGCAGAGTTTTCTCCCCACGTCAGGTTCTACAACCTTCCAGCTGACCCTTACGACGTGATGGTACAGAATTTGGGTGCCGAGCACTTGAATAAACTGGCGAGAGTCCAAGGCGTCATCAGCCTCATCTCGGATATAAAACCCCGAATGGTGCATGCCCTCTGGGAGTGTCTCCATTGCGAATCCCGCGTGAAGGTGCTTTCGGACAAGGGAAACCTCGTTCCACCAGGTCAGTGCAATTCATGTGGAAGAAAGGGCAAAGGGATTTTCAGGCTTATTGAAAAGAGTAGCGAATTCACGAACATGCAGAATGTAAAGCTTCAGGAGCTAGTAGAGCGAGTCAGGGGAGCTTCGCCAGCTGCGCAGATAGATTTGTGGCTGGAAGATGACCTTACTAATATGGTTGTACCTGGCGAAAAGGTTTTGGTTTCAGGCATACTGCGTTTGCGGCCCATGATCACGAAAAAGGGAGGCAGGAGCAGCGTTTACGCGAAATTCCTTGATGTAGTCCACGTTCAAAAGCTTGAGCAGGAGTTTGAGGAAGTTGAGATCTCCAAGGAAGAGGAAGCTCAAATTATTGAACTATCAAAAAACCCAAGGCTGCCGGAGCTCATCGCACAAAGCATCGCAAGCGGAATATACGGCCACAATGAGATGAAACAGGCCATAGCCTTGCAACTGTTCGGCGGCACGCCTAACAAAGTTCTTCCAGACGGTCAGAAGATAAGGAGCGACATCCATGTCTTGTTGGTGGGCGATCCTGGGACGGGGAAGAGTGCGCTCATGCTATACGTTGCCCGCCTTGCTCCCAAGTGCATCTACGTTGCAGGCGCAAGCTCTTCGGCAGTTGGTTTGACTGCGGCAGCTGAAAGGGATGAATTCGGGGAAGGCTGGGTGCTGAAAGCAGGGGCTCTGGTTCTCGCAAGCGGTGGCATGGCTGCGATAGACGAATTCGAAAAAATGAAGGCCGAGGATAGGGGAGCGATTCACGAGTGCCTCGAGCAGCAATACGTTTCCATCGCAAAGGCAGGCATGGTCACTCGCTTCAAGGCA
Organism: Microcaldota archaeon; assembly: GCA_016212465.1. GTDB lineage: Archaea > Micrarchaeota > Micrarchaeia > Norongarragalinales > JACRGE01 > JACRGE01. The sequence continues at coordinate 10,856 of JACRGE010000086.1, forward strand.
CAGACCGCGTTGCTTGCAGCAGCGAACCCAAAGTTCGGTCGCTTCGACCTTACGCAGCCTGTTGCCCAGCAATTTGCTCTGGAGCCTGCCCTATTAAGCAGGTTCGACCTCATATTCCCTGTGAAGGATGTGCTTGACGAAACGAGAGACCGTCGCCTAGCCGAGCACATAATCAAGGGCCATAAGAGTGCTGCAAAGAGCTTTAAGGGAACCCCTGACGAAAGCATTGTACCCCCTATCTCCGTAGACCTCTTGAGGAAGTACATCGCTTACGCAAGGAGAAATACTTCCCCAGAACTCACTGAAGAAGCATCGGATAAGATAAAGGAGTATTATATTCAATTGAGGCTCATAGGAGAAAAGGAAAAGACGTTTCCCATCACTGCCCGCCAGATAGAGGGCTTGATTAGATTGGCAGAAGCAAGCGCCAAGATGCGGCTCAACAACAAAGTTGAATTGCAGGATGCCGAGAAATCCATTTTCCTCATGGACTACGTGCTGAAGGAAGTATTTGTGGACAGGGAAACAGGGAAAATAGATTATGACGTGATTGGGACTGGCCAGCCCAAGAGCAGGACGGACAAGATGAGAAGCATCCTCGGCATAATAAACAACCTCGAGCAGAAATTTGACTTGGTGAGCATCGAGGAGGTCGTGAAGGAAGCTGCTTCATACGGATTGGAGGAATTCTATGCCAGAAGGCTCATAGACGAGTTGGAGCGCCAAGGGGACCTCTATGAGCCTAAAACCGGGTTCATCAAGAGCGCGAGGCCCAAGACGTGGTAGCTCTTCCAAAACCTGGTCTTTTTACGGAGACTGTCCCATTAATTAAGTTTTTTTATGTGTCCGGAAACTGCCTCGGAATGCAGCCGGAAGCACCTTAAATTTTTTCGTATGAGCATGAAGCAATCCCGTCAACCGCATTTTTCTTCTTTTCCCAGGTTTTTTCTCGCAAGAAAAAAGCTGTTTTCTATTTCCCTCCCAGGGCTTTGCAAATTTTTAGTCGAGGCTGTTTTCCCCAGGGTTTTTCCAGCAGGAAAAAGGCTGTTTGCCGCAGCAAAAAGCTGTTTGGGACAGCTCCTTTTTACGGCAGTATCTTTAAAATCATGAGCGTTACGTCATCCTGTGGCTTTTTGTAATCATTGTGTGCCATCATTGCATCCCTTATTCTTTCAGAAATCTTTTTTGCAGGAAGCTTCCTGGAGTCCCTTAAAATAGCTTTCACTCTTTCTATCCCGAAGTGTTCCCTCACCAGCCTGTTTTGGAGCCTCTTCCTTTCAGCTTCAGTCTCCTCGTCGCTTCCCTCGAATCTGGCGAGCCTTTCCTTGATTTCTTCCACAGTCAATCGCCTTCTTCTTGAGTGTTCCGTCAATCCATCTGAATACATTACCAGAATGTCTCCTGGCTTAAACCTTACTCGCGAGAGCTTGTATTCAAACTCTGGGTTCACTCCCAGCGCTATGTTTGGGCCACTTATTTCCTGCACTCGTCCTGTTTTAGCACGCACTACGAGCAACGGGTCGTGTCCAGCGTTCACGTAATAAAAAGTTTTCTTTTTTGGATTGAAAACGCCGTGTATCATAGTCGTCAGGTTTGTCCTTTTTCTGCCACGCCTATGCAAATGCCTGTTTGCGCTCTGGACGATGCCCTCCAACAGGTGTTTCGGGCTTAACAAATACTTCAATTTTCCGGTGCCCCTTCCAATCTTAGTTTTGTCCATCAACAAATCAGTTGCGTCTCTACTCAACCCCTCGTAAGCTTCCTTTCCGCCGTGCAAGAAACCCGATAACCTGCATTTCACTAAAGCCGCAGCTATTCCCTTGCCCATCACATCAGCTATCCCTACTACGTAGTTGTTTCCTGTTTTGCTGACCGTTGACAAATCTCCCCTAAGCAGATTTGCCCTAGAAAACCAGACGTGTGAATCAACGCCCTCAATCTTGGTAAAGCCTTTTGCAAGAATTGACTCTTCCATTTCCCTTGCGCTTAGCAGCTCTCTCCTGAGCTCCTCATTTACTTTTGTGTTTGAAGCCAAATCCTTCTTTAGTTTAGCAAGCGTTTGCTCCCTTTCCTCTCGTATCCTCTGCATCCCCCCCACAATATCCTCCAGCTGCAGTACACGCTCCTCCAATTCAGCTTTCTTGTTAAAAACTTCATTGAACTTTTTTCTTCTCACAGGCAGCCTTGCCTTTATCTTAATGTTTTTTATGGCTTCCAACGCTTTCTTAAGTCCCGCCATGCAACCACGCGAGCATGCTTTATTAATCAAATGCATATTCTATACCGTAGATTATGCGACTTATTCTTTAATAGGTTGATGAAGAATGCGGAAGGTTTCCCAACTCATGTTTTTTTCCTTCGTTGGAGTGCAACTCCTGGGTCTATTCGTTGGCTGGAACTTCATCCAACTTGCTGGAATGGGCTTGGTGCCTACGATCTTTGAAAATCCAGCTGACTTGTTCAATGCAGTCAAGTTGTTTGCCTACATAATTTTTTCTGTGATCCTCCTCTTTGCCGTGCTATACTTCTACAAAGGCAAGCGCCTGTTTCTTGTGCTTGAATTATTGATAATATTCGCTAGCGTCCAATTGTTTTTCATCATACTCCTGCCGGAGTGGACTCCCGCGCCAGATTTGGCGGTTTCGGTTCCCGCCATTCTCGCAGTAGCTCTCAGGTGGAAATACCCACAAACGAAGACCGCATTCCTGCTTTTTTCAAGCGCAATCGTCGGGCCTTACATTGGTGCAGCATTCGATGTCACCTCGCCGGATTTTGTGGTAGGGCCCGCCATTTTGGCCGTGTTGATATTCGCGCTTTATGATGTAATTGCGGTATTCGTCACCAAGCATATGGTCACCCTTGCCAGGGAACTGGAGAAGCGGGAAGCTGCTTTCGCAGTTTTCTTTTCCCGCGATAAAGAAAGCGTCCAACTGGGAACCGGGGATTTGGTCCTGCCTGCAATTCTCATCACTTCCTCGCTCAAGCTCTCGCTATTCCATTCGCTTTTTGCACTTGCAGGCGCGGCCTTCGGACTAATTTTCATGATATATCTGTTGGAAAAAAAGAGAGGTTACTACCCTGCATTGCCTCCAATCATATTGTTTTCCCTCATCTTTCTCGCAGTCTACCAATTACTGGAGCTATTTGTTAAACCAGTTCTGTCCCTGGTTTAGAGGAAACAGTATTAGTTCAAAAAAATTATTGGCTCAAGAGTAGACTTCTTCAAAGCGGATCTAATTTCGTGCAAAAACAGGGATTACGGTGCTATGATGCCCAACGCATATAAAGAAGAAACACAGTAATTATACCACTTTGTGGTGATTCAGTGGTGGATTACGAGAATCTTTTGGACAGAGTTTACTCCTCCCTTCCAGAGAAGAAGAGCTCCAGCGAGCGTTTTGAGATTCCTCAAGCGGACATTTTCGTTGAGGGAAACAAGACGATGATCAAGAACTTTGACGAAATCTGTTCACGCCTAAGGCGCGAGCCACGGGAGGTTGCGAAATATCTTTTCAAGGAGCTGGCGACGCCTGGTCAAGTGCAAGGAGGCCGACTCGTGCTGCAGCGAAAGCTTTATTACAAGAGCGTGAACGAAAAAATAGTATCTTATATAGAAAGCTGCGTCTTGTGCAAGGAATGCAAGAAACCCGATACTCACACAGAGGCATACGACCGCAACGTGAAACTACTCGTCTGCGAAGCATGCGGCGCCCGTTCGCCAATAAGGATTTGAATTCATTTTCTTTTCCTGGTTTTCTTCTTTTTTGGTTTCTTGGAAGTAATCCTCCTTGTTGGGCTTATAGTTCCCTTGGTTTTTTCAAGCATTACCGCCAGTTTTTTCACCGCATCCTCTAGCCTGTAAAGCCTGTTTTTGATTTCATTCAGTTCGCCTCTTGCGGGAGTTTCCGCGAGCGGTCCAGCTGATTTTTCCATTAGTTCCTTTTCCTTGCTCTTGCCGGCATTCCTTCCCATTCCAATCACGGTTTCCTTTCCTCCGCGACTTACGCTGATCATCTCAAGTTTTTCAGGCGTCTCCTCCTTTTTCTCCTTTTCTTCTGCTCTGCCGCTAATGGTGCCGAACAACGGCTTGCCTATCTCTTCGGTTTCCTCTTCCTCAGCCAACCCAAGCTCTTCCTCAAAACTCTTCAGGGGTGTTTCCTCTTTCGGCTTCTGTGGCTCGCCAGCCTTTGAAAGTTCAAGGGGCTTTATCTTTTCAACGGCTTCCTTGAATACTTCATCAGGATTCTCTACACCCAATTCAACGAGATTTTTCTTTATTTCTTCTGGGCTCAACCCTTTCTTCAGCATTTCGCGAATGATAAGCCTCAACTCCATTTCAACCAGCCTTTAACTCGTTCTTCTCACATGCTGATACTATTTACGAACCTGTTTTTAAAATCAGTTGTGAGAGTCCTTTGGTAGCATAAAGACACTATCAGAATTCAAAAAAGTTTTGTGCAATGTTGTCAAACAACTGTCCTTTACAATAAGCGACAGAGAAGCCGTTCAGCCAGATAATTTAAATAAAGTGCGAGTAGTAATGAATGAAGTGAGCAGATGGAGAAACTTGATATGCCCCACGGTCCTTGGACTCCTGTTTTGAAGGCGGAGTGGGGCGAATACCAGGTGAGCCTGTACGCCAATCCAGAAAAGATACTTGCGTTCATCATTTTTGAGAAAAAAGGCGAGGAGATAACCGGCGCGTTAGTCATGCTAAAAAAAGTGTTTCTCTGCAGGGGAAATACCTCAAACTTGTTGAGCGCACAGAAGCGGGAGATAACCATTATAGAAAAGTTGTCCAAGGAGTTTTCTTACAAGTACATTGTTATAAGCTCTTCCCCTGCTTACGTACATTTTTTGGAGAAAGAACTTTCGAAGTCAGTCAGAAAACAGTACGAAGAGTTGGAAGGAATCTCAAGGATTACGTCAAGCTTTTTGGCTGATCACAACATTGAGGTAAAAGATTTTAAGAAGGGAAGCGGTGAGGAAGTAAGCAGCCTGCTCGGCGACCCATTATTCTTGTTTTCGCTCTCGCAGGGCGTCAGTGCGGTCCCAAAGAGCGCCAGAATATATCTTGGTCTCGGACAAGGCAAGGAACCCCTGGAGTTGAAGCAGGAGTCCCTGAAGCGCTTGCTTGTCTTCGGTGGAACGCGGGAGAAAAGGATTCGCATGCTTCACATCCTCTGCGAGGGCTGTTTGTTGAGCGATTCAACTTGCATCGTATTCGACTCTTCTTCATTCAAAGGCTTTTCCACGCCGAATCCCGACTCTTCTGAACTCCAGCATTTCAACATGCAGCCGATGTCTTTTCCAGTCAAAACCATTGAACCCGGCAAGGATTTCTTCGTGGACCTTGGGCGCATCACCCCCGATCTGTTCCTGAATGCATTTGGGTTGAACACAGATGCAGCGATTCCAATTAAAGCCGTTTATTCAAAAGAAATAATCTCTGTAGGCGACTTGGCTGACCGGCTCAA
>JACRGE010000089.1 GCA_016212465.1 Microcaldota archaeon
GAAAAGAATCGGGGAGATCTGCGAAAAGTTTCCAGAGTGTAATATCATCGAGATGCCGCAATTCCCAGAACAAGTCATGGGAATAGAATCTTTGGGTAACTTTGCAGAGATCTTATTTGGAGGAAACTCTAAGCCGAAAATTTCTTCTGTTGAAGCTGAGACCTCAAAGAGCCTCTTGCCAAGAATAGAGGAAAGTCCGAGGCTGGAGCTCCCAGACAAGAATCTTGTATTATTCGGTGGAAAAGGGGGTTGCGGAAAGACAACATCTTCAGCTGCAACCGGGATTTACATGGCCAGCCACGGTAAGAAAACGCTGGTTCTTTCTACCGACCCGCAACATTCGTTGTCTGACAGCTTCGACCAAGAGGTTGGCTATGAGATTACTCCAATAAACGGCGTAAACAACCTTTATGCCATGGAAATCGACGCGGAGAAGCTTTTGAAAGAATGGAGAGAAGAGAACAGAGAAGCGCTTATAGAGATTGCAGAGAATGCGACCTACATGGAAAGAGAGGATATATCTCAGTTCCTTGATCTGTCTCTCCCTGGAATGGACGAACTTATGGCACAAAGGGAGCTTCAGCGTCTCATGAAAAAGGCGGAATACGACCTATATATTTTAGATACTGCTCCAACTGGGCACACCCTCCGTTTCTTGGAGCTTCCTGACATGATGTCGAAGTGGGTGAAAGTCTTGGCGCAGATGCACTCCAAGACCCGATACGTATTACAAACATTTTTTGGTAGACGCGCGCAGCGCCTGCAGGGGAAACCAGAGATTTTTCTGGAGCAAACGGTGAGGGATATAGAAATGATAAAGGCTGTTCTCAAGAGCCAGCGCACCGAGTTTGTCCCTGTCACCATTTTGGAAGAAATGGCGATCAAAGAAAGCGAACGATTGGTGAATACCCTAACATCATACAAAATGCAAGTGAGACAAATCGTCTGCAATGGCGTCAGCCCGCACAACCCTGACTGCCCCTATTGCATGTCAAAAAGGGAAATGCAACAGAAAGAGTTTCAAAGCGTTTGTGAGAAATTCGCTCCTTACAAAATGGTGGAGATGCCTATGTTTCCACACGAGATTAGAGGAATCGAAGATCTATCTGATTTCGGAAAGGTTCTGTTTGAAGAAGGTAAGCAAGCTTGAACCGTAAATGCAAAAAACTGAAACCAGTGGAACGCATCGTCAAACCTCGAAAAAGTGACCTACTGGTCAGACCTCAGTTCAGCAGGCGTCCCATTCCGAGGAGAAGAAAAGAAATAAAGAAGCCTCATCCCACAGGTGCACCCCAAGAGGCTGATGCAACTGCAGAGGCTCTGCTCGGATCGGCTATAGCTGGACCTGCTGGAGCCTTGATAGGATTAAGCTCAGCGACAGCACGGGCAGTTACTCACATGGGAACCAAAACACTGGAAACAATTCGAGAAACAGCTGAAAAAACTAGAAAGCGAGAGAAGAAAAACCCAAAAGCTAAGAAATAGCTGAGATGGACAACATTTGAGGAAATCCCGCGCGCGCTCAGACTAAGAGCGAAGAAAATGTGAGCATTAGTGTCTAACGACAAAGTTGAGGAAGTATCTAGTCCCGCAGAGGCTGAGGCAAGAGCAAAACAGTTTATCAAGAAAAGACACTCCAGGGTAAAGCTCCTTGGAACGAATATTTTAGGTTAGTGAACTATACGCGTCCTCAAATGTTCCCACGCCTTTACCCAAGTCGCTTAAAGTGATTACTTGATTCGTAGTTTTCAGGCTAAATTCTTTCGGTATAACCGCGTATTCTATGTAAACTTGTGAGCCGCCACCTTTCATAGCGAATCGTTTTGTTGCATAAGATTCCAGGACGATTCTAAGTTTTTTGTCAACATCTTGTCCTTCAACAATCCATGTTGGGGCTTCCTCTTTGTTTTTTGAGATTTTAAGTTTTGGCTTCTTGAATTCAATGATCTTTTTTCTTCTGTAATCGTGAAAAGTTAGAGACCTATGGAAATATCTTTTTGATTCTTTGCCCATTTTTAGACAGAAGAATGAAGTTGAAGAACCATCTTGAAAAAATACTCTTCCCCAATGAAAGGACCCGAATGTTGTGATGCCAACAACTTTTTGTAGGTGTGCTGTTCCTTTGAATTTTTCTCCTAACACGATGCCTTCTGCGTCTGAAAAAACATCCACCCAAGCCATGCCAAATGGAGGTATAAATACACCACAAGCATCTTTATC
>JACRGE010000090.1 GCA_016212465.1 Microcaldota archaeon
AGGCTTTAATGAGTTAACACCTCCACCCTTGGCTGCTTATGCACAGCCAGGATGCCTTGAGCCGACGGCGAGGTAGCAAACCGCGGGGTCGATGTGGACTCTCTCCCGCGACAACACAATTACCCCCAGGGTAAGTTCACTGTTAGACCAGAGCCCCATCACAGGGCATACTGATGTTCGCTAGACCCTTATTTCTAATCCGCGTTCCTTGCCGTGCAGAACACGGTCAAGCCTGCTTTTGCTCTTGCACTCTATGGAGAATTTCTGACTCTCCTGAGCAGACCTTTGGGCGCCCCTGATATCTTTTCAGGGGCGTGCCGCCCCAGCCCAACCACCGAGTCTAGCGTTGTTTTTTATTCAAATAAGAAATACAGTTTCCAAAGGATAGTGTTCCATTTTTGGCTCCATAATTCCTTGCGAAATTACTTCGATGCCTGCTATCTACGCTGGACATCAAAAACCATATTCCAGCGCCAGAGTGTGGTAAACCTCCGTGGGGTCTTCTCTTCCCGTTGGACGTCCGCAGCATATTCACTGCGTAGTGAGTTCGTCAGGTTCAAATTAGGGACATTGGGGATCTCGTTATCTCCTTGGTGCAAGCCGACAATCAATCGGCAAGGTATTACGCTACCATAAGAGCCTCAGAGTTAGGCCCGCTCTTTACCGGCGCTTAGTCCCTTTGAACAGGGATTTCACGTACCGGCAGTGAGCAGAGATCGGCCTCTATACACATCCTTCAGGACTTGCAGAGATCTATGTTTTTAATAAACAGTCGGACCCCCCTTGTCATTGCAACTCGCGGTTTATCCAACCGCGGGCACCCCTTCTACCAAAGATACGGGGCCAATTTGCCGAATTCCCTTAACTTGAGTATCCTGAGACGCCTAAGCCTTTTCAGCTAGGGGCACTTTTCTCGGTTCTAGGTACGGACATGCAAAATCCTTCCTGCCTGCCTTTTCATGGGCACCAGGCCTTAGCCAAACATTTCTGCTATTCCAAGGTTTAATCTCCTTCTCGCCATTACAGCACTCCGGAGATTTATCCTTGTTAAGTATCCAGACGAGGACACTCGGCTTAGCCCAATGCGTCAGCAAGCAAGCAATTGTCGCCAAAGTTGTATTTGCATGGTATGGGAATATGAACCCATTTCCCTTTTGCTCTCGCCGTTTGAGGAAGAGCTTAGGACCGACTAACCCTTAGCTAATGATTAGCGCTAAGGAACCCTGGCCCTTTAGGCGGAGGTTATTCTCTAACCTCTACAATACTACTAGCACGAGGATCCATATCTCCGGCGGATCTACAAGCGCTTTCGCACTTGCTTCTGCTCCGCCGCAGCACCTTCCTACTGGATCTTTCCTTTTCAGGAAAGCCCTCGGGTTTCGGCAGCCGGTTTTAGCCCAGATAATCTTCGAGGCCATTATCCTGGGTGGGTGAGCTGTTACGCACTCTTTAAAGGATGGCTGCTTCTAAGCAAACCTCCCCACTGTCTTAGCATATTGACGCTCTTTGGTTTGGCACTTAACCGGCATTTATGGGCCTTAACCCGAGTCTGGGTTGTTCCCCTCTTGTGCAAGAAGCTTACCCCCCCGCACCTACTCTGGCCTTCTTTGCAGAAAGCGTATTCGGAGTTTGACAAGAAAGCCGCTCCTTTCGGAGCAACACTTTCTAATCAGTATCTCTACCCCGCTCTCCTGCTCCTGCAGGGCTAGCCTGAGGGCTAATTCGGAAGGAACCCGCTATCACCAAGCTAGAATGGCCTTTTACCTCTACTCCCAAGTCACCCGAACAGTTGGACTAATACCGGTTGCGGACTTCCATCCTTCAGACGAAGGATTTCATCCTGCTAAGGAGTAGCTCGCTTGGTTTCGGGTCTAAAGATTGTGACTTTGCCGTTTACAGCATCTTCCTCTTCCCTTGCGGAAATGCGAAGACTCGCTTTCGCTGCGGCTTCTTCCTTTAAGGAATTAGCCTCGCCACAACCAGTAACTCCCTCGCTCGTGATTCAGGACGAACGGCATGACACGGATCTTTTGCATTCGTACAACTGCCTTGCGGCAGATTCCTTCATGCAATTTCATTTCTTTAATGCCATGCCAACCTATGACCGTTTAGTTTCAAGCGCTTTTAATCCTCTGTTAAGAGTACTTTTCAACTTTCCATTTCTGTACTAGTTGGCTATCGGACTCGGAGAGTATTTAGGGTTGCGGGATGATGGCCCGCATATTCATACGCAACATCCAATGCGCATTACTCATGAAGCAGGAAATTAACCCTTGCAATTTCGCTTACGGTGCTTTCAACCTCTGTGGCATTTCTTTCCAGAAATTTCAGCTTGTTGCTCAGGATATGCTCCCGCCCAAATCCACATCTCCATTGCCTTGCGGCAACAGATTCAGATTGCCCTGTTCTGTCTTTAGTCGCCCTTACTGGCAGAATCTCTTTTGATTTCTCCTCTTGCCGTTACTAAGATGCTTCCGTTCACGGCATTTCTCTTTGTCCCTTGCGGAACAAATGATTCGGGAATCCTTGGTTCTAAGTTTGCATGCAACTCGCCAAGGCTTATCGCAGCTTGCCACGCCCTTCATCAGCTTCCGAGCCTAGTTATCCACTAAACGGCTTGCTAGTTTTCTCACTACACTGCTTGTTATGCCATGCCAATGCACCAACACCGAACCGCAGGGAAACCAAGGTTTCCCTTCAGTTTGAGGTTCCTCCTGATTCCCTTCCTTGCGGACTGAAACCAGAAAACCTCACGGTTTTCAAAGTGTTGCTTCCCCCGCAAAAAATCTTGCGGAGTGCATATACAATTCCTTATCAAA
>JACRGE010000091.1 GCA_016212465.1 Microcaldota archaeon
CAGCTGTTCCGAACCATGCTTCGACGAAAACCCCTTCTTTTTCACTTGTTTCAACAAACTCCTCCCATTCTGCGAGCTTGGCTGCAGCATCATTGACTTTCTCTTCCCTGCTGTCCCCCTCTGAATGATAAAAAACTTGATGCAGGGACTCCTTAAACCCTAGGTCTGCATAATACTTTTTCTCTAGCAATAGCAGGTGTCTTTTGAGGAAAACAGACTCCGCATAATAGCTCTGCTTGATTGAAGCGACTTCCAACAGCGCAGGAAACAGAAGCAAAACCAGCAGGAAACTGAAGAAACCCCTCATGAAATCCAAAAACTCATGCCCACAAATGCTTAAATTCATTAAAAAAATTAAAAAGCAGCGTGACTACATATTATTGCTCACATGGTGTTCAAATTGAAGCTCGCATACATCCTCTTGTCTCTTCTTGCATTGGCGTTTTGCATAGTAGGCTACAGCGATGTTTCCTTGACTGTAATCGCCGAGATAAAGGAGGACGGCACCGCAAGCGTCTCCGAGGCCGCGTATATTTCACTGAACACCAAGGAAGAAATAGAGGCATTCGACTTGAACATAAGGTTTGCCGAAGACATCCTATCGAATTGGAGCAGGTTCAGCCCAGGCGGCAACATCAAGTTCCACTTTAGCAACGGCGCCCAGCCGGCTAATGTTCACATCAGCCCCAAAAGGGACTACACCATCGGCTACAGCATAGGCCTTGTGAACTTTACCTACGACATTCGCTCTCCTGCAGTAAACATTTCCAAGAGCGGGAGGGTAACGCATTATACGTTTAACGGCAGAATACTGGGCTTCGAGGGCGTGATTCCGAAGGGAACTAAGTTCACGCTCATATTCCCAAAGGATTCCGTCATCGTTCGAAGCTACCCTGAACCAACTGAAGCAAAAGAAAACGCCCTCACTTGGACTGGCCAAGTGAAGGCCTCTAGGTGGGAAGTGGTAGCCGCGAAAGAGAAGTCGCTCGGCGAAGAAGTCGGTGAATTCTTTTACGAGTTCTATTCGGAGATGCTTTCCCTCATTCCGCTCATACTCGTGTCCCTCTTTGCCTTCTTCCTAGTTTTCAAACTGACGCGGCCGAAACCCAAGTGATTCCCTTCGCAAGTTATCCCCCTCTGAACGCCTCATTCTCAGACATTGACGAGTGCCCTGAAAGGGTTTCCTAGTTTTCTCGTAAACGCATTTCCCCAAACAGAAAAGTCCATTTACTAGACAGCTGTCTTGGGGGGCAAGGCAGATAAATGTGTTTTTCATTAATGGGTTCATGAAGCTTTTGGCAACCCTCAAGGAAACCCACCAACTAGAGCTTTTTGACAAGGGGCCTCACATCGTTTCACTCATCAACTCAATAGACCGCCGGGCGCCAGAGGGAGAGATACGCGAGGTTGCTTTCAACAAATCCTTTTCTGTTCTACGCCATTTCGCTGGCAAGGGATGGCAGTTGCGTTGCATCGCACTCTTTCCCAGGAGAGAGCATTTGGAGAAATTCCACGGCTCAGTGGGTGAACTGGATTGGACGAACCACTTGTCTATCCGGAACGCGGTTGCTCACATCGTTTACGCCGAGAACAAACGAGAGAAAAAGACAGTAGTGCTTGAAACCCAGAACAATCTTTCTCACGTGGGTGAAAAGCATTCGCGGTGGGCAAGGAATTACGAGGCTTTTTTCTCGCCGAAAATGGAGCACATCCAGCCTGCATCGGAAACAGATTTTGAGGCACATCACATGTTCGTAGATCATGCCCTCAAAGTGGTTTTCTGGAACAAATACCACAGAAACTACGCGAATGCAGCTACCGTGTTATACGTGGCTGCTTTTTTTCAAGCACTTGAGAACGGCCACGAGCTTCACGTGCTCACTCGCCACTCCCTTTCCTCCATCTTTCCGTTGGTGCATGGGGAAACCGCAGCCATATTCTATGAAGCGATTCCAAAACGGGCCATGCAGGCTCTTGAAATGAAGCGAGAGAAATCCGAAGTCGTCGTGAACTACCAAGGCCGACAAATAAAGCTGAAGACCTTCAGGTATTTTAAGGAATAAACGCAGCACTAGCTCTTGAACAGTTCCTTGATAAACGCTGTTTCTTCATCATCGAGGCCATAGTATTCCTTAGCTGCTTTAGACAAGGGCATGAATGGAAGTGCAACCTCTTTTGCGTCCTTCTTTGAAACATGTGTTTTGCTGCCTACTTTTGAGGCGATGCTGTCCAGCAACCCTCTATTCTTTTTGCTCGCGCCTAACTCCCGAATTATGGAAGGAAATTTGTAGGGAGTGAATTTCCTATAGGTTTCTTTCTTGCTCAACGCCACTCCCGCAAGAGAGAGTGCTCTCACGTACAAAAGCAGGTCGTAATACTGTCTCCTGTAAATCCGCCCCCTGAATACGTCTCCGCGAGAAAGCCAGTCGAATGCTTCTGCGATCTCCTCGCTTTTCTCGTATTCTGCAGGAATGTTTTCCTCAAGCCACTTTATGAACGTTTCAAGGTCCTCGTCCAAGTTATCCGCTGCCTTAACTGCTTCACCATAAATCATAGTCTTCAACACGTGCCTGACTGCTTCAAAAACCGATTCCTCCCTATCACGTGCTGAGGGAACTACGTTTCCTTCAACCGCCCCCACAACGCACGCCTGCAAGTCGTTTATCGCGCCCCTCAAATCCCCTTTGTTGTTTTTTGCAATCTCAGCTGCGAAGCCGCATTCGCTGTTTTTTTCCTTGACCGCGATTTTTTGCAAAACATCTGTGACCGTTCTCGCGTTCACGCCCTTCATTTCAATGAGCTTGCAGGATGTCCGCAGTCCAGCCAGTTTTTGGGACCACACGTCGTTTGCGATTATGATGACTGGCTGCCCTGACTCCTTCAAGATTTTCGTTATCGCAGGAATCTCCCCTCGGTCGAAAGCAGAATCTATTTCATCAATAAGAATCAGCCTTTTTTCGCCGAACAAGCCTTTTGACGCAGAGGAAAGGCCGTATAGCTTCTGAATGGTTTCCGCGTCCCTCAAGTCCGATGCATTCGTTTCAATCAAGTCCCAACCCACCTCCAAGGCGAGGGCCTCAACCAAAGCGGTCTTGCCTATTCCAGTGGGTCCCCATAGAAGCAGGGGTTTCTGAACCTTGTTTCTCTCCCAGTCAAGCGCCCACTTCTTCACTTCCTCTTTCGCTGGCTCGTTTCCAGCCACTTCAGCAAGCTTCCTCGGCTTATGTTTCTGGGTCCAAAGCATTTCAAGCACCTTAACCATAGAAAACAACGCAATATAAAAAAGGAGAAATGATTTTATTTGCTTCTTCTTCACACTTCCACGCCCTTCTTGAAAAAACTCTTTAGCGTGGGAGTGTGTCACTAATCATTTTATACGGGTTTAACCCTATCCATACGGTCGATGCCATGCTGGTTGGACTCGTTGGAAAAACCAACGTCGGGAAATCCACTTTCTTCAACGCCTGCACTCACGCGCAAGCCGCGGTTGGGGCATACCCGTTCACCACAATAGACCCCAACAAAGGAATCGCTTTCGCAGAGGCGGCGTGTCCCTGCAAGGAATTGAACGTAAAATGCGTTCCACGCAACAGCAGGTGCGAAAATGGGGTGAGGAAAATCCCGATTAACATCGTTGACGTCGCTGGTCTCGTGCCTGACGCGCACGAGGGCAAGGGAATGGGCATTCAGTTCTTGAACGACCTCTCGCAAGCCGATGCACTTCTCTGCATCGTTGATGCTTCAGGCAGCACAGACGACGAAGGAAAAGCCTGCCCGTCAGGTTCGCATGACCCGTGCAGGGACGTGGAAATCCTTTTCACTGAATTGGACTACTGGATCGCCGACATTCTCAAGAGAAACATTGCGAAAGCCAAGGGAAAAACTCTATCGGACTTGACTCAATACCTTTCAGGCATCCGCGTAAGCGAAAGCGTTTTAAAGGAAGCGATGGAGGAATGCGAGCTCAGGGAGGATTTCTTCAAATGGAGTGAGCAAGACTTACTGTCCATGGCAACGTGCTTCCGTAAAGCAACCAAGCCCACGCTTATTGTAGCCAACAAGATAGACCTCCCAAAGGCCGAGGATTGCTTGAATCGCTTGAAACAAGAATTTCCCTCTTACATTATCGTTCCCGTCTCTGCAGACTCGGAGCTCGCCTTAAAGCGCGCCAGCGAGAAAGGAATCATTTCTTACGACGGCAAGAAAATGAGTTTGCTGAATGAAAACCTTCCCCCAAAACTCATTGAAGCCCTCAACACCATCCAACATAATGTATTGGACAAATACGGTTCAACCGGTGTGCAGGATGTAATAAACAAGGCCGTCTTTGACCTCCTAAAACTCATTGTAGTCTATCCGGTTGAGGACGAGAAGCACTTCTCGGACCATTTCGGGAACGTTCTTCCTGACGCAATCATGTTGCCCCAGAACTCCACGCCCGTTGCGCTTGCGGAGCGCATTCACACTGACCTCGCGAAAGGCTTTTTGTACGCAATTGATGCAAGGAAGAACATGCGGATCGCGAAAGATCACTTTCTCAAGAGTGGGGACATCACAAAAATCGTTTCAGCCAGATGACTCAATTGGATATGCGTCAAACCCCTTCGCTTAAAATGAGTTTCCTTCTCCTTCCTTCCTTTCCGCCTCCCACAACCTTGCTTCTCACCAAACTCTTGCCCTCCAGGCTTGAAATAGAGTTCCTTATGTTCCTCTCAGTCTCCTTCTTTATCTTCAAAAACTTTTCATACAATTCGCTGGAATAAATGGTTTTGTCCCTTTCCTTCCTCAAAATTTCGACAATCAATTTCTCGTCTTCATTCAAACTATCAATGGCTTGCTTGATTCTCATGACGCTTTTCTCATGAACCGCACCCTTGACGTCCTCTTCCTTAATCTCTTTCCTTCCCTTTCTTTCGGCGTTCCTGCCAGCGGTCCACAGAGTCTCCAAAGCGATTCGCGCATCCCCTCCTGCCTTTGCACCTGCTGCGGCGCAGAGCGCAATTATCTTTTCAGAGCAAGCGCTTGGTGCGAAAGCAATCTTCGCCCTTTCCCGCAGAATTTCTTTCAAAACAATGGGTGAATATGGCTTGAACTCCAACTCTCTTCCAAGAGAGCTTCTAATCCTATCATCCAAGCGGGCGAGCGCTTCATACTTATTGGTTACGCCAACCACCCCAAAAGGGATTCCGAAGTTTTCATCGGCCCGCACGAAATCATACAATATCTTTTCCTCTCCCCCAAGAATAAGCCGATCCACTTCATCGAGAATGACCACGGGAATCTTTTTCTCTTTCCCAAGGATTTCAATGCTTCTCTTCAGCAACTCCTCGCCGGCAACTCCTCGCCGGGGAATCATTATCTGAAGGGCTTCAACGAGCTTGCCCAAAACCGCTTGGCGCGTTGAGTATTCCCAGCAGTTCACATAAAGTGGAAGCACTCTGTTCGAGTATTCACTTAATTCCCTGAGAACGTATCTCGCTGAAGATGTTTTGCCTGTTCCAGTTGGACCGAAGACAAAAAAAGACAAGGGCTTTCTTCCGCTTGCAGCTGGTTTCAGTGAAAAAGCGATTTCCTTTATTTCGTTTTCTCTTCCAGGCAAAGCCTCTGGGAGGTAATCCGGTAGGAGAGCGGATTCGTTTTTGAAAATACCTGCCTTTTCTCCCTCAGTTTCTTCGAAAAGGTTTTTCATGCATTAATTAACGTTCCGCAAACATTTAAAATTAGGTTTTCTTTCACTAGTTCATGGAATGCGAAACCCTTCGTGATTGGTGGAGACTCGCTAGAGCCGAGCATGCGTTAATGGTGTTCTTCGCGATAATCGTAAGTGAGATAATTGTGTTGAAAGGAAGCTTTTCCCTGGACTCCAGCCTGTTTTTTCCAGCGTTGGGACCCATACTCATCACACTTGCCTCCTTCATAATCAATGACTACTTTGATTATCCAACAGATAAAGCAAACAAGCGTGTGGACCGGCCGCTGGTTTCAGGCGGGATAAAAAGACAAGATGCATTGGTTGCAAGCATCCTGTTGTTCTTTTTTGGAATCCTTTCCTCCTTCTTTGTAAACGCCTACTGTTTCCTGCTTGCGTTCTCATACGCCTTTCTTTCAGTGATATATACCCCTGTGCTGAAACGCATTCCAGCAGCAGGAAATGCCTTTGTAGCAACGACTTATCCAATCTCGTTTCTTTACGGGAACTTTGCGGAATCTAACACAGTCCTGCTGTTGGTCACGATTTTTTCAATAACAGCTTTCTTTGCTGGACTCGGCAGAGAGTTCTTGAATACGCTGCGGGACGTGAGAGGAGATAGAAAATCCGGCATAAGCACCCTTCCCATGATAATTGGAGCGAAAAGGACAGTGCTTTTTTCCTCTGTTGCATTTGGGTTAGCCGTTTTCGCCAGTTGGCTGCCAATCGTTTTTCCGTTCAAACTCAACCTGTTTTTCATCTTAGTTATGGCAGTTGCCGACACCTTCTTTCTGATGGTAGTCTTTAAATCAATGCGCGACCATTCGCTGAAAACCCTGCGAGAGTGCCGCAACCTCTCCCTTCTTGGGATGGTGGTTGGCCTTCTGGCTTTTGCTTCGCTGGCTTTCTGACTGAGAGCGGCTGCGCAAATTCCTGTGACCTGTGGGTTTAAATACCCTGCTGCATTCATTCCTTTAAGGTGGTAGTTTGACAGTCGTAAAAAGCATTGGAGTAATCTCCTATGGAAAAGTAAGTGCAGTAATCTCTGCAATATTCGGCCTGTTTTATGGCTTGATTGCGGCGCTTATATTCTCAATGGCTTCCATTGCCCCTGGCGCGGGTGCAATAATGGCGGGTTGGGCATCGTATCAATAATAGCATTCCCGATTCTGTTCGCCTTCCTCGGATTCATCGGAGGAGTAATAAGTGCAATCATCTACAACCTTGTCGCCGGCTGGGTTGGTGGAGTTGAAGTGGAACTCCAATAAGGCCCTTCCCCCTGTTTTTTGCTTTTTTATTTCCTTTTTTAATCGAATCGGCTGAGAAATCCCCTGCATTTAGGCATAGGTTATTTAATCCAGTACTGTCAGCTTGCCGTTTCTCCCGAGGGTTATCTGGAGTTTGTCTTGCCAGGTTTTGCAGAAGCCGTCATCGATCTTGATGAAATCACCTTCCTTTATCTTGTCAATGTTTTCATTCCATAGAACAAGCGAAATTGTTCCTGTGTCGTCCCTCAGCAATGCATTCGCGACCCTGAGGACCCTTCCTTCCCTGTTGATTTCCCTAGGTGCCTCAATACCTATGACCTCGGCTTCAATGCTAACATTCATTCCTGCCTTCACTTCGGAAATTTTCATCCTAAACCACCTTTTTTTTTCAAACCGCTTTAAAAAATTATTACTAATTGGAAGCACAACGTTTTAAACCGTTGCCCTACCGCCTTTCCAATTTGCCGCCGGGTTTCCAAGTCTCTCGGCGGCTACTAGTGCACGTGGCCTTCCTCGTTCTTCGCGTAGATTACGTTGACGTCTGAAAAATGGACTTCAGGCACAATGATGGCGCTCGCGCCCCCCCACACCACAACTGTTTTCGTTTCCTTTCCAATGCCCTTTATCTTCTGGAGCAGCCTCGGGAGGTTGTCATTTATCCTGAAAGAGTTTGCAGCAATTCCTTGGGTTATCTCGCCGTCTTCGATTAGATATGTGTTGCTTCTGTTCGTGCAAGTGAAGTCTCCTTGAATGTGGTTTATTGGATAAGTATACCAGAGCCGTCCTACGTAGACGCCGTTCTTCACTTCGCTCACCAGTTCCTCTGCCTTCCTTTTCCCAGGTTCAATGCCGAAGTTGGTGGGGAATATGCCTGGCGCTGAATCGTATCTCCTTCCGGGAGTTCCCGCGAACCTGAAGCCGTTGCCAGTGCTCTCGAACAGCTTTTCCGGTTTAGACGCCTTGTTTGCATAGTAAGAATCAGACAGGAAGTTCTCCAAGACGCCATTCCTTATGACCTGGGTTCTCCGAGTCGGAGTCCCTTCGTCATCCACTTGCTTTGAAGCAAGAGCTCCTTCTATCGTCCCGTCATCAAATACACTTAGCTCCTCTGCTGCAACCTGGCTGCCGAGTCCGCCTGTGAAATAAGAGATGCCTGCGTCCACTGAGCCAAGGCTCACTGCATAACTCAGGACGTGTTCCATCAAGTCTGCGACTGCATAATGCCCAAACACTGTCTCGTATCTACCTGGTTTAATGGTTTTCCCACCCTTGGATTTGAGCGCGTTTTCCACTGCTTCCTCACCTGCCTTGTCTGGGCTGAAACCTTCAATGGTTCGCGCCACGTTCCAGCCAATTCCCGAGAATTCGCTGTTTCCCTCCCTTCCTTCTGCAGTAACATGGGCGTAGATGAAACTTGAAGAATCTTCGCAATCAACCCCCAACGAATTCATTATCACACACTCTTCGAAAACGAAGTTCGTTGAGCCAGAGAATTCGAGCGAAGGCTCCTTCTTTAATCCTGCTTCAAGCGGAGCGCTTCCCAACTTTATAATCTCCTCTACGTCTATTTCCTTCAGCCTAGCGTCACTAGGTGTGCTTAATCTGGTGATTCCTTTAGGCGAAGGCAGGGACTTGAAGCTAGTGTCAGGCTTCTTGTTCCTGGCTATCTTTACTGCTCGCAGCACAGTTTCTTCAATCGCATCCTTTTCGAGCAACGTGGTGGAAGAGAATCCCATCGAGCCGTCGACTACCACCCTGACTCCAATCCCCGAGTCAGTTATTGACTTGGATTCCAGCACGTTGTTCAAAGCAAATCTGATTGTTCTGACAGAATTAGCAGAAGCGAATACCTCGCATTGTGAAGTGTTTTTTTCCGCTGTTTTCAAAGCGTATTCCGTAGCATCCCTCAATGTGTCCATGTTCATTCTCTCCATCATTCTTTCCTGCTCCCAACTACTCTGCACCTTCCCCGGACATGCGGTCCTCCGTTGCCTACCATGATCGTCTGCATGGGATCGCCCTTTCCACAATTTGGGATGGGACGAATATCCAAATCGTTTCCCACTAGGTCAATGGAACTCCACCACCCTGGCGAAGTGCCTGTCATGGAAGCCCCGCGAAGCGGCTCGGTTATTTCTCCGTTCTTTATCCTGTATGCGATCTTTGCACTGATCTGGAAATTGAATCTCCGTGAATCAATGGAAGGCACTTTCTGCCCGACCAGATAAACTCCTTTCGTCGTTTCCTCAAAAATCTCCTCCTTTTTCGCATCGCCTTTCTCCAAATAAGTGTTAGTCATCCTCAAAAGAGGCGCGAATTGGTAGGATGAAGCGCGCATGGCGCCATTCGGCTTTTTACCGAATGCCTTCGCGGTTTCCCTGTTGTGGAAGTAGTCCGTTAAAACGCCTTGCTTCAAGTGCTCGATTCTTTGAGCAGGGGTTCCTTCGTCATCCCACTTGAATGAGCCAAAGTACCCTTCTAGGGAAGCGTCGCTGACTACATTCACGAGCTCAGAGCCAATTCGTTCCCCAACTTTCTCATTCCACCACGCCTTTCCGGCCCAAGCGGCTTCCGTTCCTAAAACGCGGTCCGCCTCAGAAGGATGGCCCACGATTTCATGCACCACCAACGCAAGGAGATCTGGATCCAATATAACAGTAGTCTCTTCCTCTAGGCAGTTTTTGGCACCTACCAGCTCAATTGCCTTTTCCGCAATCCCGTCGCTTTGGGAGATTGGGTCCCAGTCCCGCACCACCTCATAACCAGCTTGCTTTCCTTCACTCCAGTCGAAGTAATCAGTTTCCCCATTGTTTTTTGCAATCGCAGTCAACCCGACATAAGAGAAAACAAGTTTTTGATGGATTCTTGCTCCCTCTGAACTGAAGAATGTTTTGTCTACCTTCAAATCCCCTATTGAAGCATAGCTTTTGGCAATGCCTCCGTTTTCCTTCATCCTCTTGCTTGCTTCTGTGCAAATATCTATCTTGGATTCGATTGGGACCACTTCTGGATCAATCTGGACCTTCGTTTTGTAAAAGCCTTGATGGCTGGGAATTCCCTCAAGTTCAACTTTCGCAGACTTCGCTTTTGCGAGCTTTACCGCCATTTCAACATTCTCCAAGAGCTCTTCCCTCATGTTCTTCTTGGAGAAAGAGAATGCAGCGAAACCCCACCCACCATCCACTAATGCCCTGATGCCGAATCCGGCTTCAGTCCCAATAGCGCATTCCCTAGGTTCTCCGTCTTCCGCTCCCACTCGCATGGAGCTGTTTTCCTCATGCCTAATGTCAATATAACGGGCACTTTTTTTGATTCCGTATTCTATTGCTTCCTCCAGTAAGTTATCTTCTATCATTGCGTACACCTAACCCAATTAGAACTAATCAAAAGCTCAGAATAGCACACAATCAGATAATATTTGGACTCCATTAGAATTTATATTCTTTCCGAGCGAGGCTGTCCCAAACAGCTTTTTGCTTCGGCAACAGCCCTTTTGCCGCCGGGAAACAAGCCATGCTCTGGGCATGGACCCCTGGGGGAAAAAACAAAACAGCCCTTTGCCTTTGGGGCAACAGCCCTAGGGGAAAAGCAATTCTTTGGTGAAGCTTTCTTCAAAAGAAAGGTTCCTGGGAAAAAGAAAAATGCATTGACGGGATTGCTTATACTCCCAACGAAAAAAATTTAAGGTGCGACTGCATTACAGGCAGTTTCCAGACCAGGTCATCTAAACCATGTCGCGCCTTTAGGAAAACCCCTGAGATAAATAACCTTAAAAATCTTCAAAACCAAGTTATTGCAGGGATGTTTTTATCCTAATTTTAATGAAATTTGAGGGGGTTTTAGATGGAGGAAGCAGAGGCAAAACAACCCTTGCCTGAAGAAACTGCGGTTGCTGAAGCTTTTGGGGAAGAAATTGTTGCTGAAGAAGAGGAAAGACTGCCTTTTCCCAACGCGAGGGTAGTCAAGATTATAAAAGAAACCCTGAAAAGGGAACACCAGATAAAGCGGGATGTCAAGCTGGCTGCGAACCAATTGCTTGCAGACATCCTCACAGATATCTCGCAGAGCATGGATGACGAAGAATACTTCACGCTTTCGATAGAACACTTTAACAAGGCTGCAAGAAAGTATAGAGAAATTGGCCTCAACCAGAAACGGATACTGAAGATAAAGAAGGTGCTGGAGAAACAGAGGGCTGAATTAGACGAGATAGTAGAGGAAATTGAATTGGAGGTGTCGGTAGAACCAGAAGAAACCCCTTGATCTAATTTTTTGATGCTACTTATTTCACAGCCTGATTTTGTGACTTCTGTAGTAACATTAACTGAACTCTTCAACTGTTCACGGGATTCATTAAATAATCTGAGATTCTTAAACACTGCTAATCGATTAACCAAGTGGTCTGATGAATGGTCTTAGTGAAGAAGAGGAAAGAAAGTTGACCAACGAAATATGGGAGTTGTCACTCCATAACAGGAAGAATATTCACGCACTCAGGCAGTTGACTACTCAGGCCACTGAAGAAAAGAAGCTCAGGGATGAAGAAAACCAGCAGGTCCTTCAGCTGAAGGAAAAGAGAAATGCTTTGCAGGAAGAGCTGAAGAAAGTGAAGGCCGAGCTTGAAGAAAAAGAAAATAAACTAAGGGAATACGAGAACGAGCTTGAGCTGCCATATCACGTTTTAAAAAAGGCGTTCGACGAAGTGGAGTGGAGGATTCAAACAGAGTCCTCGCCGCGAAGGGAAAAAGAGCTTTCAAAAGAATCAAAAAAGATTGAAAAACAATTGAAGAAAGCTGAGGAATTTGAGCCGATACGGAAGGAAGCGATCGGACTGAGGAAAAGGATTCAAGAGCTTGCAATCGAGTTGAAGACAATCCATACCTCTCTCTTGGTTCATGCCAAGGAAAGTGATGTCCACCATGAGAAACTGCTTTCAGCCTATAAGGCCGCTGAGGAGCTACAGCAGAAGATTGTTGAAACGCTTGCTATGATTGATGAGAAGCGAACGCTGTTGGGCAAAGAGATTCCAGTTGAGGAAGAGGAACCCGAGCCAGTGCAGGAGAAGAAGGAATTGAAGGAACCCAAGAGCGTGAAGGAACTCGCGAAAAGGATAATGGCGGACTTCAAATCTGGAAAACCAATCAGTGAGGAAGAGCTCCACATCCTCCAGAACACGGAACTTGAATAGCTATACCGAACTAATTTTTATTCTTCTTCTCCAAATTTTGTAGATGAGATGGTAAGCATAGTTTATTCTGAGCGGTTTCTCGAGCACGAGACTGATTGTGGGCATCCAGAGTCTCCTGAAAGGCTGCAAGCAATTTTGGATTATTTGGAGAAAACCAGTTTTTTTAAAAGATACGACATTGAAGTGGTTGCTCCGGAAAAGATTGATGAAAAAACTCTTGAGTTGGTGCATCTCCTGGCCTATATTCAGCAACTGAAGTTGCTCTCAAGCAAAGAGCGCACGCTTTCTTCGGACAATCCATTCAACAAGAACACGTTCGAGATCGCCTCCCTCGCTTGCGCTGCCGCATTCACTGCAGCAAAGAAGTCAATAGAAGCCAATTCCTTTTCCTTCGCGCTAGTTCGACCGCCAGGCCACCACGCGGGAAAGGCGTTTTTCCAAGGCTTTTGCTACTTGAATAATATTGCTTATGCTGTTCGAAGAATTCAAAAAGAAAAGCAGTTGAAAAAAGCATTGATTGTGGATTTTGACCTGCATCACGGAAACGGCACTCAAGACATTTTCTATTCAGACGATTCCGTTTACTACCTCTCTCTGCACCAAGACCCTTCCTTCACATTTCCATTTCATTCTGGGTTTGAGGAGGAAAACAACTTCCACATCAAAAATATCCCTCTTGGGGAAGGAACTGGCGACAGAAATTATTTAGAACTTTTTAAAAAAGCAGTTTCAGAAGCAGTTGAGGAATTCAAGCCAGAGATTATCGGCGTAAGCGCGGGGTTTGATATCTATTTCGCGGACGCAGCTGTCGGAAGCAGGTTGGAGATAAGAGAAACAAAAACGTTTGAGGAAATTGGTAAAATCATCCGAGAAAGCGCAGAAAAAAATAATTGTCCTGTTTTTGGTGTTTTGGAAGGCGGTTATTACTTGAGGAAATTGGGAGAAAATTTTTCTTCTCTCTTAACTGGCTTTCTCTGAGTCAGAGTACAAGTTTTTGAAAGGACATTCGCAAAGTGATTCAACAGGGCATTTGAAGCAAAGCGGTTTCCGAGGCAAGCAAATGTTTTGGCCATGCAACACAAACAATTCATTTATTTCAATCCACAAATCCCTTGGAATAATTTTCACTAACTCCTCCTCGGTTTTTTCAGGCGCTTTTGTTTTCACCCAGCCCAGCCGGTTGGAAATGCGGTGAACATGCGTATCAACTGGAATTGATGGAACCCTGTAAGCGTAAACGAGAACGCAATTCGCGGTTTTCCTTCCCACCCCTGGGAGGGAAAGAAGTGATTCAATGTCCGCAGGTACCTTGCCTCCGAAGCGCTCAATAAGTTGCGTGCTTATCCTCTTTACTCTTTTCGCCTTAGTTTTGTAAAACCCGCTTCCGTAAATCAATTTTTCTATTCTCTTCAATGGGGCCTTTGCAATTTCTTCTGGAGTCCTGTAAACCGAAAAAAGTGCTTCAGTGGCTCTTTCGGTATTCGCGTCCTTTGTCCTTTGCGAAAGCACTGTTGAAATCAATATCTCAAAAGGATTTTCTTCCATGCCGCCGAGGTGCGAAACCAGCGTCGAGTAATACTTCTTGAGCCGTGCGACAGTTTCCCTAATTCTGTCCTTTTCCATAACCCAATTACGTGCGCAATCGTTTTTAATCTTCAACCCCTAACGACCACATGGACGAACTGGAGCAAATCGCATTAGATGCGAAGGACCCGATAAAGCCATTTGGCCAGATTGACACTCTCTTATTCTACTCACTGACTGCAAGGAAACTGCGGAAATTCCTTGCTGGAAAAGAGCTTGCGGCAAAGAACTGGATGCCTGCAGGGATTCCTTACCTAATAAAACGAGGCTCGAAAGAGCCCCCGTTGTTTGTTGATGAGCTAGCTGATGGAGTTGACGCTAAATTTCTTTCAGAGAAAAGAAAATACCATTTGAACGAAGTAGAGGCAAGGCTTTCTCCCCTTCAGAAAAAGATATGGAATTACTTTCTCCCACGCAAACTCAACGACTTCTTTTATGCAACGAACGGTGAAGCCCCTGGCAAACCGATTGAGCGGCTTTTCATTGACTTGGACCGGGGCGAAGGTGTGTCATCAGAAGATGCACAAGAGGTAGTAAAGCATTTTTTTGATATGATTGAGGAAAGCGCTGAACTAAAAGAAGTGGTTGGCTACAAGCCTTCTTCTCTGATCTCCTGGACTGGTTCTTCCTTCCACATTTACTTGTTTTTCAAAAAGCCTATCCCCAATTCATTTTATCTTGAACACTTTAAGTGCGAGTCAAAGAAAAAGGAAGTTGAGCCCTTGACTCTTGCAGAAAGGTGGATAGAGAAATTGAAAAAAAGCACGAAAGCAAAGGTTGCTGGCGGCCACGAGAAAATAAAAGGAACGCTTACAATTGATCCGTCCCAGACTCCGTCTGGAAAGCTTTGCAGAGTTCCGCTTGGCTCTTTGCACATGAAAACAGCGAAGGAAATAGATGGCGTCTCCCTCCCCCTCAAGAGCGAAATGCTCGAGGAAAAAGACTTGGTTAAACAACTCAATCAATACACTCCAAAAAAATTTTTGGAAGAAATCGACGAGCTCGCGAAGAGACTTCCGAAAGAATTTATTTAGGGCGCTTTTTCCTCAGTGGGAACAAAAATTCCGGGAAATTCGGCTCTTCTTTAAACGCTTCTGCCTTTTGCTCCCCTGTCTTTGGGCCCCTTTGCTTGATTCTTTCGATCTCGCTATTTACGCGCTCAAGCTCTCCTTTCACAGTCTGCTTCAAGCCGAATTTGGCGATTTTCATCGGGAGCCTTCTGTCGATGAGTTCACGGCAGGTTTCTTGGAATAGCTCGTTTCTTGCCTCCTCGTTGAGCTGGGCATTTCTTGAAAGAAAAATCCCTTCTCTGGAAATGTCGTCACATATTTCGTTAACGATGCGAGCCGCTGCGTTTCTCATGCTGATTCTCCATACTCTCTTTTCTTCATCTCGTATTGAGTTCCAAGAATCCTTCCTTTCCCTGCTCTTCAACGAATAAAGGTGTTCCAGCACTTTCTTTTTGAATTCCGCAAAGCCCAAGGCGTTGTATATAGGAGCGCAATTGAACGCCAATGCGAGGTTTTCCGGCGAACTTATTTTAATAGAGTCCATTCTAATGCTCAAGGGTTGCGTCCTGTGCCCGCCTAACTTCCTTAGAATGCTCCTTGCCCTGTCCTCAAGTCTATCGAGCTCCAAAGGGGTTGTATTTTCCCTCCACAAAAGTATCAAATCCACGTCGGTTTCCATTTTACTCGGTGAAGGATACCCCCTGGCGTGGCTTCCATAAAGCCCTATTCCAGCTAGTTTCCCGCCGCTGTCCTCGTCAAGCGTTTTTCCCAACCGCCAAACGTCCCTAATTGTTTTTTTATTAATGCTATAGCGCCTCAAGAAGGGGTACTTGAAACGCAAATGGGATTCAACAAACCGGCCAGTGGCGTTTCTAATACTTTCCTCGTACAAATCCGGCCTTTCCTGAATCTTGGGAAGCATTTTTTTACCTCAACCGATCCTCCACTTTACTCCATCCTTCGTATCCTCCAAAACAATTCCTTTTTTCTTCAGCTCTTCCCTAATCCCGTCCGCTTTCTTGAAGTTCTTTTTCCTCCTCGCTTCCTCCCTCTCCTTGATTTTCTTTTCAACGAATTTCTTCAGCTCTTTTTCAACGCTCTGCTTTTCTTCAGCATATCCAAGTATCCCGAGAACTTTGTTTATCTTCTCTAGAAAAAGGGTGATTGCTTTTGCATCCGTTTCGCTCAATTTGTTTTTCGCAAGTAACTTATTTGACTCCTTGACCAATTCAAAAACAGCGGAAAGAGCTGAAGGCATATTAAGGTCATCATCCATGGCATTTTCAAAATCTCTTTGCGTTTTTTCAACCAGCCTCTGCACTTCAGTGCTTTGCTTTCCTTTTGTTTTAACTTCCTTGAGATTTAAGTAAAAGCAAATGAAATTTTCGGCTGTTTTCTCCGCAGCCTCAAGAGCAGAAAGAGTGAAGTTGAGCTGCTGCCGGTAGTAGCCGCTCATTAGAAGCCATCGGATTCCCTTCGGCGAGTAACCCTTTGCCAGAATATCCCTGAGGGTATAGAAATTTCCCAAACTTTTGCTCATCTTCCTTCCCTCTACAAGAAGGTGCTCGCCGTGAACCCAGTATCTTGCGAATTCCTTTCCTGTCGCTCTCTCGCTTTGCGCTATCTCGTTCTCGTGATGTGGAAAGATGAGGTCCACTCCACCTGAGTGGATGTCAAAAGTTTCCCCCAGGTACTTGAGGCTCATTGCAGAGCATTCTATGTGCCAGCCTGGTCTCCCCTTCCCAAGAGGAGTTTCCCAGAACACTTCTCCGTCATTCTCGTCCCACGCCTTCCACAATGCGAAATCTGCCACTTGCTTTTTGTCATAAGTGTCGTGGCTTACCCTGGCCCCGCCCTTCAACTCATTAAGCTTGAGGCGAGAAAGCTTTCCATAGTCCTTGAACTTCCGGATGTTGTAATAAATGCTTCCATCATCCCCCTTGTACGCGATTCCCTTCTCCATTAATTTCTGTATAAGCGCAACCATTTCCTGAATGTGTTCCGTCGCCCGCGGATAAACCTCAACCTTTTCTATGTTGAGCTTCTCTAGGTCCTCAAAAAAAGCTTGCGCATATCTTTCTGTGTACTCCTTTAACGGAATTCCTTCCTTCCTGGATCCTTTTATGGTCTTATCGTCTACATCAGTTATGTTCATTACCTGCTTTAGTTTGAATCCCTTATATCTCAAATACCTCCTTAGAATATCTTGGAACACATACGTCTTGAAATTACCGATGTGCGCGTAGTCGTAAACCGTTGGGCCGCACGTATATATTCCAACAAAGTCTTCCGTGAGTGGCTTGAACTCTTCCTTTCTTCTCCTAAGCGTGTTGAAGAACTTCAGCATGTATTCACCTCAGCCGCAAACTACTGCTATGGATGAAATCGTGTCACCCAGACCTGTTGTAATCCTGGGTTTTCTCGCTACCTGAGCAGGCACTATCAACCCGTAGTAGTCTTTCATCTCGATTATTCCGTCACGCAAAAACTTTTTCTTATCAAACTCCTTTATTTTGTTTCTTAAATCCCTATCCCACTCAACTCTTTCCGCAAAGTCCTCCAGTTGTCTGAAGCCAATTTCAGATAACGGAATCTCTAGCCCTTTTCGTATCTCATTTTCTTTCACCGCTCCACCTTTTTCTGAGCGAACGTTTGCTACAATGGATGCGAGGAGGCATGCCTCCCTAGCTTTTTCAGGCTTTGGGCAATTTCGTCCCTTCCGGAGCAGCATCACAAAATAACCAAGGTTGTGTATGTGGACTCTCTTCAGCTTCAGTTTATTCAAGAGCTTTTCACCCCCCTTGAATAACGTGAATGCACACTCGTTTCTCTCAATCTCATTTGCCTCCCTTTGAAAACCGATGCTTTTCAGCACTTCTCTGGTTTCAACCTCGTTGATTCCCAGGCTGTCCACTCCCTTCGTAATCATTTCCACAATGCCTGCTTCTATCTCCTTGAAATCAACTGGCACAAACTCGTAGTGAATGATGAGTCGCTTGTTTTTGCGCTTCATTTTCATGAAATTCTCCAACTCCTTTTCCAAATACTTTTTGTAAGTCATGCCGTTCTCGTACCAGGGTTGAAGATAGTGGTAGCCCGCGAAAATCGCCACTGTCGCATCTCTTCCCAGCTCACTCAAATGCTTTTTGAAAGATTCCTTGAATGCAGGAATTGCCTTGGGTGGGGACGAAATGATGAAACGGTTCGATCTTGGTACAGTAATCTCCTCGTTTCCCAGCTTAACTCGCAAACCCCTCCCAAATTCAAAGATCCAGTTTACCTTGGACTCCTTTTTCTCTTCCCAGCTATCGATTGCTTTCTCAAAAACCAGTTTTCTTTCTTTTATTACGGGAACTAACACATTCTTCGGAAGAGCTTCGGCAACATCCTTGGAGAGGCGAGGTGCATAGAGTACAAGTCTCGCGCCCAACATTCCCAACTGGTTCGCGATAATTCCAGCCTGTCCGCCGATTGCCTTTCTATCCGCTCCGCCGAAGCGCTTTTCAAGCCATGCGATTATCTCTGGCTTATAACATGGAATATGCAGGGCTTTTCCGTCCCTCATGCCGTGGATGAGGTTGGAAAAAACTTCTTCAATGCTTTTGATCTCCTCTGATTCGCTCCAACTATTGCGAATGATTTCTTTCCTAACATCTTCCCCAAACTCGTTGAAGACTAGCTCAAGCTTTTTTTCATCAACTATTTCAAGATAGTCAATGAACGCATTATACGCACAGAAGGCCTTCTTTCCCGTCACGCTCAGTCCCGTTGCTTTCCTTAAGTGCTCCGTCCATTCTCTTCTGACGTCCTCTGAGCCGTTCATGCCTAACGCCTCTTTTCTCACTTTCCGATTTCGCATCAACTTCATTCTGCTTAAAGTTCTTTCCTAAGCGTTTATTAACGAATCCTGATTTATTATAGTAACCGAGGGGGGAAGATGCGATACAGGATGCTGATACCGTTCCTAATCATACTGATGGTTATATCCATCGGTACAGTCGGGTTCAGGAACACCGAGCACTTGCCCTGGTTTGACTCGCTTTACCTAACAATAATGACTATAACGACAGTTGGATACGGTGACGTAACGCCCCACACGCATGCAGGGAAGGCGGTCGCGAGCATGATCGCCATACTTGGAATTGGAACTATACTCTCTTCCATTCCGTTGATTATAATGCCCTTGTTTGAGGGCAGCATGAGGAGGATGATTGGTGGCATGGAACTCGCGAGAATGAAGAATCATGTAATAATATGCGGATATACCCCGCTTTCCGAAAAGATAATGAAACTCCTTCAAGAAAAGAGGACGCCTTTCATAGTATTGGAACCCGATGAAAACAAACTGGTAGAGCTGAGGGCCCATGGCATTCCCGTGTTGGGTGGGGATCCAAGTGATGAATACCTTCTTGAAAAAGCAGCTGTCAGGCAAGCTCGCTCCCTTCTTGTGACCATGGGAAATGACG
Source organism: Microcaldota archaeon (assembly GCA_016212465.1). Classification (GTDB taxonomy): domain Archaea; phylum Micrarchaeota; class Micrarchaeia; order Norongarragalinales; family JACRGE01; genus JACRGE01. The sequence goes on from JACRGE010000091.1 coordinate 19,206, forward strand.
CAGACGATGTTTTTGTGACAATGACTGCACGCAACATGAGAAAGGAATTGAAGATAATCGCTGAAGCGAGCCAAGAGAAAAACATCGCAAAACTGAAGCTGGCTGGCGCCAATGTCGTGATCTCTCCGGAAGAGTTTGTTGGGAAGATGTTCGCGGAAGAAGCGTTGAGCAAATAGTATAGATCTTCTATAAAAATCAGGGCAAGCGCCTTTTTCTCTTGCTTAGCAATCTGTACATGATTCCCGAACGCCTATTCATTTCTTTAACGAATGCTTCGCTTCTTTTGCCCATTAGGGTTCTCCAAGCGTTTTCCTCAGGCATTCCAAGCCCGACTGCTGTTTTTACTGCGTTTACGTTGCTTTTTGTATCCTTAGCGAAAGCTTCTCCGCGGTTGCTTGAGAGAACAATCCATGCCCGTTCCTCTGGCACGTTCATTCTAACAGCTGTTTTAATTGCCTTGAGACTGTATGCTCCGTGCTTCCGGATAGCGTCCAGTGCGGGTTTGCCGTAGTCGTTGATCGCCGCCAGCGCAGGAAAACCATGCCGTAGATACAAAGCACCTACGCGACCCCTGTGCTCAGGAGTTATGCTTTGCATGATGGAATCCACAAGAATTTTCTCAAAAAGCTTTGGCCGATATTTTTGCGCCAGCGCTGCCTTCACGGCAAGTTGTTTCGCTGTGTTAAAATCACTCATGACCTCTGGCGGAGCCTCTTGAAACTTGAGAAAATCCCC
>JACRGE010000092.1 GCA_016212465.1 Microcaldota archaeon
GTTGTAACGCCCCAGCCGCCCGGGCCACAAGAACGCCTCTGGGTTGTCCTTGTCAGGGTGCTCCTGCAACCAATGGCCAAGCAACTGAACGCTGACAATAATCCGAACCCGACGACTGCCGGTCTTGCCGTTTACCAGCAGAACCGCTCCGTAATTGTCGAACTGAACGTTCTTCAACTTCAAATAAAGGAGCTCGCCGATTCTGCAACCGGACTCATATAAAACTAGAATCAACGCTTTGTCTCTTGCGTTTGTAGTGGCGTTCGCCAATTTTTCAACTTCCTCAACCGTCAGCAGCTCTTCAGGTAATTTGTGTTTTTCATTTTTCAATCTCGGCTTCAGCCACTTAATGACTTTCGGCACGTCCTCGTCCTTTCCTAATAGCCATTTGTAAAACATTTTCAGAACGATTTTCAAATCGTATTTCGTGTACTCTGCATAGTGCTTGGAATCCAAGCTCATCACTAAATCAATCAAATCTTCTTTCGTCGCCTTCCGGAAATCCTTGCCCAACCAATCCGCGAGATAACGCAGGCACCACATGCATTTTACGACTCGAAGCTTCGTCGAGCCTTTCGCTAAACGAATCCTGGAAAAATCTTCAATCTGCTTCTTCGTAATTGACGTTAATTTGGAGGCATGCAACCTCCTCAACGCATTCTCAAAATCAGTTTGGTGCTTGTAAAGCACGAAATCATTCATAGACAGGACTCTGTCATTGAAGTATTTAAGCATCAGCCCAAAAGACAAACGACTAAACGAGCTTAGGCAATAGACGGATGGAGAAAGTCAGGACTATAGTTTTATCCTAGATGCAGGGGGAGGGATTTTTGGGCAGCCTCTAAGGCTTTCTTTTCTCCCTAGGGTCTTTTCTTTCGGTGAAAGAAAAGAGGCTAGAACCCTCGAACCCGCTTGGGGAATAGGTTTCCCGCACTTGCGATATTGAGTTTTTCCGCAGCTTTTCTTTTTAGGAAAAGATGCTACTTGAGCCTATCGCCTTTTTCCAGAGCCTCGATTCTTTTTTCAGCTCAGGAGTTTCTAGTGCAGGTCTTTGCCGAGGCAAAGAAGTGCGTTTCTTTTCTCCCGAGGGTCTTTTCTTTTGAAAAGAAAAGAGGCTCGACCAGACTTGGCGACCCCTGCATTTTTTAGCGTTAGTGCACAGCATTCAGCACAACACCATAAATATTTATGGTAAGGGATTTTAATTAATTGGTTGTTGAAAGTGGTTGGATGAAAGAGAAAATTTTAGTCACGGGCGCAAAAGGAAGGCTTGGAGGCAAAGTAGTTCAGAAGTTGCTCAGCAAAGGCTATTCAGTAAGGGTGGTTGACAGAGACACCGAAGGCCTCTGGGAAAAATTCGGCAAATTCTTGAAAAGAAAGAGGATTGAGATTGTCCAACTTGATTTGCTGAACCCGGACGAAAGGAAGATATCTGCAATATGTGAGGGAATTGACTTCGTGATTCACTTAGCCGCATTAATTGATTATTCCGCCAGCGAAAAGGATTTGATCAACATCAACGCGATTGCCACTGGCAGGCTGGCTCATTTGGCGAAAAAAGCTGGCGCAAAAGGAATTGTTTTCGCTTCGTCCACTTCTGTAACGAGAAAACCGCGTTACCTTCCTATTGATGAAAACCATCCTTACTCGCCCCAAAATGCCTACGGGAGAAGCAAGCTCATGGCAGAGCATTTCGTAAAACACAGCGGACTAGATTACGCGATTTTAAGGATGAGCATCATATATGGAGCAGGGTTCGAAGAGGGCTTTTCGCAGGTGGTGAAGGCAGTCAAAAGAGGAAAAATGAAGATAATCGGAAAGGGTGTCAATAGAATTTCGTTTGTGCACGTTGATGATGCGGTTAACGCTTTCCTGCTCGCGCTCAATGGGCTTGAAAAACAAAAGTTCAGGAACGAAATTTTCATCATCACTGGAAAGCCTTTCACCCAATTGGAATGCTATACGGAAATCGCAAGGCAACTGAAAGTAAAACCGCCTGAAGAGCATGTTTCAAAGTTTCTTGCTTATTTAATGGCTTTTGTAGAGGAAAAGAAAGCCGCCCTCTATGGAAGAAAGCCGAGGATGGCGAGGGAATATGTGCACACACTGGCAGAGGACCGCTATTTTGATACTAGCAAGGCCGAGGAAATGCTGGGATGGAGGCAGAAAGTAAGCTTTCCGGAGGGATTGAAGCGATTCATTAAAAGTATTCGAGGAAGATGGAATGGTTGATTTAAAGAAAGTTGAGCGCGTGGAGCGAGTTTTTTTGCGCCGAAGTGCTTACAGACCCAGCCTCCTCAAGTGGCGCTCTATTAAGTCAGCTGTCTTCTTCACCATTCCCTCGTCCATGAGCCCTGCTTTTTTAGATGAGAGGATGTGAGCCGTCTTCAACAGGTAGTCACTCAACTGTTTTCTCTGCTGAGCCGCCATTCCCTCAAATGGTTTGACGAATTCGTTGAAGCGGACGTCTCTCGAGTCCGGCACGAACCTGTTTCTTTTCGCCAGTTCCTCCGCAGTCGCCTGCTGCAGCAGGCGCTCGGCCGTTTCCCTCAAAACAGGATTTCTGTGCTCCCGGTAAACCGCAGGTAGCTCTACCGCGTAACCGTAGTCCAACGCATCCTGCGGCATGAATGGGTCTTTTCCGCTCACCTCAACAGGAGCGTTGTGAAGCCGGTACACCATAAAGCCCTTTTCCTCGAACTCCTTCGAGAGGCGATTGGCGAAGCTGCCTTTGACCCCGAGTGCGAATATCCTAATGGAGTGCACTTCCCTCTTTTCCTTCATTATCTCGCCCCACATGGTCTGCTTGAAGGGGATTTTTCTCAATCGAACTTCGTGCCCCCTTCTTTTCAGTTCTTCAGCTATTCTGGGCGCTAGAGCGGAGGCAACCGCTTCGTTGGGATGCTCGTTCGAAATTAACGCGATTCTAGCCATGAGGAAAGATAGGAAAAATAAGTTAAAAAATCAAGCTAAACGATGGGTTTAATTCCTGACCAGTTTTTCGACACCGCCCATCCACGGAACGAGCGCCTTCGGAATTTTCACTGAACCGTCCTTTTGCTGAAACTGCTCTAAAATGGCTATCATCGTCCTGCTGGTCGCGAGCGCCGTATTATTTAGCGTGTGCACAAAGCCGATTGGAGCCTTTCCCTCTCCCTCCCGGTATTTTACGTTCAATCTTCTCGCTTGGTAGTCAGTACAATTAGAATTCGAGCCCGTTTCTCTGAATGTTCCATCCGCCATCCAGCAGTCAATATCGTATTTCTTTGCAGCAATTGTTCCAATGTCGCCAGTGCAGACGTTCATTACCCTATAATGGAGCCCAAGCGCTTCGTACAATTCCTCAGCATTCCTCTGAAGCTCCTCGTGCAGTTCCCACGAGTCCTCTGGCTTGCAGAAAATGAACTGCTCTACTTTGTTGAATTGATGGACTCGGAAAATGCCTTTCGTATATTTCCCGTGCGCGCCTATCTCCTTCCTGTAGCAAGAGCTGAATCCAACGAACTTGAGCGGCAAGTCCTTTAATTCAATGACTTCATCCATCATCATTGCACCCAACGGATGCTCTGCCGTAGCAATCATATAGAGGTCCTCGCCCTCGATTTTGTAAGTTACAGTTTCAAAATCAGACGGCGCAATAACTCCCTCATACGCCTTGCGGGTAATCATGTAAGGAGGCTCAATAAACTGATAACCTTTTTTTCTCAAGTGATCTACTGCAAAACGCTGTATGGCCATATCCAAAAGCGCAAGTTCGTTCTTCAAGTAATAGAAGCCTGCTCCAGCCACCTTGGCACCCCGCTCGAAATCAGCCAAACCGAGGTCCAATGCGATTTCCGCGTGGCTTTTTGGAGTAAAGTCGAACTTCGGCGGCTTCCCCCATCGCTTTACCTCAACGTTTTCGTGCTCGTCCCTCCCAAGAGGAACGGATTCATGAAGCAGGTTCGGGAGGGTAAGCAGTATTTCTTTTGTTTTGTGCTGGAGTTTCTCAGTATCCACATCCAACTTTTTTATTTCCTCTGCAGTCTCGTCCGCTTCCTTCAGCAAATGCTTCGCGTCCTTCTTTTCCTTCTTGAGCTTCGCTATTTCAATGGAAATCTCGTTCCTTCTGCGCCGCAGTTCGCTGACTTTGGTGACGTTTGCGCGCCATTTCTTGTCAAGTAAAATGAGCTCGTCCAGCATCTTCAGGTTGGAAGGGTCGTTTCTCTTTTTCAGATTCTCCCTGACCAAATCCGGATTGTCGCGGATGAACTTGATGTCCAGCATGGGGGACCACCGAATGTATAGATATGGCTCCTTTTGTTTAAATAAATATGGAATTATTTTTTAAGCGCTCAATTGAACAGTGAATATATTCTACGTTTTCAATTAAAAGGGAAAAATGCTTACCCCGGCACTCTCTGGAAATGTTTTTTAACCTAAAGGCCTAAATGTCCTTATGGCCAGCAAACCAAGGAAGGAAGACCGTGTTTTATATATATCAGACGTAACGCCGAACCAGATTCGGCGGTTGAAAAGGGATTTGGCGAAACTTGAAAAGAAGCCGGACCTCATTGTGCACGTTGGCGATTTGGCGGACTCTCCGCTTGCGTTGCTGCTGACGCGTGGGTTCTACAGTCTTCCGGCGGAGCATCCCTGGAGGCAGCGGTTCATCCACTCCGGCCATTTTATTTCCAACATGCCCGACCTTCCGATGGGAGAACGCGGCTGGCTTGCCGAACCGCCTTTCGTTGCGGCTGAAAAAGGAAGCCGCTTGGAAAAGTTTCTGTCAAGAAACCACTTGAACCCCGAAAGGATATACAACAAGATAACGGCCGAAGCGCAAAGGCAATTGAATGCTCTGCTGAAAGTCCTTGAACCGTATAAAAACAATACCATCATCGCATTAGGCAACGTGGACACTGCAGGAAGAAACGTGTTCTCTTCAGTCAGAGAGCTTGAATTTGAAGGATTTCCTCCAGAACAAGCCGCTAGGATGGTGCGGCCAAGCAAAGACCGCGACTGGGGGCTTCCTGGAATGCTTGAGGCAAAGGGATTCAGGCTTTTCAGCCTGGACAAACCGCTTGTGAAAGAGACTACCCACACCATGCATGTTTTGTTCGGATTTCCCCTTCTGAGGAAAGGCGTTTCGGACACGCAAATCGCAAGGCTGGCAGCGCGAGTGGAAAAAGCAAGGGCAAAAGGAAAGAAAATAGTGCTGGTGCCCCATGGTACTCCTTTCTGGCCCCTTCACCAGTATGATCCGAACAGGCACAGCAGGTTCATTGAAATGATTTTAGCCGGCAGCGCGGATCAGATAGATGATTTGCCTAAGGAGATGCAACCGAATGCGGAGAACAGGGCCGCTTCGGAAACGCTGCAAAGGCTGATAATAGCATTGAAGCCGGACCAAGTGGTGCACGGCCACAACGCAAAACCAGTCAGGTTCCTCGGGCTGAATAAAATGCAGGAGGGGCGGGAGGAAACGCCCGGATTCAATAAAAGGGGATTTGACTTCGTTCCTGTAAGGGGCAGGCGCGGCCAGAATTTCTTCGCGTTCGTCAGCAAAGGAAAGCTTTATCCTTTTGTGAGGGACGCATTGGTGAAAAGCCCTGGCGGGTTCGGCAGGCTGGTTAGGAAAGTGCCTCTTCCGGATGACGCGCACAGGCTCGTCGTTTCGTTCCTGCCAGATGGCATGGCAACAATGGCAGAGTTCTCAAGGGAAAGGCGCACATTTGCTCCCCATTCAATAGTCTATCCCCGCTGGCATTTAACGACTTTGGGGGACAGGCGCAGGCATCCAAGAAGAAAGTAAATGATTCTGTTTATTGAAGCAGGCTGCAAGCGTTCTCTATTCTCCTCATTCCTTCTTCCAGATTCTTCATTGAAGCCGCGTAAGAAATTCTGATGTTCGAGTCCACGCCGAAGTCATTGCCTGGCACAACTGCGACACGTGCTTTTTCAAGAAGAAAATTCGTGAAGTCCATTGAACTCTTTATTGAGTATGAAAAGAATTTTGAAATGTGGGGGAAAACATAGAATGCTCCATCGGGCCTGTTGCAAGGTATTCTCATCTCCTCTAATCTCTTCAAAACAAAATCCCTTCTTTTCTCAAATTCCGTTCTCATAGTTTCAACGCTCTCCTGCCCGCCTTTGAGAGCTTCAAGGGCAGCCTTTTGTGCAATGGAGGCTGGATTGGAGGTGGAGTGGCTTTGGAGATCCGCAATGGCTTTAATAATCTCCTTTGGCCCTCCTGCATATCCGATTCTCCATCCTGTCATCGCATAAGTTTTTGAGTGTGCGTTTACAGTGAGGGTGAGATCCTTTATTCCTTGGTTGAATGCCGCTATACTAAAGTGCTTTGCGGTGGGGTAAACGAACTTTTCGTAAACCTCGTCTGAAATCACCAAAATGTTTTTGTCAACAGCGATGTCAGCAATTGCATGCAGCTGTTTTTCTAAATAAACTGCTCCGGATGGATTGTTTGGCGAGTTGATGAGAAGAATTTTTGTTTTGGAGGATATTTTTTCATTTATTTTTTCTGGAATTATTTCAAATTCATCATCAGTTTCGACAAATACGGGTTTTCCCCCGCCTAACTTGATCTGCTCGACGTAGCTGACCCAGTAGGGAACGGGAAGCAGGACTTCATCTCCTTCATCCAGAAGCACTTGAAAAATATTGTACAAAACGTGCTTCGCGCCGCAGGAAATCACTACTTCACTCTTGTCGTAAACTAATCCGTTTTCTTTTCTCAGCTTTTCGCAGATTGCTTCCTTCAATTCATCTGTTCCGCCGGCGGCCGTGTACTTTGTGAACCCGGCA
>JACRGE010000088.1 GCA_016212465.1 Microcaldota archaeon
ATGGATTGAATCGTTTTTCTTACGGGAATGCCTGCGGCCCAAGCCCATAGTAAGAGGACAACTGCCGCATCCACGAACCAGAGAATGAAGTGGGTGACTTCGGTTGCAACCGGTCCATACCATACGCCTGTTAGTATGGTAAGTAGGAGGCGAAAGAGATTAAATATAAAGAGCACGAGTGCCCCTAACAGGAACAGTTCTGTTCTCCGGGGTTCTTTTATGTTAGTAGCATAGACGAGTGCAAACAACAGTATTATCATCACCAGACCAGAGCAGTCCGGTATTATCTTGAATGGGTTACCGTTTGAAACAACGATCTGGCCTATGTTTTTTGATTCGTATCCCAACGCATTCAAGAATGATGCCTCTCTCTCGGCGATGAAGCCGAGGAGAAAATCTAACGAGAGGAAGTGAATGAATACATATGGAATGATGAATAGAACCGCAAACTTAAGCAGGAATTCTTTTTCCTCTTTCCCAAGCTTAAGCCATTCCCTTCTTTCTCCAGTTCCTCTTTTTTTCAGAGCTTTTTCTCCACCTGTTCTCCGCCTGTTCCTTTCCATTTCATTTCCCTCCACTTTATTATAGCGGTAGGTTTTATTTGTTTTCTCACACTTCCACGCCCTGCAGAACCTCACGGTTCCAAACTGCGAGAAGCCAAACAACGTTGACGGGGCTTCTCACAGTTTCCCGCTTCCCTTTTTGCTGTGGCGTAGGGGTGTGTCACCAAGGGACTTTCTTCAACCTCAGCCGGTATGCTATGACATTCGTAGCTTTGTGTAATATGAACGTGGCGGCCACAAGGAAAACAAACCCCCAGAATCCAATCCACTGGCCAATATGAGGCTTGTAAAAGAGTGTAAAAAACAATGCCATGAAGAGGAACGGCAGCTGGTCCATCAGAAACGATGGCTGGCCGCGTTCGATTCCCAGCCTTCTTTTTATGAAGCTCCCTGCCAAATCTCCTGTCAATGCTCCAAGTGAAAGCAGGAGGCCAACCACTATTTTTTCTTTCGTGTTCAAGAAGGGAAGAAAAACAGGGTAGTACTCCGTGGAGAGAAATGATATCGCCACACCTGAGACAATGCCACACGCCAGTCCAGCAAAAAAACCAATAAACGTTTTTCCATCACCCAACACCCTCTTTCCCCATAGTTTTTTCTTGAAATCCATCACAGGCCCGCGGTTCCCGAATATCACTGGTGCTGCATTGGCTGCGTATGCCGGAAAGATGAAGATTAGGAGATTCAAAGCAGTTTCAAGTTCGTTCATTGGTTCACCGAATGTGGTGCGTGCTGAAACTTCACGTGGGGATACTTTAGAAGGATTATTAAGGAATTCTTAATAATCTATGCGTTGAACTGGTTCAGTAATTGGCAACTGTTTTATCACAAGGGTGAGTGCATGAGGTTCAGGGACTTCGTTCTCTTGCTTGCGGGGTTGTTTATTTTTTTCGCTATAGCAGCTGTAGTCTTCTTTCCTCCACATGTTTCAAGGATGTCTTTTGCATCTAAGGGCTGCGTTGGAGTCATTTCAATCGAAGGCGAGATCACCTACGGAGGAGGGAGTTTCATGTCGTCCCAGGCTTTGAGCAGGGACGTAGTCAAGCAGATAAAGAACGCCGAAGAGGATTCGGGGGTTAAAGCGATTTTAGTAGAAATAAATTCCCCCGGCGGCAGCTCAGTCGCAAGCAAGGAGATCTATGAGGCAGTGAAGAAAACGAATAAGCCGTCAGTCGCTTACTTGTCGGAAGTGGCAGCTTCAGGCGGGTACTACGTGGCAAGTGCAACTGATTTCATCGTCTCCAACCCCAATGCCATAACCGGCAGCATCGGCGCGACTGCGACTTTGCTGAATTACCAGGAACTCTTCGGGAAAATCGGTTTGCGGGAGGAAACAATAAAGAGCGGTGAGTTGAAGGACATAGGCTCTGGCGCAAGGAACATGACTGAAAAAGAGCGGCTGCTTTTGGGCGAAATAATAAATGAGTCTTTCGACAGGTTCAGGGATGACGTGCTTGCGAGCAGAGGGAATAGGCTCAACCGCGCTGCATTCAACGAAATTCTCGACGGCCGAATCCTTTCTGGAACTCAGGCGCAAAGGATTGGATTAGTGGACTCGCTTGGAGTCAGGGAGGATGCAATCGAGAAAGCAGGCGAGCTTGCTGGAATAAAGAATCCCGACGTATGCGACATGAAACCATCCCGTGGCCTGTTGGACGTCCTACTTGGTTATTCCACTGAGTTCGTGCAGGGAATTATTTCGAGACTGAGTTCAAAGCGTGTCGGGTTGAGGTACGAGTAAAACCTGTTTTGCTCCAAAAATATGCTTGAAATGCACTGGTGCAACGAAAATTATCGGCACGGGGGTAGCTTTTCTTCAAAGCGAATGCAAGGCATGCAAAAACACGAACCCTGCCTCTTTTAATGCAAAGTTTTAAATCCCTTTCCGTCATATTCCTTTACCCATCTTCTCAAGGAAAAAGCTTTAGACCTAATTTATGCTCCAAGGTGATTTAAATGGTTGTTGCAGGACACGATATCATACAAAACTGCAGGGCTTGTTTTTCCCAAAACGGGTACGGGATAAAACTGTTGCGACAAGGAGACATTTTCGTATGCCCTGTTGACGGCTCCCACCAATACATGATCGAACACGGGTACATGAAACGCGTTTGACCCCTATCTTTCTAACAAAGCTCTTGAAGGTAGATATAAACCGCTTCTTCCCTATCATAACAATATTCTGATTTCGGTGCATTAAAATGGCTTTCAATATAATGGATTCCATAAAAAACAAGATAGCAGAAAAAAAAGAGGTGAGCGAGGGAGAACTCAACGAACTTTTTGAAGAGGCAGTAAAGCGAGGCGCGGTTCTGGCTCAGCTTCACTTCGACGCCTACGGCGAAGACAAGGACGCGGTCAAGGACGCGCTGGTCGAGTTCGTTGGAAGAATATCCAACGAACGAGGAGTTCTTTACTGCGTAGGCGAAATCAAGGACGTCATTGAAAGAAAAGGTCAGTTCTCCACCTACTCTGAAGTGAAGCTTCTCGCCGCGGATTTTGAGTCGCTCTTGAATATTTCGCTTAAGTACGGCCCCGTCGCAGTTGAAATACTGAAGCCCCACAAAATCGAGCTTACTGTGGACCAAGCGCAGGGTCTCCTTCTCACAGCTTCCTCCACAACCCAGGACTATGTCAGCTTCCTTCTACAGAGGGTGATGAAGCCAGAAGATTTCCAGAAGCTCCAAGAGCACTTGAAGTGGAGAGTGGAGTACGGCAAGAAGATGGTTGAAGGAAGCGAAACCCCGAAAGAAGAAAACAAATCACGCTGACTTTTTAGGTAAAATCACATAACTCGCCTTTCCAGGCAGTCGCTTTCTGAATCCTGCTTTTGCTTTTATAACATCTTTGTTCTTCTGAAAGTTTATCCAAGGGTCCATCCAACAGTCTTTAGTTCTGCATAAGTAATGGCCGAAAGTATATTTTTTTGACCTCTTGATGAAAACTATCGTCCCTTTCTCGTAAATTTTGTTTTTCATTCTCCTATTCATGTATCTGTATTCATATTGCTTGCCGCCGCGTTCCAATGCTTTGACAATTTCCCTGCAGACAAACCCCTTTGTCATCGCCTTTCTGCTGCCTTCTTTAAACAGTTTTAGCGCTCTCTCATATTCTACACCTAAAGTATAAGCCACGCAAGCAATGCCGCAACCAAAAAGGGACCGTTGTTTAATTGCCTTGCTTTTATTCATGAATATCGTTTTGCAATTAGACAAAGATCTATTTCTTCTGGAGCTTCGTTATCTTTGAATTCGCAAGAACGGAGTTAGGGTAGATCACGATTCCATCATCCGTTTTTATCCTCGTGCTCCTCCAGCCGACTTCGATGACTGTTCCCTCAGCGTTTTCTACTTTGATTCTATCTCCTACTTGCATGCTCTTGTCAGCCAGAAGCGAGACAGCAGCAAAAAGGTTTGAAAGAGTCTGCTGAGAAGCTAGCGCGAGGGCGAGGCCACCGATTCCAAGTCCAGCTACCAATGCTCCTACGTCGTAACCCATTTTCTGGAACGCGATGATAAAGACAATCAGGTATATTGCTGCCTTCAGTATTCTGACGAACAAAGGAATTAAGTCTTCCCGTATTTCGATTCCTGTTTTGACCCACAGCCTGCTTAAATACCATGCCACAAAGATGTCAAGCAATTTGGTTATGAGGTAGGCCGCGAAAATAGCTGTGATCATGATGTTTATGACTGGATACTGTTGCTGGAGAATGCCGTAAAACGACATGAACGCCCCGAGGAACAGCAGGAAGTAAAAAATGTGCGACTTTATTTTGTTCGCACCCTCCCCGAAATTTTTGAAAACCCGTTTCAAAGTATTGGAAACCGCTATTGAGCTAATGGTAGCAAAAATGATGGAAATAAAGAGGTTAACCAGCAAAAGTGCAATATCCCCATAGCCGTCCATTTTGATCATCAGACTGATTACTGCGAACAGCTTAAAAAAAGCGTCGCAAACTGGCTTACTTGAAAATCTCGGGTTTTTTCTGGAAGGAGGTTTTCCTTTTGCAAAATCGTAAGACTGCGGGGGGAGACATTTTCAACAGAGCCCCGCAAACCCCGCGGTTTTAATCCATGGCATACATTTCCTTGATTATTACGCCGTAAGCAGGCCTTGTGAACAGAACCCCTACAAGAACGCCCACGATTGCAGAAAGAGCAAAGCCCATAATCTCCACTATGCCTGAAATGAGGAGCGGGAACATGGATGCAATAGAAACTCCAGCAACAGTGAAGATGATAAAGAATGCCCTGCCAAGGCGTTCCCTGCTTTCCCGTTCATAAGAGAGGCTAACGCCTCCTCTACCCCTACTTTCGCCCTCCTCTACCCCACTTTTCTTTTTCCTGAGCATTTCATCCGTGATAATGATTTGGTCGTCCACGCCAGTTCCAATCATGGAAATGATTCCAGCCATTGCGGCCAAGTCAATGGTTCCTAGCCCGCCGATGATTGCGATGGTCACAAGGATTTCAATAGAGTTGACGAAGACGATGGGCACCAGTAACCAAAACTTTCTGTATCTCGCGATTATTATGATGGCTACAACACTTATCGCTAGCACCAACCCAATCCAACTGTATGAAAGAAACTGCTTGCCAAGAGTTGGTGAAACAGTGTAAGCGCTTCCTATCACCGTACTAACAGGTAGCCTGCCTCCTGAGATGACGCTCTTCAATTCCCGGATCTCTTTTTCGGCGTTTTTCTTTTTTTCCTCAAGAGTCTTTCCTGCAGCGCTTCCTGTTATTGAATAGAATTGGGACACCATGCCTTTCGCGAGGTCCGGGCTGAGCCTCGGAGCCGAAAGGAGTCCGATGGCCTTCCATTGTCCAATTGCCATGTCAGCTCCAATCGCTTGGAACTGGGGTGTCATGTCAGCTGGATTTCTTTCAATCAGTCTCTTGGTTCCATTCTCAGCAAAACCCCAGTCCTTCAGCTGTTTCATGATCGCTGGATCTGAGTCCTTTAAGGAAGAGCTTATGACGACGACGGTTTTATTCAAGTCTCTTATCTTTTCTTTGCTTTTTTCAAATTCTTCAATATAGACCAGCAGAATTTCGTCTCCTTCTTTCTTTAAAGCATCCTTCAAAATTCGTTCCGCCACCATCAAACTGGTTTCATTCAAATCTTTTTTGCTCAAGAGCACGACCGCGTTCTCTGGTCTGTCGAGGAAGAGGTAAACCGGGTAATTAGCTTTGCCTGATGCTGCTTTTGAAAAGCGTTCGGCTCCATCGCGCGTGACCGCGAAATCCAGCCTCCAATTTACGTTGCCTCTTTCATCAGGGAAAATGGTTTCACCACCTGATCCCCCAACAGAATATGGCATGATGTCGATTCCACTCAAGGCCTCCTTTCCATCAATAATGGCTTCAAACTTTCCCTGCTCCTTTAAAATCCTTTCAACGCTTTTTATTACGGAAGAATCCGCCTTCGGTACTTCAACGATGATTTCCCTGTCACCCAGCGGCCTGACGACCGATTGCGAGAGACCGTATTTGTTTATCCTCGTCTTTATGGTGTCTATCATGGAGCTCATGGTAACCTGGTCCACTCCCTTCTCCAACGAAATAGGTATCCTCACCCCACCAACGAATTCGATGCCGAAATTCAGGTCCACCGTGGTTGGATTCAAGTCCTTCAAGAAGATCAGAAACAAGGCTATGATTATCAATACTGCCACCAGCTGAATCCTTCTCTCGCCAGCAAGTTTCACCCAATTCATTCAAACTACCTACTTTTCAACGCATCCTTTTCTTCTGCTGTCTTTCAACATACCACAACACCATGATCGCATTCGCGAGCCAGGTTGCAATAAAGTCTACGATGCTGCCCATGACTGCAACTGTTCCTATCTGGTAATATGTGGGGATCTGTAGCCACATAGAAACTAAGACGAGCACGCCGAAAGAACCTATTGCACAGAGGTTCATGAGAAAGCCTGTCTTCATGGCTTCATAGGCTCGAATCTCAGGGGTGTCCTCTGTTCTCTTCATTACCCTAATTGTGAGCATGCAATCCGTTTCAAGCGAGAAACCGATGAGCATAAGGATTGCCGCAACAGACGCAAGGTTCAATGGAATGTTGAGTATGCTCATGAGGCCAAGGGTAATCCAAATATCTGAAAAAGCGCCGGAGATGACTGCGACAGAGGCGATGATGTTCCTGATGACGAAAAAGATGATGATTGCAGAAAGAACGAATGCATAGAAGATGACTTCATACGTTTTTGCGAAAAAGAATTTGCTTAGACTTGAGCCAACTTCCTTGAATGAATAATCCTTCACCTTGATAACGCTTCCTATCGCTTCCATTATCTTGTCCCTGCTCTCCTCCCTCGCATTGCCGAGCTCTTCATCCGCAGTTTTCACGGCATCATGCGGCTCGCTTCCCAAGCTTTTTTTGGAGCCGATGTACTCCAACGCGAGTCGCGCCTTTTCCAGGATTTCCTTCCTAAGCTCTGCCGCCCTCTTTTCGGCTTTTGCAAGCTCCTCTGCAGCATCCCTTTCTTTGCTGTTCTTGTATGCTTGGATGTTCTGTTCTTCCCGCAAAAGCTCCGTGTCTTTTTCCTTCAACTCGCGCACTAGCGCGTCAGCTTTCTCAATATTCTCGTTTATTCCCAGTTCTATTTCAACCCCCTTGCCTGCCGGACCTTCGTAAAACCTGGCCTCTACTTCATCAGAGAATGGCGTCAGCTTCTGCTTGAGCAGTTGAAGGTTCACGTTCTCGTCCGTTTGAACCGTGATGAGAAGACCTCCCTTCAAGTCCACTCCCGCAGGAATTCCTTTGAAGAAGATGAAAAACGTTGATGCGAGCAGCAAAACAATTGGGACTATAATGAGCTTCTTGTAATGCTTCCAGATATACGGGTTGGGAATCTGCATCTAGGGCACCGCATAAAACAAAATAAACAGCTTCAGTTGAATCTCCCACCGAATTAGCGAAAGAATTAGGATTGGCCAATTTAATAACACTTTCTTTTTCCCTCGCAGTTCTCCTGTTTTTTGATGTAAAGCATTAAAAAATTCGATCCCCGTAGTATAATCGTAAATGCAGGGGTTGCCAAGTCTGGTCGGACTTCTTTCTTTTGGAAAAGAAAGACCTCCACTAGAAAGAAAATCCCAGAAAAAGGCGCAAGGCTCAGAACCTTGTCCCTCAGTGGGTTCGGGGGTTCAAATCAAGCCTTTCTCTTTTGCAAAAGAGAAACCCTTGGGAAAGAGAAAACGGCTTGTGAACATCCCTCCCCCTGCATCCTAGTTCTTCCTAGAGTCTTCACTAACTTTTTTTCGCCACTTAGTCGATTGCCTAATCGCATTTAGTTGATTGTCTCGAGAGCAGATGCTTATATTCTTCAAAGACAGAGTCCTGTCTATGAACGATTTCGTGCTCTATAAGCATCAGAATGATTTCGATAGAGCATTGAAAGTCTTGCATGCTTCCAAGTTACCGTCAAATACCAAAAAGCAGATAGAAGATTTTGCCAGAATTCGTTTGGCGAAAGGTTCAACAAAGCTTCGCGTCGTAAAGTGCATGTGGTGCATTCGCTATATGGCGGAGTGGTTGGGCAAGGATTTCAAGAAGGCGACGAAAGAGGATTTGATTGATTTGATAATGTGCTTGGATTCCAAGCCCTACGCCGAATACACGAAATACGATTTGAAGATTGTTTTGAAAATGTTTTACAAATGGCTTTTGGGAAAAGACGAGGACGTTCCAAAAATTATCAAGTGGCTGAAGCCGAGATTGAAGAACGAGAAACACAAGCTGCCGGAAGAATTGCTTACGGTTGAGGAAGTTGAGAAGTTGGCGAATGCTACCACGAATGCGAGAGACAAGGCGTTAATTCTAGTTTTATACGAGTCGGGTTGCAGAATCGGCGAGCTCCTTTATTTGAAACTGAAAAACGTTCAGTTCGACAATTACGGAGCTATCCTCTTAGTGAACGGAAAGACAGGCAGCCGCAGAGTGCGGGTTATTGTCAGCGTTCAGTTGCTTAGCCTGTGGTTGCAGGAGCATTCGGACAAAGAGAATCCCGAAGCGTACTTGTGGCCTGGGAGGCTGGGGCGTTATAACGGCGTTCCATGCTCTTACCCGTCTGTTTTGGCGATGCTCGCCAGTGCAAAGAAAGCTACTGGCATTAGGAAACGGGTGCACCCGCATTTGTTCCGGCACAGCCGAGCAACCGCGTTGGCGTGCAAGCTTACGGAGGCTCAGATGAAAGAGTATTTTGGTTGGGCTCAGGGCAGCGAGATGGCCTCAACCTACGTTCATTTGTCGGGTAGGGACGTTGATTCGACGCTTCTGCAAATGTATTCCTTGAAAGACCAGCCGGTTGAAAAAGAGGTTAAGCTAGACGTCCTGGTTTGCCCGAGATGCAAGGAGCGTAATTCGCCTACTCAAGCGTTTTGCGGAAAGTGCGGCAATCCCTTCGACGAAAGAAAGCTGTTAATCGATTACAACAAGCAAGGCAATGATTTGATGAACGCGTTGTTTCAGGACCCGGAGGTGACGGATTTCATTGCTAAGAAAGTCATTGCGATGGGTTTGGATAAGCAATTGGTTTGAGTTTTTGAGTTGATGTTTGCTTGAGGATTGTTTTTGTTTGGGAGAGTTTGCCGGGTAACAAGCCTTTTGTTTGGTTAATTAAACGGGTTTCTGCTGGCTTGCGTAAGAAAGGGCATAAGATGCAGGCAGCGGTTTTTCCGTTTGAAAAGACTTTTTTTAAACGCTTGCTCGACTTGACTCCAGTCTTTCCTTTTCCGTTTATCAAGGAGCAGGAGATAGTTGAGCGTGAGTGGTTTAAAGAGTTAAGAGACAGGAACCCGAATGCAGTTGTTATTGAATTTCGTCCGGTTACATTTCATTTTCTGTCTAGGGAGTTGAAGGAGCTTGAGTTGAGGAAGTTTCAAGTTTCCGTTAAGGGAAGAAACCCGAAGTTTAAGGGTCCTTTTGTTGGAAGAGAGCTTGTTAGGGGCCATTTTGTGATTGAAATACCGTTGGTTCTCGGGCCTTTGCCGCCTAGGTTGGAGGGACGGAAAAAGAAGTTTTTGCGTAGGTTGCGGAGGCTGGGGTCGAAAAAGAAGTACAAGCAATTGGTGAATTCCATTCGTTTTACTGAAAGGCAAGTA
>JACRGE010000093.1 GCA_016212465.1 Microcaldota archaeon
AGCAAGCGAGTTCAAGGACAGAGGGGATTACTCGAATGCAGTTGAAAAACTTTATTCAGCCAAGAAGGCTTTGCAGGAAAAGCTTGCAGGTAATGCTCCAACGCAAGGAACTCTCGATGTTGAAGCACAGAGGACAATTGGGTTGAGCGGAGCAGCCCTTGCATTGGTGTTCTTGGCTTATTCCTATCTGAGACGCAGGAGAAACTTGAGGCCAGGGGCTTCAGAGCCCACCTATGAAAGCAAGAAAAAAACCGGCGAGTGGTGACTTTCGGTAACTTTTTTTTCAGAAAAGTGAATGAATATCCTCTTCCTCAGTTGGTTGGTTCATGAAGTTCAGGGCCTCGCCCAGCGCAGGTGAGACTTCTTTTCTTTCAGCTGACGCCATCTGGCGCGCCATTTCAGGGGCGTGAACTATTCTTGAAATCAACTCAACTGAAGCCGCAAGCTTTTTTTCACTCAATTCGCCCAACTGCTCTTCTCTCCGCCATTCGTCGTCAAACAAGATGCAAAAGAAAACCAGTTTGCCAAAATAGACTTCAACATCAATGATCTTTTCGTGAACTAGATCTAGGGCTTCCTTTTCTTCAGCTCCTACCGTCAGGAAAACAAGGATTACATCAGCTCCTTCCGAGAACATCTTCTTAGCCGCAACCGGGACTTTCAATGAGTCTGGCGCTGAAAAGCGAATTATTTCTAGGTCAGGGATCTTGCTTTCAAGTATCTTTGATGCCATGTCTCTTGCATCTATCTTGTTGTAAATGCAGTCAATCAAACCGATTTTCATTTGCTTTCCCCGGTTCTTCAAGACCTAATCATTAAGCCCGTAGTTTTTAAATACTAATCGAATAATCTATGGTCGCTAATCCGCTTCCTTTTATTCACTCTTTTTGTTCTCAGCTTTTTAAGATGTTTCCTGTATCTTACCTCGCTTTCAACATCGATGGGAAAACCAACCCAGCCGCATTTTTTGCAGTAATAGATTCCCGCGTTCTCGTTTCTTCCTGGGACAGTCCCCAATCCTGTCGGTGGGGTGGTTAACTTCCTGCATCCGCAATTGAGGCAAACCAATACCATTCTCGTCTACCCTCCACCATCTTATTCATATTTAATTGTCGCGTACTGATAAATAAATAAAGTCTGAACGCCTTTTCTTTAGTAATTTATTAATTTGTTTACTTAAATCATAGATACTGCTTCTTTAGAGGTGCTTACAATGATACCCGCTGGATTCGATTACGAGCTAACAGAATTGCATACGCACATAGGCTCTGCTGTTAGTCCAGAGATCATGTGGTCCCTCGCTCATTCTCAAGGCATTAAAGTAAGGGACGCCCACGATTACTGGAAGTTCGTTGAAGCAATTACGGTGCAACCAGGGAAGATAAAGCGTTTGGATGATTACTTAGAGCTCTTCAACATAACAGAGTTGATCCAGTCTTCCCCGGAGGGAATGGAGAAAAGCGCTCACTCAATCGTTGGGGGGGCATACAGGAAGAACCTCATCACAAGGCTTGAAATCCGCTTTAACCCCATGCTTAGAAACAGAGGGGGCGAAAGGGATTTGGATCACATAATTCTCGCCACTATCAGGGGGGTAGAAAAGGCGATGCTCGAGTATCCCGTTAAGGCCGCTTTAATCCTTATGCTCGACCGTCGTTTCAGAAAGGAACAGAATGCGATTATAGTGGAAAAGGCAATTAAGTACAAGAACCGCGGCATTGTCGGAATAGATGTAGGCGGTCCTCAAGCGCAGGATTTCAAGATGAGCGATTTATCTGATTTATTCGATAATGCGAGGAAAGCAGGACTGGGCATTACGGCCCACGCGGGGGAAGATGACGAGCGTGATATTCAAACGGTTATTGAAGCGTTGGGTGTGCAAAGAATCGGCCACGGCGTTCAATCAGCTTGGCATCCTAATCTGCTTAAGCTCATTCGTGATAGGAACATCACTCTTGAAATCTGTCCCTCTTCCAACTTGGAAACAAAATCATTGAAAACGATTGACGAGTTGAGGTTCGTTCTCAAAAAATTACTTGAGGAAGACATCAAATTCACCATAAACACAGACGGCCCTGAAATGCTCAACACGTCATTGAAAAAGGAAAGGGCTTTTCTCTTGAGGGAAGGGCTTTTGAACGAGGAGCAGCTGCGGGAGTGCGAGGAGAACGCGAGGAAGGCGAGCTTTCTAAAATAGGGTTATTTTAATCATTTCACTCGTATTCAATGGTTGCAGGAGGCTTTTGAGAAACGTCGTAGAGAACCCTGTTTACTCCCTTTACTTCATTCACGATTCTGTTTGATACTCTCTCTAAAATCTCTGGAGGCAGTTTGGACCAATCCGCAGTCATCCCGTCCTTTGAATTCACTGCCCTCAGCGTAATAATATATTCGTAAGTTCTCTGGTCTCCCATCACTCCCACTGCTTTCACTGGAAGCAATGCAGCGAACGCCTGCCACACCTTGTCATACCAGTCGCTTTTCTTCAATTCCTCTATGTAGATAGCGTCGGCTTCCCTCAAAATTGCAAGCCTTTCTTCTGTAATTTCTCCCAAAATCCTTATTGCCAGTCCCGGCCCGGGGAACGGATGTCTCTTAATCCATTCCTCTGGAATATTCAATTCCCTTCCCAGAGCGCGGACCTCGTCTTTGTAAAGCTCCTTGAGCGGCTCAATGATCTGAAAGCTCATCTGCTCCGGGAGCGTGAGGTTGTGGTGGCTCTTTATTTTAGCGGCTTTCTTTGATGCCTGAGCAGATTCAATCCTGTCTGGGTAGATGGTTCCCTGCGCAAAAAATTTGATTCCCTCTTCTTCCGAAACGTCTTTGGCGGCTTTTTCAAAAACCTTTATGAACGTGTGCCCTATCCTCTTTCTTTTCTCCTCTGGGTCCAGGACGCCCTTCAGTTGCTCAAGAAACTCTTCTCTCGCGTTAACAAAGTGAAAGTGCTTGAAACCAAGTTTTTCGTAAGCAGCGATGACTTCCTTTTTCTCGTTCTTCCTCAGCAATCCGTTGTCTATGAAAATGCAGTGCAGCCTTTCTCCAATTGCCTTGTTGAGGAGAGTTGCGGCCACTATTGAGTCCACTCCGCCGCTTACTCCGATTAAAACCTTTTCGTCTGCAACTGCTCGCCCAATTTCTTCAACGAGTCTCTTGCTCACGTCTTTGATGGTCCACTCTTTCTTGCAACCGCATATTCTGTAGATGAAGTTTTCTATGACTTGGTTGCCTTTGGGCGTGTGCACTACTTCTGGATGGAATTGGACTGAATAAATTGTAAACCTTTGGTCTTGGGGACTTGCTTTTCCCCTTGAGGCTGCAATGGGACAGTCGTCTGAAGAAGCTATCGCCTCAAAGGAGGGTGGCAACTCTTTGACTTCATCTCCGTGGCTCATCCACACAATCTCTTTTCCCTCCAGTCCAAAAAATAGGTCCTCCTTGTTTAGAGTCTGTAACTCCTTTTTTCCGTATTCCTTTATTCCCCCTTTCTCGACCTTTCCACCAAGCATCTTTGCAATCAGTTGGTGGCCGTAGCAGATTCCCATAACCGGGATTCCGAGAGAAAAGATGCCTTTATCTGGAAAGGGTGCGCCTTCCTCATACACACTTGCCGGCCCTCCAGAGAGAATGATTCCCTCTGGCTTCAGTTTCTGAATTTTTTCAACCGAAGCATCGAAGGAAAGGATTTCAGAATAAGCACCGAGTTCCCGCACGCGACGTGCAATAAGGTGAGTGTACTGTCCACCAAAATCAAGAACTAGTATTCCCATAACATATATTACTTTCTAACATTTAAATTTTTGTTTTCTGTGAGTTTTCTCGTTTCTAATTTAATTTTTATGTCTATAAATTTTTTTGTATTCTTAGTTTTAATATTTTATTTTCGTGGTCATTTAGGTTGCTCTTTTTCATCCCGCTTTTATTAGAATCCCCTCAATCAAGTCCGAGATGTCTTCGCAGCGGTCAATCGCGTTTTCTATGGACTCCACGAGCTCCTTGTACTTCAGTATATCCATCGAATTCTGGGTTTTGAATAATTCGCCTAGGTATTCCCGCGTCAAAGCGTCTGTGTTATGCTCTATCTTGTGAATCCTGTTGCACTGCTCGCTGATGCCAGCGTGCCCGTTGCGTATGTTGTTGACCAAAGCGTTGACTTCCTTTGATGCGGTTAGAAGAAGTTCAGACATCCTGATAAGTGTTTTAGGTGGTTTTCTGACCCCGTACATCTTCATCTTCAAGGCGACCGCTTCAATTGAGTCAAGCACGTCATCCAGCGCCTGTGACAAAGCGAAGATGTCCTCCCGGTCAAAGGGAGTGATGAGGGACTTGTTTAACTCCTTTACTATAGTGTGCCTCGTTTCATCCCCCTTTATTTCCATCTCCCGCAGGTTCTCTATTATTACTGCCGCCTCTCCACTATCCTCGTAGTTCACCATGAGCTCGTGCAGCTTCTCCGCGCCGCGCAGCATGTCGCTTGACTGCACTTGAAGCATTTCGTAGAATATCTTTTCAGTAGGGATAATCCACCTGATGATTCTCTGCAAAATCCCACCCAATATTCTTTACTGAATTCAATTTAAAGCCTTTGCCTACCCCACATTGTTTAAAAACTATTGCGTCTCGAATAATAAGATAGGCAACTTTTAGCCGGATGCATTAACACCAATATTTTCTTTCCTCCTTGCAGACATCAAGCCATTCATGAACATAGGCATGCTTTAATCAATTTTAAAACAAACGCTCCATAATATCACTGGCGTTGGTTATTTTTTTGTTCGGAAAGTGAAACCGTGCTTGAATTATTGATTTTCCTTATAGTACTTTCTCTGTTCTTTGATTTCGTTAACGGATTCCATGACTCTAGCAACGCGATTGCCACTGTCATCCTCACCAGGGCACTGAGCATCAGACAAGCCCTCTTTCTTTCGGCTTCCCTGAACTTCTTGGGCCCCTTCCTTTTCGGCACAGCAGTTGCACATACAATTGGAACTGGCATCGTTGACCCCTCCAAAGTGACTGTTCACTTGCTTCTTGCAGCGCTTGTTGGAGCGATTGCGTGGGGTCTGATAACCTGGTTGTTTGGGCTTCCAAGCAGTTCCTCGCATGCCCTCGTCGGCGGGATAACTGGGAGCGCTATTGCGGCTTACGGTTTCGGTGGAGTTAACTTGGGTGGGCTGACGAGCATAATACTTGCACTGGTTATCTCTCCCCTGTTCGGGATAGTCATCGGTTTTCTTATGATGGTTTTTATGGTCTCGCTTTTCAGGAGACAGGAACCGAGGAAAGTGAATTTTATCTTCAAACACTTGCAAGTGCTTTCTTCCTCCTTTGTTTCGCTTTCTCACGGCACCAACGACGCGCAGAAAACCATGGGAGTGATTACGGCAGGGCTTGTTTCCATGGGTTTTTTGAAAAGCTTTTCAGTGCCCTGGTGGGTTATTTTCATTAGTGCGTCAGCGATTTCTCTTGGTACCATCGCGGGTGGGTGGAGGATTATAAAGACGATGGGCACAAAAATCGTGAGCCTGCGGCCAATACACGGTTTCTGCGGCGAGTTTTCCTCGGCTTCCATAATCCTCTTGGGAAGCATTTTCGGGCTTCCCTTGAGCACGACGCACATCGTTTCCTCGTCGTTGATGGGCGTTGGCTCGGCAGAGCGGCTGCATGCAGTCCGATGGATCGTGGCAAGAAGAATCATTTGGGCTTGGTTTCTAACGATTCCCGCTTCGGCGTTGGTTGCCGCCATTGCATTCTATTTGATTCCCTTCTAATGCTTTCTCCAGTTACCAAAACTCAAATGGCTTTGCAGCTTAGAGGGCTTAGTTAAAAATCCCGGGTTTTTTCAAGAGGAGAAACGGATAAAACATAACGTTTGGTTAATCCACTTCAAAAACTACATCTAACGCCGAATTCCACTTTTGAAAAAGTCGTAAAATTATGGGGGGCGACCTTTTTAACAGAGCCTGCTTAGAACAAACCCTAA
>JACRGE010000094.1 GCA_016212465.1 Microcaldota archaeon
TGGAACCTATGTAGTAAAGGCCTCGAAGGAAGGATTCAAGCCCTATTTTGGAGCAGCTACTTTAAGAAACAACCAAGCCCTGCCTTTTTCAGTGATCCTCCAGCCGTTAAGCGCACTTGGTGAAAGCAGCAAGTTGCAGGGACCCGTATTCCAGGGAAGAATAACCAACGCATCAGGCAGTCCAATTCAGAACGTGAGCGTAACTCTCCTAACTTCAATCAATTACTCTGTGGTCGCAAAAAGGAACTCTAATGAACAAGGAATGTTTTACTTTGCAGGAGATGTTCAAACAGGGAGTTATACCCTATTCTGTGAAAAGCCGGGATTCAAACCATATTACGAAAACATTACCTTGGACCAGAGTTTTCAGGAAAGGAACATCACGATGGAGAAAATCCCTGAAAAGCTGCCAGTGCTTGTCGGCATGGTTTTTGGGCCAGATGGAAAAGGACTTGAGGGAACAATGGTAGCAATTATTGAAACGCGTGACTACAACTACACTACAAAAAATGGTTCCTTCAGCATTTACTCCAACAAGGTTGAGCGCGGAAAGACTTATACCGTGCTGGCATTCAAGAAAGGATATCTGCCGCAAATAAAGAAAGTCACCATACCCCGGAATGAGACCCAGGTTGCCAAGGTCTATTTCTGGCTCTACAGACTAAGGCTTTTTATGCCAATAATCTCGGTGCACTAGATTCTCTTTTGGTTTTTTGCTTTTTTTCAACAACTGCTACATAATCTTGTTTAAATCCTTGAAATCAATAATCTACTCAGACCACGGTGTGGGTATGAATCTTGAATTGCTTCGGGTCGTGCTTGCAGTTGGGTTTACTGCTGTTGCAGCATGGCAGGATTGGAAAACGAGTTTCATCGACGACCGGATGACGGCTGCAATGATTGGTGCAGGAATTGTGTTGAATCTGTTGACCCTTGACTTGAATTTTATAGTCTATAGCCTCGGCATAGCCGGAATCATCTTCGGAATAGGATACTTTCTTTACCGTACAGGGCAGTTGGGTGGAGGAGACGTGCTGCTTTTCACTGGAATCCAGCTGCTTTTGCCGTATTACCCACTTCAGATTGCAGCATACCTGCCGACCTTTTTTGCACAAGTTGTTTCAGCGTATGCAGCACTTAGCTTCTATCCCTTCTTTCTCTCAATTCTTTTGGCAAGCAGTTTCCTCGGGCTGGCTGGAACCGCAATCTGGTATACAATCAAATTGCAGGGCAGGAAATTGAAGCCAGATTTTCTTGCAGCTGGTTTGATGGTCTTTCTGGCTGCTGTTGTCTTGTTTTTGTTGAACTCCTTCGGAGGCTCGAGTGTTTTCCAAATCTCCTTCATAGTAGTTGTGTTCGGCTCAGCAGTTTTCCTTTTCACATTCAAGAAACAGATTACTGAAGAAATAATCATAAAAAGAGTTTCACTCCCCGAAATAGAGGAAGAGGACGTCATTGCTTTAGAGAAGCTGCCGCCGAAGCTCGTTGAAGAATATGGATTGGAGCGCGTGCTCACGAAGAAGGAAGTTGAAAAACTAAAAAAGATAGAAAAAGCAAAGAAGGTTCACTTGTTTCCAGTTTACAAGGTGCTCCCGCGGTTCGGCCCCTACATACTGGCTGGTCTCGTGTTCTCTCTTCTTTTCGGCGACCTCTTCTTTCTTTTGCTTTACTCTTGACTCGTGCGCTTGAAGACTCTCTCGCGTTCAGCGTACTTTTCCAAAAAGCCCATGAGCTTGTTTCGTTTTGCTTGCAACCTGCTGCCCAACAGCCTGCCGCGGCGAGCAAGCAGCGTTTTTTCAGCGCGCTCAAGCCGGGCCCGGTATTTGCGCGAAAAAAACGCGCGAACAGATGCCCAAGGCTTGCGCTTGACGCTGATCTGCGCCGTATATTCGGAGAGAGTATTGGAAATGGAAGAAAAAATCTGCGGGTGTCTTTCGTGGATGAAAGAAATCAACTGCTCCAGCTTTTCTCTCTGATGCGGTGTAGAACTTGGCAACAAAAAGAAGGCAGCAGAGCAAGAGGATTCAACGAGTTTCCTATTCCAAAAGTCGCCTCTGGCGCCCTCTCTGAAGCCCCACAAAACCCCTAGTCTCTTGTTGAAATCGTCTAACCTGTTTTCTTCAGCAGGAGAGCCAACGCTCAGCGCCTTGTAGGGAAAGAAACGTCTTTCGCGCAGTTTTGGGAATTTCAAAAAATCACGTCATTACCTTGAATTTGTTTTCGAAACCAATTCCTTCAACTGATATTATCCCCTGTTTTCCCTTGCTTCCTTCGACGCTGAATTTTACAGGAAGAAACAACTCGATGACTTCAATGTCCTTCAAAACATGGTCCGTGATTTCTTCCACTTGAAGAACTGTTTTTCCTCTCGCGAGAGCCGCGTACAGCAGTAGCTGGTCTGCAAGGTGTTTGTCTACGGCAGCGTTGCTTTCAATAAACTTGAGTAAGTCAACAACCGCATTTTCAGCTACTTTTTCAGCAGGCTTTCCTATTTCCCCAAGAGAGGAAAAACCAGCTATCGAGTTTTCAAACTCCGCGCAAAGGAACAGCAAACTGCCTTTTCCTACTGACGGCGCGTTCACAACCTCTATTTTCGCGTCCATTCCTTTTTCCGCAAGCAGCTTCAAAGCAGTTGTTTTCTGCCTCTCTGCAATGTGGGCAGGCAAGTTTGAAATAGCTGAAACACCCCACAGTCTCTTTAAACCCCCTTTTTCAACCAGTTCAATATTCCTGAATTCATCAACAGGTTCCACAGTCGCATTTACAACCCCGCTGCCCTGCGGGTACCAGCCCCATTTCAACGCTTCCAATCCACCGTTGAAACCCATTCTTCCGACGGCAGGAAGAAAAACGTTTTCCAAATAAAGATGCGGGGGTGCAAAGTGCGTGTCGGTTCCCCCAATTAATTCAATGTGGCTTTTTTCAGGCGCGAACGCCAGCGCGGGAAGCAGGCACTGGAGGATCAAGCCAACGGAGCCAGCAGTTCCTACGTTGAGAGAAAAGTTGCCTGCCTGGATTTCGCTTGGCTCGAAAACGAGCTCTTTCGAATGCAGTTCCGCTCCCTCAACATCCGCTCCGCAGATTTGCTTCATCGCCTGCACTGAAGCCAAATGCTGCCGCTGCAATCCGCCCCGTTCCCTCGCGCCGCGGATGTTCTTCATTTCAAAATGCTGGCCCAGAATGGCGCTGAGTGAAAGCGCTGTGCGCAGCATCTGCCCTCCTCCTTCTGAGCCGTCTATCTCTATGATATAATCCACTCCATCAAGCGCATTTGCAATCTACGCCAAACGTAATAATCTTAGAAGCCAATAAGGATTATCCTTGGTTAAGGAGAAAGAAAATAAAAAGGGGTAACGAAGAAAAAAGAAAATAAGGGGGAAAAAACTAAAAAGGAGAGTAAAAAGGGAGAAATAAAAAAGAAAAACAAATAAAACAAAAAAAGCGAAAGAAAAAAACAAGAAAAAAATTAAGGAAAGAAAAGAGAGTAGATAGAACACTTAAACTTGAAATAAAGAAAAAAGTAGACCATGTTAAACCGAAGAGTGAAAGAAAAGAAAACTGAAAAAGCAAAAGTAGAAAAATTAATGAAAGAAAAGAAAATTGAAGGAAGAGGGCGCTAACCCGCCCTTGCCCTGCGTCTCCTAGGTTTTTTCTCCTCTGTTTCCTCCATTTCTTCCTTTCTCTCTTCAATCTGCGGTGGCTTCATCAACTCGTAGATAATGTAGAGTATGAGAATGATTGCAATGACGACTACTGCCACGAAAGGAAGTGTTTGCGGGCCAGCTACAACTAGGCCAGTAACTGGGATTGGCTGAGTAAGGTTGTATGTTAGGTTGAGCGGCATCAAGCCAACTCCTGAGATAGAGATCTTCCACTCACCATATTCCTTGGTGGGCAAAACCAGAACGCCAGACGCATTGGTTTTGGAAAGCAGCGTTTCTTTCTTTGGAGTAATCAGCATCACCCACGCGCCTGGAACGCTTTCAATAACCAAGGAGCTGTTTTCATAAGAAATCGTTGCATTGATGGGTGCAAGTTTCTTTGCCTCCGCGGGGGTAGTAGTTGTAGTTGCATTTGGACGCCCTTTCACTATAACCACGATATCCTTCTTCGTCTCCGTATCCTTTGAAGTGGATTTCAACGTGAGTGTATACCGTCCAATTGAATTAATCGGTGGATTGAGGGCAAGAAATACGGTCTTTGCCTGAAGCCTCTGCAGGGAAACAAAACTGGGTGTTACGCTCGCCCACTTTACGCCTTCTATGCTGAAAGAGAATGTATTATCAACTTGTCCCGTGTTTTGAACACTCACGGCGAGAATGTTGGAGGAACATTCGAGTATGGTCGTTTCGTTCGGCGCGCTCATGGCAGAACCATAGCACACACCCTTGGATAAAACGGAAATATTGATGCACAACTTGTCTGAAATAGCTGGGTTTGTTTCCGATGCAGCTGAGAACTCGAATCCATAGTCCTTTGCGTCTGCGTCGCATACATATATGTGTGCATTTACAGCTGCCTTGTAGCCAGCTGGGACGGAGACCTTGGTTTCAGTTAGTTTCAGCCATTCCGGTCCAATGGTTTTCGTCACAATAAAAGAGTCGTTCTTGGTTCCGAGATTAATGACTTCAATTGGAAGGTTTGCTTCCGTACATGGACACATTCTTCCGCCAGTGCCTGTGAGTTTCACCCCATAACAGTTTTCAATTGATACCGTAAAATTGGCTGAGGCCTGGGAGTTGGGTGAAGAAGCAGTGAACATGATGTTGCGTTGGCCTGCACCCAGATTAGATAGTAATCTGAATGTGATTTTCTTGGACTCTCCTTCGTCCAGCGAGACCCTGCTGTCAGAAAGGATTCCTGCAGATGGCTGGTGAGAGATGCTGAACGTGTCCTCTTTACCCGTGTTTTTCAGCGTTATCAAAAGCGTTCCTTCCTGGCCCGAGCAAAAAGATTTTTCTCCTTCAGTGGTCAGACTTGATCCGTAGCAGGCTCTGCTGTTTACCACGAGCATTTCTTCCGCCTTAGAAAGAGGAGACTCTGCGCTCATCTTCACAACGTGCCTGCCAGGATTTGCGGAAATAGTGGTTTCAACAGTCTCGCTTTTACCCGGCAGGAGCACCACACGCTTCTTTGAGAAAGAGACGATGGAGGAGTTCGCTTTCAAATCAAGCACTTCCTCCGAAAAGCCGTTGTTCGAGATCTTGAGTTGGATGCTTGAAGGCTTTTCAGAGCAAGCCTGAATCTCGGCACTCGGCAATTCCAGTAAAACCCTTTGACAGTTCCTTATCTCGTAGTTCAAGTTAATCTGTGCTGAATCCTTGGTCTCCTGTTTGGTTAGCTCATATACCGAAGCCGCCTTGAATGAAAGAAAGTATTTTCCGATGCCGAGGCTCGTTGAATTAATAACCAAGGGGACAAAGGCTCTGGAACCTGATGAGACATTTACTTTCCTCTTGGTGTACGCGCCCGAAGAGGCATTGCCTGAAAGCAGGATGGTGTACTCCCTATCCGCTGTCCTGCTTCTGCTTTGGAGCACCAAGGTATACTCTTTTTTCTCCCCATAACACATGGAATACGGCGGAGCCAGTTCAGGATAGAGCGAGATACAAGGCGTCACAGTCAGGTTTATGGCCGCCGAGCTCTTCTGAGTTTGGGAAGAACCCGTTAGGGTAAAAAGATATTTTCCAGGCGAGGCAAAGCAATCCGGCGTCAGGAAAACATAAAGAGCTTGCTGCTGCCCGCCAGAGAGCGTAGAAATCTGTGGAGCAACTGCCCCAAAGTTTGCTGGCCCGCTTAAAAAAAACGAAAACGTCTCTGATGCAGTGCCTTCGTTCAAAACCGTGAAGGGAACACTGGCGGTGTCACAGATGCATGTACCAACTTCACTGTAAGACGGCGAAATCCCCAAAGCTGAAACCAAAGACAACAGCATTCCCACCCAAGCAAGAAAAATCCATTTCATTTAATCACTTCTACTACTGAGTAGTAATAACAAGTAATAACAGGAAAAATATATAAACATTTGGGTGCATCCGGACCCACAGGGAAACCAAAAGTTTAGGCGCCCTCAACCGAAAATTACGTCTAGAGTCGAAAAACACTTTATTCAAAACCTTAAAACTATGACGTAGGTCTTTTCAACATAGCTTTCGCCTACGCAAAATTATATTAATTGGAGTTTCCCGTAGTATGGTGGTTGATATGCGAGAGAGGCTTCTGTTGACTGCATTTGTACTGGCCTTGTTAGTTATGGGCGTATTGATCGTCACAGAGTTCAACGAGTTTTCTTCAACCATAACCGGCTTCTTTGTTTCCTCAGGTGAAGTACCGTCTGTCTCGCTCGGCCCAAAATCCGAGTTGATTCTAGTTGAGAATCATACGGAGGTATACTACAGAATAGAGTAACATCCGCATACACTTTATTAATTTTCGCCACCTAAGGAAATCATGCAGCTATCTGCGTTAAAGGGATACCAGATTGCTTTCTTGTTTCTTTTAATCGCGGCAATCTTGTTTCTGAGCATTTACTTCCATTTGATATCCCTTCCAACTGCTTTGATAATCAATCCACAGGAGCCCAGGACAGAACTTGTAGTCGTCCTTGGGCCACAGACTCAATTGATTGAGGTTGAAAACGGGACTGAAGTCACTTACCCAGATCAAGTCAGTGGCTGAAGAGGTTGGTTCCATGGGTTTTGGGAAAGTTGAGAAATACTATAGGCAGAAGCTTGAATCAGATGGAGCAATGCTTTTTTCCTTGATTGACCCAGACAAATGCTTCCTGGAAAACGCACAGAAGATAGCGAAGCAAAGCTATGAAGGCGGAGCCGACGTGATTCTCGTTGGCGGCAGCATAGGCGCCCAGGGAAGCGTTTTGGATGAAACCGTTAAGATGATAAAGGAAGCTGTTCCGCTTCCAATCGTCCTCTTTCCAGGCAATATATCTGGGATCACGACTTATGCGGACGCGATTTATTTCATGTCCCTCTTGAACAGCAGGGACGTTTATTGGATGAGCACTGCACAAATCCAGGCTGCGCCCGTAGTTGAAAGGACGAGGATAGACGTCATTCCGACTACCTATGTCATCATAGAGCCAGGTGAAGCAGTTGGCTGGATTGGGAATGCGAACCTTGTTCCAAGAGAGAGGCCGGACTTGGCTTATGCATGTGGCTTGGCTGCAAAGTATATGGGAGCACACATCCTCATAACGGATTCAGGCAGCGGCGCACCGCTTCCAGCTCCCTTTAAACTGATTTCAGCGTTTGCGAAGGCCTGTGCACAGGATACGATGTATTTCTATGGTGGCGGAGTTAGGACACCAGAGCAGGCAACAGAAGTCATCAAGGCAGGCGCCATGGGCATCCAGGTGGGAGCAGCATTCGAGGAAGAGAAAACCCTGGAAAAAGTCAAGAAGATCAGTGAAGCCATCAAGAAGGAAGGCAAGAAAAGGGTTTGAGCAACTCATGCCACTGACAAAAAATATAAAACAATCTTTGCGACCCTAAACTGGGTAGGAAAAGAAGATGCCTTCCAAGGGGGATTAAACCAAGTATATCCTTTCTTTTGGAAGCATCTCATAGTTGCTTTTGCTGGCGCAAAAGGCTTTGACTGCATCGTTTATATGCTTCCTGAATTTCCCAAGTGCCTTGGCTCTTTCTGTGACTTCATCAAGGGAGATGGTTTTTCCATCTCTGAGCTTTTCGTACGCGTTAAAGTGTTCCTCCATGGCTTGAAAGTGTTCCTTGTTTTTTTTAAGTAGCTTTTCAACCTCAGTTACAGAGGAAAGCTTTCCAAAAGCCCCTGCGTAAATAGGCATTCCTCTTATCCTCGTTACGAGTTGTCCCTCTCTTGTGTCCTTGAGCCTTCCGACCAAAAGCAACGCGGGATGAAATATGTAAACCTCTCTCTGCTTTCCTTCCCCGCCCACCATTACAGCTGATTGGTTGAGCAGTTGCTTGAAGCCGATATTCACGCCATGATACATGAGGTAGTTCTTGAAGGCAGCGGTCTCTACTTCCGTCTCCCTTACCACTATTTTTACAGGATTCATTTTTTCCATAATAATCTACCCATTATTTAATTATTTTAGATTATGTAAGCAAGCCAGTAGACGAACAGGGCCAGCAGTGCAGCCAACAACACGGGAAAGAGTTTTCGAGCGTTCTTCGTGCCTATCTTGTAGAATATCAGGCCGCACTTTACTGCTTGGCTTGAAAGGATCGCGAGAAGCGAGGCTATGACTAGGTCCTGCCTCATGAAGCCCTCTGAGGCAGAGAGAAGAGAAAGATTCGCCAAGACGGAGGTGGTACTCACTAAACCTCCAAGGATTGCGGAGGAGAAGAGACCAAACAACCCGTATGAAACCGCGGACTCTATTAAAATTGTTACAATAAAGAAGATGGCTGCGAATTCGAACGTGAATTCCAGGGAAATTGGTTTGCTGGAAAACAATACGCCCTTGAGTGCGATCTGCTTCTTGTAATAGAATGCAAAAAACAAGAAAACAAACAGCGTAGTTCCAAGGATCGGTGAAACGCTCAATAAAAATGCGGGATTGATTACAGCGAGGATTATGATGTCAGCAAAGATTGCTCCCGCAGTTGAAAAAAACAAGATCACCCGGATTCCTTCAAAATCCTCTTTTTTTACTTTCTTGAGAAAGTAGGTGACTGTTGCAAGTGACGAGATTATTCCTCCAAGGAAGGCAGCGTAAACCGCCCCTTTTTCATGCAGGAACTTCACCAACAGATGGGCCGCAAAGCTCACAAGACTGACGAGGACCACGACCACCCAAAAGAACTGGATCTGAATAGACTGTCCAAGGAACATCACTGGCTCCAGCGGAATCATTGGGTAGATCACGAACGCGAGAATAACGAAGATGAGCGCGTCTATTATCTCTTGTTTGGTGACTTTCTTAACAATGGAATGCACCTTGCGGTATTCAACCAACAACGCCACCAAGACTATTGAAAGAAATGCTGCTTCCGTTGTCCTACCAAGGCTTATCATTATCCCGAGCCCGTATGCGAACGGCAGCATTAAAACAGTTGTTATCCCGTACATCCCTTCTTGCCTGGCTCTATAGAAATAAAACAATGCAGCCATTGCAGTGATACCTAGAAGGCCAATGACTGGCAGCAGGAAGAATTCGTCTGAGAGCTCAGAGAGCATGGTTCCAAGTAAAGCGGTTAACGCAAAGCTGCGCAAGCCGATTGCGCCCTTTGGAAACGCGTGTTCTCTCTCCAAACCAATGAGCCCGCCTATTGCAAGCGCCCAAAAAACTTTTACAACAAAATTCAGCATGAGCATACCCATTTAATTAAGCTACGCCTTTTAAAAATGTAGCCGAAGAGGCTTTGCGCAAATTGATTTTTAAAATTTTTCGGTTCAAAAGACTCAGTTGAAAATGTTTCCCTCGTAGTTTTATGGTTTTTGTGCAAGTGGAATTCGATGTTAGGCGTGACGTTTGAGGCCAGTAAGCCAAAATACTGGTTGCGCCTTTTTTCCCTCTAGAAAAAAACCCAAGATTTTCAACTGAGCTGGTTCAAAAACTTTTGTAAAAAGCTTAGCTGAATAACTGCAACCAAAAAGAGTACCTTGAATAAATGTGCTAGCTGAAACAAACTGCAAGCATAAAACCAGAGCGACTGCGATACGAAACCTAGAACGACAGCATAGATACTCATTTAAAAAAGTTTGTTGTGAGTAAAATAGTAGGCGCCGGTGGGGGAAATGGATTTATTTGAAAAACTGAAGGGTTCTGGCTTCGCCGAAGAAGAGATACGCGAGAAAATAAGGAAGAAACAGGAGCAGTTCGGCGGCCTGCTGACTGAAGATGGTGCCTTGAGAATCGTTGCAAGGGAAGCGGGTTTCACAGACGAAGAAAGGATAGAGGAGTTGAGCATAAAAAAACTAAAGGACGCGCGGGCAGGAGAGCGAGTTAATGTGTTGGTGAGGGTTTTGCAGGTGTTTGCGCCAAAGGGATTTGAAAAAAATGGGAGGCGGGGCAGGGTCTGCAATGTTTTAGTGAGGGATGAAAGCGGTGAAGCCACGCTCGTGCTGTGGAACAAGGATGTAGACGTGGCTGAAAACGGGGCAGTTGAAAGAAACGACGTGATTGAAGTCAAGAATGCGTTCGTCAAAAGCGAATCCCCGCTTGAGCTTCATACGAGCCTTCTCACTCAACTGAGGGTCAAGCTCGAAGGCGATTATGCAGATATTGCGAGGGAGGCGAAGCCTCCGTTGAAAATATCTGATCTCATTGAAGGGATGATGGATGTTGACGTCTACGGCCGGGTGTTCGACATAAGAGAGGAAAAGGGGTTCGTTACGAACAAAATCAAGAAAAGCGCCCTCGGACCTGAAAAGAAGGAGGGTTTGGTCGCGTCATGTACCCTCAGCGATTCAACCTCTCAGATGAGGCTAGTGCTGTGGGACAAGAATGCAGAAATTGTGAGGAAGCTGAAGACTGGCGATGCAGTCAAGGTAGAAAGTGGTTACGTTAAGTTGAATCCACAAACGAACATGCTTGAATTACATGTTGGCTGGAGGGGCCGCGTGTTTGCAAACCCCCGCGCACATGGTCTTGAGGAAAAGGAGAAGATGCTAGCGGGAATGTACGAGCATCTGAGGATAAGCGAACTCAAGGAAAATGAAAACGCAGTCATTGAAGCAGTGGTGACAGACGTTTTTGGCGCAAGGCTCCTCAGGAAGTGCTCCAAGTGTGGTGCAACAGTCAAGCCTCCTGCAAAAATCGAGAATGCAGTTGTTGACGAAGGTGAGGCTGGCGAATTGCAGGTCCTTGAGGAGGCAAAGTCCCTCAAGGGTGGCGGCCCCAAGGGAGCGGGCCTTAGTGGGAGTAGAGGAGGCGGTAGCCCCTCTGAGGGGAGCGTGGCTCCCTCATGCGAGTGCGGGAGCACTGAAATCCGCGAGATTCCGATGGCTAGTGCAGTTGTGGACGACGGGTCCGTGCTCCGATGCGTTTTCTATGGAAAGCAGGCTCTGGATTTGTTAGAAGTCAGAGATTTTGCGGTAGACCCGGAGACAATTCTCCAGCTCAAGAAGGAAGCGTTGCTAGGGAAAAAGCTTCGTATGGTGGTTCTTCCAAGGAGAAATCCAATGACGAACGAGCTGGAGTGCGTGGCCAAAGACATCATATCAACCAAGTGAAGTGGAAAAACACCCCCAAACCATTTATAAATCAACGAGGGTTTCTTCTACTAAGAAAGCGAAAATGCCCTTCCCTATAAGGGCTCTTGCGGAAGGTGATGGAATGAAGAATTCGGAAGATGAGTTTCAAGTGGAGTTGAAGGGAGAAAAAGCCGTTGTTGTGAAAGAAGCACCTGAAAAGAAAAAAGACAAAAAAATTACTTCAGTAAGCGACCTGCCTGGCGTAGGCGAGGCAACTGCTTCCAAACTACTTGATGCTGGCTATGATTCTCTTGAAGTGCTTGCAGTGAGCATGCCAGAAGAGCTTGCTGAAGTGGCAGGCATAGGCGAAGCAACTGCGGTTAAGATTATCAGCGTGGCACGCGAAGCGCTTGAGATGGGTTACGAGACAGGGGATAA
This sequence comes from Microcaldota archaeon, assembly GCA_016212465.1. Classification (GTDB taxonomy): domain Archaea; phylum Micrarchaeota; class Micrarchaeia; order Norongarragalinales; family JACRGE01; genus JACRGE01. The sequence goes on from JACRGE010000094.1 coordinate 11,578, forward strand.
GGTACTGGAGAGAAGGAAGGCGATTGCAAGGGTTTCTACGGGTTCAAAGGAATTGGATGCGCTCTTGGGTGGCGGAATTGAAACCCAGGCGATCACGGAGACATTCGGAAAATATTCGTCTGGAAAGACGCAGCTAGCATTCCAACTCTGTGTGAACGCCCAACTTCCGCTAGAAGAAGGAGGCCTTGCAGGAGAGGTTTTGTTCATAGACACTGAAAACACATTCAGGCCAGAAAGAATTGTACAGATTGCAGAGGATAGAGGGCTGAATTCGGATGAGATATTGAAGAGGGTTCATGTCGCAAGAAGCTGGAACTCTGCTCACCAAATAGTTTTGGTGGATAAGGCCGATGAGATGATAAAGAAACACAACATAAAACTGATGGTAGTTGATTCAGTTACCTCCGCCTTCCGCTCGGATTACATTGGGAGGGGAACTCTTGCAGAGCGGCAGCAGAAACTCAACAAGCACCTGCACATGCTCCAGAAGCTTGCAGACGTCTACAACCTGGTAGTGTATATCACCAACCAAGTAATGGACCGGCCTGACATCCTGTTCGGAGACCCGACTGCGCCAGTTGGAGGCAACGTGCTCGCACACCAGGCAACCTACCGCGTTTATCTAAGAAGAAGCAAGGAAGACCGCCGCATTGCAAAACTCGTTGATTCACCGAATCTTCCGGACGGGGAATGCGTTTTCAGAATAACAACCGGCGGGTTGGCTGACGTTGAGTGATGTGCCATAACCCCTTTAAGGTCCACATCAACCAAATGCTTTTGCTACCTGTTTTCTTTTCGTCAATTAAATGACTAAGCCAGCATGAAACAGTCAGTAACTCATCCGCTTGCCGTATTCCTCGCATTTTTTAACGATGTTCAGTGCGCCGTTCATTTCCTTCTTTGATAAGGCAGAGAGCCTGCTGATGTTTCTCAAATGCTTTTCCTTGTTTTGCTTGAGCTTTGAAAGGGTTGCCTCAAACTTATGCAAATGCTTCAACTCAAGGAATTCCCCCAAACCCAACTCTTTGTATCTTCTTGCATTCGAAAGCTGCTCTGGCTGGGATGCGTCTGGAAGAAGCAGTGCAGGCTTTCCAAACACAATGGATTCTATGATGCCACTGTGGCCTGCAGGCATGACCAGGAAACCAGCTGCGTTCTGGTACGGCAGGATGTCTGGAAGGAATTTAACGAACTGAGCGCTGGCTATGCGCTCCTCTTTTTCAGCAAACACGGAGCTTACAATGAAATTGAATTCCCTGTTTTTCGATATTATCTTCTTCAACTCATCGTACTCTCCCCTGCGGAAAGCTTGGCCGCCCATCGTTACAAGCACACGGGGCTTGGTTGCTCTCCACTCCGCCTTTTTTGGTTTAACCAACGTGGTGAGGGAAAGCGGGCCGATGAATGAAGTCATCTTCTTCAAGGCATTCTCGCGGGACATGAGCGGCAAGGAAATTGTGTCTGGTGGAGGGAAATCTGGGACCAGGATTTCATCTGAAAAAAAAGGGGGAAGCACGAGTGGAGCGGTCATCAAGGTGCCTATTGCTCTTTCCTCCAATTCCTCTAGGTCCAACCTGAGTTTTTTGGAAGACTTCTTGTAATAAGACGTTTGGTTGCACACGTAAAAAGTCGGGAGGCCAAGGCGGTATCCCGCGATTACTGTGGAAATCCTTGAATCGGATATTACCACGTCAGCACGCATCTTCCTCATCCCGGCTGCTTCCAGCTGAACGGCTTTGAGAAACCTACTGGAAATAGTTGAAGAGGCGATGACCGAACGCAGTACATCCAGCTTGCCTTTTTTTCCGACCATGGTTAATTCAGGCAGCGTTTCAAAAACAGGCAGACACATGGTACGCAGGCGCTCTAAAGCCGAACCATAGGTGGCGATAATCCCTCCATGCCCGCTTCTCTGGAGTGCAGTCAATGCAGCCGCCATGCGCGAGGAGTGCCCGAAACCCTCGCCGCAAGCGGAGAGAAACACTTGCACTATCCAATCAACCCAATTCCTTATTTAATGTTTTTGTGAATAGAACGCGTCCAAATACGCTTGACGAAATTGCATCCGGCTCAAAACGAAGAATTAAAAACAGAAGAAGGTCAAGACCGGAATAGGCTGCCTTCTGCCACGTCCTACCAAGATCTCTGCCCGGTTTGTGGGGGCTGTTGACTATAAGCTGCAGGCATTCCCCCAACTGGCTGGGGTTCTTCAGGTGGTTTCTTCAAAAATATGTAGAGCACTACACCTATGATCACCGCAACTATAGCAATTACAAGATAAATTATATACTGGTTGTCGTAACCAGTTGGCGGAGCACTTGACTGCAGAGTAGTGGTTGGGTTGTTTGTTGAAGTGGTATATGCCGCCCCGCCAGTTCCTTTGTACACGATCTTGAGTGTTTTGTAGGAAAGGGATTGGGGGGATGAGTAAACGTAGTCGCTTCCTTCCATCGCATACCCTGTGGGCTCAATGCTTTGAACGCTTCCATGCACCCTTACCCTAACTTCTTTTTGCTGCGCAGAAACCACGTCATATTTTTGCTGGAAGGTTATGGTGTCACCACTTCTGGCGAGCGAGAATTCGGATTGCCCGCCTGTCTGAGCCAAGTTCTTCAGCTTGTTTACATCATCAAAAGAAAGCTTGTACCTTATCGCCAGAGTCCCCTTATCTCCTTCCTCAGAGTACATGCACTCGAGCGTGCTCTTCAACAGGTTCACGGCGTCCTTCATGTCCTGGAGTTGTCTCTCTTGCGTCTCGTTCTTGTAGCTCGCATTGAAGGACTTGGCCAAGTTGTAAATAGATTCAATCGCGTTCACCGCCGAGTCAAGGATATCAGTCATCCTCTGTTTGCAATTGCCGATCCACTGGGAGGAAACGTTCGTGGGAGCACCAACGCTGATCTGCTCGTGCCCGTAAGAACCGTCGCTATACAATTCAATCGTCTCCTTGGTTTCTTCAGGAGTAACTGGAAGCTGCAGACAGCCGAACAAAAACAGTAACCCCCCGCCAATCAGGAACGCAAAAACAATTTTTTTCATGTCAATCCCCGAATAGATTAAGTGCTCTAGTTTAAAAACCTGGCGTTAGCTACCTTTGGAAATGTACTTGTTCGAGTCGTCTAATTTGGTTATTGGAGTCTTTGCGAATTCAGTTTGGTTGCGTTATTTGAGCCGACGCGGTTTACTTCGCGAAACTTCGGACCACGCTCAAGGCAGGCGGACGGGGAACAATTCAAAATCCTTTGCCTGCATCCAGTGCTTTACTGCAGTAACCCCGTATACCGAGGCCGAACGCAGCATTGGACGACTTAGGGGAAATAGACCCGGAACAGATTAGGACACGATTTTTGCACTTCCACAATCGCATCCATACGGTTCGTCAATCGTCTCTTTATTTGTTACTACCAACAAGTTTATAAATGATTATTGCTAGAATATATTACTAAAGTTTAGTGGTAACACAGGTGGCAAGGATGAGGGTTTGTTTGAATACCTTGAAATTATGTGAGTTGCCTGCTTTGCAAATGAGGCTTACGCAGGCGTTTGGAGTACAGGATTTTTCTTTTGTTTCTCTTAACGGCAACCTCTGGTTGCAACTAAAATAAGGTGAAACTGAATGAAAAAAATCGTTAAAAAGAGCAAACACAAAGCGACCAAGCATAAAAGCAAAATCCTTGGGCTTGACCTGGTAAAAAAGGGTCTGAAAAAAATCGCGAGCGTCTTCGCATAATCTCCCTTGATTTCGTTTTTCTAGATGTAATGGTGAAAAAATGCCTGTTGAAAAACTGAGTTACATGGGCATGAAGGACCTCAAGGAACTGAAGAAGGCGGGGGTCATAAAGGAGCCTACTGAAAGGAAGTTCACCCCTACTCCAATGTTCCTTCCAACTGACACCGGGGGTCTGAACATCGCCAATGTAATGACCAGGGAGAGTTTTATTCACCGCAATATTGGAATTTGGTTGGAATGGAGGTTCGCCAGAGTGTTTGCAGTCATATTCGGTGTCATAGCCATATTTTTGCTTACATACAACTTCGTGCTTGCAGCTGTTGCAGGAGCCGTCGCAGGATGGCTCTACGGCAGGTACGTATGGAGGAACTTCTACATCGTAAACCTGCTTGGTAGAAGGAAGCTCCTTGAGTCAACATAAAGAGAGTAGGAAAGAAAACAGGGATAAAACAAAAGAGAACTGCAGACAAGAAAAAATTGAATGAAAGGGGATGCTAAATGCAAACAAGAATAATTCCGCAGGTAAGGAACGTGCACTCTGGTGCCCAGCAGCAGATAAGCGTGCTTGCACGGGACCAGCCTAAAAAAGAAGAGGAGCGGATGAGCACGTTCCTTCCGGTTGAAGTAAAGCCGGAAGTTCCTCCAAACATGAGGATGTGGACTAGGCTAAAGTATTTGGAAGAGTACTTTGGTTTCTGGAAGTATGGAAAAATATGCAAGCCGTTGAGTGTCGTATTAGGTGCGTTGGGTGTAGTCGCGCTCGGCGTTTTCCCTCTAGGCGGGTTGATTATGCTCGCAGTTTCAGGAAGGCTGTATAGTCTGGCGTGGTGGTATGACTTCATTATCTACACCTTCGGTAAGTCAAGGACGCTTGTAATAATAGACTAAAAAAACAAGTACCGGAAAGGAACCGGAGATTAAGGAAAAAGCTAGGAATCAATGAAAACTTAAAAACGGAACACAAAAGCAATAAGTTAAAGCCAAAGTGAAAGTAACGGCAAAAAAATTAAATAAGGGGACGTGAGATGGCAAGAGACCAAAAGAGCATTGACAAAGCGTTGGAGAACCCTCCATTGATAGTGGAGTGGCTTAGCATGCTAGAGGACTTTGGGTTAATGGATTTCAGGATAATGGATAAGAAAAAGCACGTTCCTTTCTCTGAAGCCATGAATGGAACCCGGCTTGCTTTCCCCATCATTCCTGATTGGCTCGTGTGGCTTATCATAATCATTGGTTTGGTGATGACTGCATTGCACTATAACGTAATATGAGGTTTTGGAAATGGATGTGATTCCGACAACCGTTGTATCAGACCAATATGATGCGTTTCAGAAGATGCAGACCAGGAGAACCTATTTGGAGAGGTTCATCCCGAACTGGAGGGGGCAGTACCAGACCCGGCTCTATGCATTCGTTTGTTTAATGCTCGGAGTATTTTTTTTCTCCAACTACCCTGCCATTTCAGTTCTCGCATTCGCTGGAGCAGCATATTTTTATCAAAGGTGGAAGTTCCACGCGTGGCTCATAACAAGACCAAGGACCTTGTATAGTGCGGACCTCAGGTGAATTAAATGAAGGTAAGCGAACTACGTAATATTGCAGAGGCAAAAACCGCGCCAGGGCCTACTGGCGTCAGCCCACAGGAAGAAAAAGTGTATGCTCCGATGTTTATTCCCATGGGCTACCAGAAGGGCGCGGAAACCATGAGATGCGGTGGCGAGACGGTGCCTGCTCACGTAGCGCATGCTTACACGAGGGGCCAGTTGATGGCGGACTGGGTTGACGCAAAGGATAAAACAACCATTGGCTCCATATACAAGTCCTTCTTTCAGGCGGTAGTCTGCTTTGTTGCTGCAGTTCTGTCCTATCTTTTTATAAACATCTATGTCGCAGGCGTTTTCGCATTCCTTTTCGGCTACTATTGGTCCGAAAGGCTTTTGAACGCGTGCTGGGGCACAGCGTGGTTCCAAGGCAAGTCGGTGATTAGGACGAAGTAAGTTTAGGTGTAAAAATGGAGGTTAAGGAACCGTACAAGAATATGAGGGGGGTTAAGGAAATTGTTCTTAAACGAAGTTAAGTAATGTAGCAGGTTTAAGGACAATTCCATAGGTTCTCAGGTGAATGAATATGGCGGAATATCCCTACGTAAGAGAAACAACCGTATTCTCTGACGCAGACGACACTTTGCTAGCCCAAGAAACTAGGTGGGACTATCTTCGCACCCACCTTATCCTCTGGAAGGACTCCATCAGGTTCAAGTGGTACTCCATTATCCTTGCAATCGTTGGAATGGTTTTCCTGACGATACTCCCGGCTGTCTCCGTGCTTGCCTTCGCTGGAGTCTTTTACTACTACGTGCTGAGGATACAGCGGTTCACCAGGCTCTCCAAGTCCGTAAGGAAAGTCATCGTAGGCCACTAGAGAAATCAAGGTCTCTCCCCCCCGATTCTTGAGGTTTCTTCTATCCTCCCTTTCTTTCTGATTTTCGCGCTCTTTGCCGCGTCTTTAGAGAAGTCCAGGTGTTGTAGGTATCTTCTTCTGCCCGGGCCATTCAACTTCCTTACCATCCTACTGTTCGGTATTTATCAGCAGCAGCCAATGCTGTTTAATATTTTCTTGTTTGAAAACGCGCTGTTCTTCTTTTGGGTCATTGGTTTTTCCTGAGATAGTTTTAAATTGTTTTCCGACTACTTATATCAGCTTCAATCTCTTTCAGTTGTTTCAGGTTTTAATCAAGCACAGGTGGGAGCATGCCTAGGTTCATTTTCGTAACTGGCGGGGTGCTGAGCTCGCTCGGCAAAGGAACCTTTACCTCCTCCCTCGCAAAAGTGCTGAAGTCGTCTGGAGTCAATGTCTCGGCTATGAAAATAGACCCCTATTTGAACTGTGATGCGGGGACCTTGAATCCGTTCGAGCACGGCGAAGTATTCGTGACGCAAGATGGCTTTGAGTGTGACCTGGATTTAGGCACGTATGAGCGATTTCTTGGAATCTTTGCAAAGAAGGAACAGAACCTCATGATGGGCACGGTTTACAAAACTGTAATAGAAAAAGAGAGGCGGGGCGAATTCCTTGGAAAGACGCTTCAACTGATTCCACATGTTACAAATGAGATAAAGTCCCGCATAAAAAAAGCAGCTCAAGTTACTGGTTGTGACGTGCTCGTCGTGGAGATAGGTGGAACGGTGGGAGACATCGAGTCTGAGATTGTGCTTGAGGCCATTCGACAGATGAAATATGAAAACCCGAGTGAAGTTCTTTTCATCCACCTTGCTTTGGTTCCAACCATCATCACTGGCGAGCAGAAGACGAAGCCCATGCAGCACTCAGTCCGAGCTTTGCTTGCTCGAGGCATAGCACCTGACGCGCTTATAGCGAGGTCAGAGAGGGAGCTGAAGGAAAAAACCAAGGAGAAGATTGCCTTGTTTTGCAATGTATTACCCGAGGCTGTTTTCAGCTTCCCGAATGTAGAACTTGTATACGAGTTGCCGTTCATCCTGAGGGACCAAGAAGTGATGAAGCCGATTGCAGAGAAATTTAAACTGGAGCTAAGGGAAATGAACATGAATGAGTGGAAGGCTATTGTTGAGAAGTTCAAAAGGATGAAGGAAGATAAGTTGATTGGGGTTGTAGGGAAATACGCGACTACGAAGGACACGTACATGAGCATTTTTGAGGCCTTGATGCACGCGGGCATAAGCAATGGCGTGAAAGTAAAGGCGAATTTGATTGATTCGGAGGAGATAGAGAAAAAACCAGATAAAATAAAACTCAGTGACTATGACGGCTTCCTGATTCCAGGCGGTTTCGGCGGTCGTGGCACGGAGGGGAAGATTGAGGTAATAAAATACGCGCGTGAAAATGATGTTCCCCTTTTTGGGATATGCTTTGGATTCCAGTTGAGTGTGATAGAGTTCTGCAGGAACGTACTTGAATGGCGTGACGCGGCTTCGACCGAGTTTTCTCAAGAAACAACTCATCCTGTCATAGACTTGTTGCCTGAGCAAAGGAACATCAAGGAATTGGGTGGTACGATGAGGCTAGGAGTCCAGAAAACGATTTTGGATGACGGAACCAAAGCCCTGAACCTTTATGGCGAAAAAGAGATTCTGAAGCGGCACCGGCATAGATTTGAGGTGAATCCTGGTTTCATCTCCGATATTGAGAAAGCGGGCATGCGTTTCTCAGGAAAAAGCGAAGACGGCGTGAAAATGGAGGTCTTGGAATTGAAGAACCACCAGTATTTCCTAGGCAGCCAATTCCATCCCGAATTCGATTCACGGCTTGAAAAACCAGAGCCGCTTTTCCATGGTTTAGTGAAGGCAACCCTATAACATCTTCTTTTACTCTTGTTATTGAATGGAAAACCCCTGCATACGTGTTATTAACACTAATAGAAAAAATAATTCGTATTCAGTTGTCTGAGTGGGATGCTGAATGAAACACGTAATCCGCATAACGTTTGATGAGCTTTTTTCTCCTGTCCTTGTCTTCAGGGAAAGTGGATGTTTGGGTGAAATTCGAATAAAGCCTGGTGATAAAGTAGACCTATTGCTTGCCAGAGAACGCCGCTGTATTGGCTTTGTTTCAAAAGGAGAGTTTAAAGAATGCCCCAGGAAAGCGTTGGTCAAAGGAAAAAAGTGCGCTTCCTGTAACGCAGTCGATGAAGAAACCCCGTGTCTGAAGTGCAATGGATCAATCTGTCTCGCTGAAGAAGAAAAGAGACTAAAGTGCTCGGAAAAAAATTATTTTGTTTACCTGGCGGCATTCGGGGGAAGCATGTTGAAAGTGGGGGTAAGCCGGAAAGAACGGCGCATGCGGCGTTGGATAGAACAAGGAGCTGATTTTGCTGTGCGAATTGCTGACGGTCTGGATGGAAGAACCGCGAGAAGAATTGAATATGCATTAACTCAACGAGGTTTCGCAAATGCATTGACGGGCAAGCAAAAAATATCCCTGCTGGGTTCAGACAAGAAACGCACGAGAGAGGAATTGATTGAAAGGCTTGAGGCTCTAAGGGACTGCTTTCCAGAATTCGCTGAAAAACCAGCGGTTATTGAACTCAGTGAATACTATCCCAAGCTAGAGCACGCCAAGCCCACTAAAGCACTTGTTGGAAAATCCTTGGGAAATAAAGGTTCACTGCTTTTCCTCGAGCAGGCGGGCGAAACTCGTATCTTTGATTTGGGAATGGCTGTGGGGAGAATGGTATGTGAAGAAAAGTCCTTGTCTGCTTATCTCTAATACTTTGATGCCGTGCTTATGCGCGCGAGCGTGCGACCAGCATCTTTCCAAGTTCAAGCCCCTCCCTCGCCTTTTCCTTGGTTCTTGCCTCGCAGTTTATCCTCACTTTTGTTTCAGTATTTGATGCCCGAATCAAGAGAGTATAATCATCGAATACCGCCTTCACGCCATCAAGCGTATAGACGCTTTCTGGGTTTCTTTCTTCAACGAGCGATTTTAATTTATTGAAATCCAGTGCGATATACTCTTGTTCTATCAGCGTGGTGTTCTTGAATCTGGACGAGAAGACCATGAAATCGCCTGCTCTTGCATTGGACAGCACAGCTGCTGCATATATCCCGTCAGAATTTGGGGCATGCTTCAAGAATGCAAAGTGCCCACTGCGCTCTGCGGAAAGGTCTGCTCCTTCTGCGATTGCTTCACCGAGCATGTTTGGGTCGCCCACTCTCGAAACATAGGCTTTGATTCCCAGTCCTTCAATAAAATCGAATACCTCCTGCCTGCAGTCGATGCTCAACACCATTCTGGCGCCTTTCCTCAAGTGGTTTTCCGCAACGTAAGCGGCAATCACGTCGCCTTCAACGAGGCGGCCTTCGTCTACTATGATCAAACGGTCCGCATCGCCGTCGAATGCGAAACCCACTTCTCCTTCTTCAATGGTTTTTTCCTTCAAAATTTGCAGCGTTTCGTTCTTTGGTTCAGGTTTGTGGTGCTCGTAAGATGGATCTGGTTCATCGAAGAGCGTCTTGGGAAAAACTTCTTTAATCGCGCACGCTGCTCCGCCGCATAGGTCAAAGATCCCTTTTTCAATCGAAGGAAGCGAAACGATGTATTCCTTGATTCTCTCACTACCGTTTTCCGGCGGCATCTTGTTTTCAATAAGGCACGTTTCTTTAGGACGTTTTTCGAACTCAGCTTTAACAGCGCTCATTTCAGCTTCTGAAAAGTAAGTTCGGTTTTTGAAGAACTTCAGACCATTGTAATTCGGCGGGTTGTGGGATGCGGTGAAGCTGGCGCCCAATTCTTTTGAATGAAATGCCGTCAAGGGAGTTGGCACTTTCCCGAGGTACTTTACTTCGCCTTGAAAGCCGCTGCAAAACGCGTTCACGAGCGTTTCGTTGTTGAGCCTGTAGTCCGTTCCGATGACGATTGCTCTGCCGATTCTTCTGGTGGCTGCTCCCAAAGAATAGAACCGCTCTTCAGTAATTGTTTCTCCGTAAATTCCTCTGAGGTCGTGCGGTCTGAACATAAAGCTCACTCGCTTAATACATGAATTTCTTTTCCGTCAAATACTGAATTTTCCGGAAGGTTTTCTTTCACGAAGGAATTGGGATAAACACGGGAATTTCTTCCAATGAGCACCCCGCAGTTTATAGAACAGTTGACGCCTGTTTTGGTTCCCGGCCCGATTGCAGAGCCGAGTTTTTTCCTGCAGGAATCAATCATTTTTTCGTTCAATTTTACGTGCACGTTCTTTTCGTCAAAGCGTAAATTAGCGACTTTTGTACCCGCACCCAAATTTACATTTTCGCATACAACCGAATCGCCGATGTAAGAATGGTGCGCCGCGTTGGTTCCATCCATTATTACAGACGCCTTTACTTCAGAAGAGCCTATGTGGCAGCTTGCGCCGATTACCACTCCTCCTCGAAGATAGGCGTTTGGCCCGATTACGGTGTTTTCTCCAATGAACGCGTTTCCCTCTATTACAGTGCCGCTTTTTATCACAGCTCCTCTTCCCAAAGAAAGCTTTCCTTTAATCTTCGCGCCTGCTTCCACGTTTCCTTCAATGGATTCTTCCATCAAATACTCCAAGGCCCATCTGTTCACGTCGATGTAGCTCCAGAAATAGCCCAGGCCATTCCAGTACCCATCTGCCCGCACTGCCTTCAACTCGTTTTCAAGCGCGAATGCTTTTTGGCCGTCAGTTAGCTCTAATTCTCCGCGGGGCGAGGGCTTCAAATCGTGCAAATAATTGAAAAATTCTTTGGGAACGTGGAGGAAGTTGATGTTGATCATGCCCGGGCCGAGGCCAGGTTGTTTCTCAACCACATCCAGTATGTTCCCGTTTTCGTATGTCTTGTAAGCGCCCCAAATGCTCCTGTCTTCAACGAACTTTGCTATTGCAAACCAATTCTTTTGCTCCTTATACAAATCGAATATCTCTTGGGAATAGGCGTCGTCGCCGTTTAGAATCGTGAAATCTTCATCTACGAATGGTTCGGCTGTCAAAACCGCGTGGCCAGTTCCCTTCTGTTCCTTTTGCTCTGCGTAAACTATTTTGTCGACGAAAGGCGTTTTCGCAAAATGCTCGATTACGCTTTGCTTTCCTTCTCCTACTACGAGAATGATTTTGTTTGCCAGCGGGTATACCATGGAAATGGTCCATTCCAAGAGCGGCTTGTTGAGGACGGGCAGCATGCATTTTTGCCTTCCGTTGGTGATGGGCCAAAGCCTTGTTCCCTTGCCTGCTGCAAGAATCACGAAGTCAGTCATTGAATTTCACCACCGATTTTCATACTATTTTTTAACTGTTGGTTACTTCACAGTAACGCTTTTCGCGAGGTTCCTCGGCTTGTCTGGGTTGTTTCCTCTCTCGACTGCAGTCCAGTATGCTATGAGCTGGAGCGGAACAGTTGCCAACAGGGGATAAAACAATTCCTGAGTTTGCGGCAAGAGAATCGTCTTGTCGTAAGCGGCGTTTTTCAAATCGCTTACTCCAATTATTGTTCCTCCCCTTGCTTTAATCTCGAGGCCGTTAGAAAGGCAATCACCGTAATTTCCATCCTTTGGATTCAACACCACCGCGGGAATGCCTTCTTCAATGAGAGCAAGCGTGCCGTGCTTCAACTCGCCTGCAGGCATTCCTTCAGCGTGGACATAGGATATTTCCTTGAGCTTGAGCGCTCCCTCTAAAGCAATCGGATAGTTGACCCCCCGTCCGATGAAATAAACGTGCTGTTTTTTTGCGAAATCCTTTGCAATTTCTTTTATCTGGGGTTCGCTTTCTTCAATCAATTTTTTAATTAAATTTGAAATCTCTTTCAAATCTTCTTTTCCTTTTTCAAGCTCGTTCTTCAACGCATAGTGCACGAGGTAAAATAGAGTGAGCTGGGCTACGAATGCCTTCGTGGAAGCAACTCCAATCTCTGGTCCACAGTTAAGGTAAATCGTTTTCTCGCTTTCTCTCGCGATGCTGCTGCCGACTACGTTAACAATTGAAAAAATCCTCGCGCCCTTTTCCCTTGCTCTCTTGATTCCTTGAAGGACATCCGCTGTTTCCCCGCTTTGCGAGATTGCAAGCACCAAGTCTCCTTCTTTCAGGAGTTCGACGAAATTCGGGAATTCCGATGCAATGATGGGCTCCGCCTCAAGACTGTTTTTAGAAAGGAGATACTTTCCTACCAGGGCCGCGTGGTAAGAAGTGCCGCAGCACAACAAGAACACTTTTCTGAACTTCTTCAGTTCTTCAGCAAACGCTTGGAAAAAGTTTGCTTCCTGCGCAAGCGCATTCCTTGTTGCAGCAGGCGCTTCGTAGATCTCCTTCAGCATGAAATGAGGCAGCCCTTCTTTCCCGGCGCTTTGCCCGTCCCATTCGATCTGCTGCACTTGCTTCTGGATTGAGTGGCCTTTCCTGAAATCGAAATGCTTTACGCCCCCTTTGCTCAGAACAGCCAGTTCCCCATCGTTCATAAAAATTGCTTTCTTTGTGGAATGAAGGAACGGAAGGCAGTCACTAGCTGCAAAAACACCTTCTTCCGCAATTCCTAAAACGAGAGGCGCTTCGTTCCTTAATGCAATGAGCTTGTCGGGTTCTTTGGAATAAAGCACGAGCAACGCGAAAGAGCCCTTGAGTTTTTTCGCGCTTTTTTTCACCGCGTCTTCAAACGTCTTTCCATCGTCCATATGCTCTTCGATGAGATGGGGGATCACTTCCGAATCCGTTTCGGAACGAAAAACATGGCCAGCTGCCCTGAGCTGCTCGCGGAGCTCTGCGTAGTTTTCGATAATGCCGTTGTGCACCACCGCAATCTCTTTCCTGCAGTCCAGATGCGGGTGCGCGTTCTCTTTGGAAACGCGGCCGTGGGTCGCCCAGCGGGAATGTCCAATCCCTACGCTTCCTTTGAGAGAGGCGAAGTCTTCAACCGCGTTTATCGCTTCAATTCCTCCAACTCCCTTTCTAACGGTTATTTCGCTGCCCGCGACCGCTATTCCCGCTGAATCATAACCGCGGTACTCCAGCTTCCTAAGCCCGTTCAACAGAACCGGACCAGCTTCGTTAATCCCTATGTATCCAACAATTCCACACATGTTCTTACCTCAAAAATGAAAGGCTCCGCCCTAGAGCTGGATTTTTTTGAAGAGTTCGAGGGAAAGAGGGAGACCAGGCAACGGAACGGAAAACCTCCTTGGGGCTGCCTCTCCCTGCTTCCAGATTATTTAAAAAAAGCCTCCATTTAATATCCGCTAATGAATTGTTTGGGTTTTTATGAAGAATTTCATAGATTAGTCAGTATTTTCAAGCATAGTATTAAAAATTTTTTCATACTATTATAATAATTATTAAACTGGTGGTTTTGTGGGTGAACGACAATACCCTGAACCAGCTGTAGGCGCGCTGGTGTTGAACAAGAGAAATGAACTGCTTTTGATAAAGTCCGGCAAGTGGGGTGGGAGATACGTGATTCCAGGCGGGCATGTAGAGTTAGGTGAAACGATTGAGCAGGCTGTAAAACGAGAGGTATTGGAAGAGGTTGGGCTTCGCGTCAAGGTTTCGGCCTTTCTCATGCTGCAGGAAGCGATTTTTCCGACAGAGTTCCAAAAAAAGAAACATTTTATTTTTTTAGACTACGTGTGCGAGGCGCTGGGAGACGAAATAAAAATTGATGAAAAAGAAGCACAGGAAGCAGTCTGGGTTTCACCAAAAGCCGCGCTCAAATTAAATCTAAATTCATCTACTAGGAGAGCAGTAATAGAATTTATCCGTGGCAAAACGGAAGTGGTTGAATGAAGGCGAAAATCGTTTTGGACTCGAAGGCGTTGGACACAGAATTAGTGGAAAGCGGTTCTCTTTCTGTCTTGTCGGAAGACCGGCTCAGGATACTGAAAGCCTTGAATGAGCCAAAATACCCGGCAGAGTTGGCGAAGGAGTTGAAGATGCAGGTTCAAACCGTCTACTACCATATTCGCCTGTTGAATGAAGCAAAGCTTATTGAACTGGTTGAATACGAGGAAACCGGAGGGGCTCTTGCAAAGAAATACGTTGCTAAAGGAGACGCACTTTCCATCATTTTGAACGAGAAATGGAAGCCGTTTTCTTTCAGGGCGGGAGTGTCACCTCCAACTCTCTTAAAGCACTTTATTTCAGGCAATTTTTTTGACGGCAGAATAGTGGTAGGCTCTCCTGATCCGCACGGAAAATACCGTTCCCGTGGTTCAGAATTCTGTTCCCTTGAATTTGCAATGTACCTCGGAAGTTTTGCTTCCTTTTCCTATCCCCTATTCTATCTAGATACAGAGATTGATGAGCGCATGAAAAAAGATAATCTGGTTTTGTTCGGCGGGCCAAAGGTGGATACCATAGTCGACGAAATCAATTCCTTTCTCCCCATTTACTTCGAGGAAAAGACTTTCGCGGTGATCTCGAAACTCTCCGGAAAGAAATACGAGGAAAACGTCGGAGTGGTTGAATTAATTGACAACCCATTCAACAAAAGCAATAAGATTCTGCTTATCGCGGGTTTGAACCACATTTCCACCCGCGTGGCAGTTCTTTCCCTTATAAAGCAACCCAAGAAAATAGAAGGAGGCAACCTCTACAACCCGAAAGTGATTGCGAAAGTGGTTGAAGGCTTTGATGAAGATGGAGACGGAATCGCCGAAGTTGTTGATATACTAGAGTAAGCTTTTCACTCATCTCAAGGAGCTGGTGAAGCGCCTTAAACTCAAGCAGAATGCAAGCGTCTACGGCGGGATGAAAAAAGCAAAGCCCGGTGGACTGTGGCCTCCGAAAAAATGTTATGGAACCGTTTCAGAGCTTTTGAGGCAATACCATTAAAGCGATTACTTGAACGCTGGTGCTTCATAACGGAATTCCAGGATGGTGCTGTTTTTCTCTACCCGGTAATTGTTCACTCCGACTGGCGCAAGCTTTCCATTAACATAATACTGCCAAAATCGTCCTTTCTTTGCGTCCTGCTCCAATCCGTTTACTCCAGTTACGAACGCACCCATGCCAGAGTAATATGTGACGTTAAGCGATGCGGCTTTCTGGAATGCTTCCAATGCAGTCGCTCCCTTTTCAACCTCAACTGTTTTTGTCGTTACCTTTGAGCCGTCGTTTACTGCTACGAAGATAATAAGTTTCTCAATGGATTCATTGCCTGGTTGGTTCCTTGTTGCTTCCCCCTTGGTTCCCAGGCATCCGAACAATGCGAGAGAAAGCAAGAGAAGCAACAGAACCTGATTTTTCACTTATTCACCGCCCAAACAATTTTATAATATCCTGCTTTTAAGTTAATAAACTATTTCAAAAAACGGTGGTCTCCTTGATAAGTTTCTCTGACTTCGAGAAAATGGATTTGAGGGTTGCGAAGATACTGTCAGCAGAGCCTGTTGCTGGAGCCGACAAGCTCTTGAAGTTGCAGGTTAAAATAGGAAACGAAGAGAGGACGCTGGTTGCAGGTATTGCGAAATACTATGCGCCAGATGCATTGATTGGAAAGAAGATAATCGTGTTGACCAACCTCGAGCCGAGAAAGATCCGCGGAATCGAGTCCCAGGGAATGCTGCTTGCGGCAGTAAAGGAAGACCTTTCAGAAATCTCGCTGCTGATTGTAGACAAAGACGTTGAAGAAGGGACAAAAGTTTGCTAGGCAGGGGCTCAATCTTCTGTCTCAGGCATATTTTGCTAGATGTCGGTGTTCTAACTGGAAGGGGGCCGTCCTAAATGCGATTGACGAGATTACTCATGCCATACAAAAAATCTAAAGCAGGAGAATAAAAAAACTCTAATCATGGACACTTTAACTGAAACCAAATGTTTAAAATGCGCCTATTGTTATATTACTGACCTAGCATAGGAGGTCAGCATATGGTTAGTTTTAGCTCTCTCATTGGCAAATTCGTGGATTCAAAGAAACCAAAGAAGAAAAAGCGCGATGAAAAGCGCCAATTGACGCTGGAGCTCAAAAGAGAGTATTTGGACAGGATAAACAACCTGCGTTTTGATGTTACTGAAGAAAACGCTGACCAGAAGTTCAGGGAGTTCTACGCCCTAGTCCATCAAAGCATGAAACACTTGCTTGACTTGGATTACGAGTGCACCTATGATGAGATGGCACACGAGCTTGACCAGAAAGATATAAACAGGGAGCTGAAATATGAAATCAAGGCGTTCTTGAAGGACTTGGAGACTGTTGAATACGATTTCCCGGGCTTCATGAAAGAACTGACTAAGAAGAAAACGATTAAGAAAGAGCTGGAGAAATACGTGAGGGCCCTGGAGAAAAGGGGCAGGATAACGAGCGAGGAGCTCAGGGGCAAGCTGGAGCTGCTCATAACACAGGAGGAGATAAGGTCCAAGAAGGATCTGCTGCTTTTGTACATAGACAAATTCTGTCGGTTGCTCAAGGACTTCAAATGATTTTCTGCTTTATACGGTTCCGTTCTTTACCTAATCACGGGATTATCCTGTACTTGGTTCCAGAAATCGACCAATCAAAGAACACTAGGAGGAACGACAAAAACACGAATGGCACGATGAGGTTGAGCCTTTCCTTCTTCTGTCCGCTTTCCCTGCCTATTTCAACGAACACTTCATGGAGCTTGTTCGCATCCCCTGCATTGAAATACGCGCCCTTGCTCTCGCCTGCAATCGTCTTAAGAGTTTCTTCATCGAGCGTGAAAGAGACTTCAGGCAGATTTTCACTGCCTCCTCCGCTTGTCGTTCCCACACCCACAGTGAATACTCTGACATTGTTGTTTTTTACGTAGTGAACTGCTTCGCTCACTGGTATGCCTACGTTGCTTTGGCCGTCTGTTATGAGAATGATTGCCTTGGGTCTGCCTGATTGGAGCAAGACATTGGTTGAAGTGAAGAGAGCGTCTCCGATTGCTGTTCCACCTGCGCTCTGGGGCTGAAGCATGGAAGCCAAGAGCCTGACTTGGTTGACGTCTGTGGTGAGATTCTTTACTACTGCGGAAACAGATGAAAACGAGACTATCCCTGTCTTAGAGCCAGGCGGTAATGAATTGAAAAATGCGTCTAGGCTGCCTTTGACTGCAGAAAGCCTGTCGGGCAGGACGTCCTTTGCAGCCATGCTTCCTGAAACATCGACTGCAACAACCGCATCAAAGGCGCTTGACTGTATCTCGTAGATTAACGTAGCCCCAGATATCGCCAGCACAAATAATGTGAGTGATGCAACGCGTATACCCAGTAGTACATAATTCTTGGGCAAAACCTCGCCGCCAGTGACGCGCTCGATGGCTTCGAAGTTCGCGAACATGAGAGCCCGTCGTCTAACGTGCTTCATGCTGTAGAAGTGGACGACCACCAAGAGTGGGATGAGCACGAGGAAATACAGGTAAATGGGGTTTTCAAAGGTTATCTCCATCGTCTTTTCCTCCGTTCGAAAAACTTGATGACCGGCAACACGAAACTTTCATCACTGTTTAACTCTACTACGTCAACTCCACTGTTTATCAGCTTTCCTCTGGTTGCCTGCAGCATCTCCCTGGCGTGCCTTTCATAGCTTTCACTAATCTTGTCGACGTCCACAAGCAATTGCGCGTTAGAGTAAGGGTCGCTCAACACCATCTGCCCAACCCCCGAAGGCAACGCATTGTCCCGCGGGTCCCTCACGACGAAGGCAATCATCTCGTACTTTTTAGCCATTATCTTTATATACCGCTCCCAGTCGTTTCCAACGCCTATGAAATCAGAGACGATGATGATCAATGCTGATTTCCTCAAAAGCATGTTGAGGTAGACTAAAGCCGGGAGAAGACTGCATTGTTTTCCATAGTTGTTTAGGTCCGTGAGTTTCCTGATTACGATATAATACTGGCTCAACCCGATTTTCGGCGGGATGAACACGTTCATTTTTTCGTTGAACATCCCAAGCCCAACGCCATCGCCATTGGTGAGTATCTCAAAGCTTAGGCTAGCCACGAGCTCAGCTGTATATTCGTGCTTAAGTTTTTCGTGGGAGCCGAACTCCATGCTCCTAGAGGAGTCAACTAGGAAGAAAACGTCGAGATTCCTTTCTTCCACATACTGTTTTACAAGCAGTTCTCCTCCCTTTTGCGAAGCAAGCCAGTCTATGAGGGTTGCGTCATCCGCTGGAGTGTATGTTCTGTAACTGTCAAATTCTATGCCTCTTCCCTTGAAAACGCTCTTGTAGTTGCCCATGAAGTTGCTTGTCACCAGCCTTTTGGCGACTATCTCCAGGCTCTTTATCCGCTGCTCCAGGTCCAGTTTCATTCCCATGTATTTAAACCACCGGCACCTTTGATATGATTTCAGTTATGATGTCATCGACGTTGATGTTTTCAGCCTGACCCTCGTAATTCAACATTATCCTGTGCCGCATCACGTCATGCGCCACTTCCTTCACATCCTCTGGCGTAACGTAATTCCTTCCTTTCATGAACGCGTTTGTCTTGGAGGCGATAAAGAGCCCAATTGAGGCCCTTGGACTGCCGCCGTAATCAATGTACCTGCCCCGTTCTATATCATATTTTTTGGAGTGCCTGCTTGCATCAACTATATGAACTATATAATCCTCTATCTCGTCGCTTAGGTAGATCTTGTGCACTGCCTTCTGCATCTCAAAAACGTCACTGGTTTTGATCGGCTGCTTCAGGTCATAGTCATCAAAACGTTTGATGGTAATGTTTTGTTTCAGTATTTTTTTCTCTTCCTCGACAGTGGGATAGCCCATAGTGAACTTGAAAAGAAACCTGTCTATTTGAGCTGCAGGCAAAGCATAAACCCCAATGGATTCTATGGTGTTCTGTGTTGCAAGAACTAGGAACGGGCGCTCCATTGAGTAAGTTTCCTTGCCTATGGTCGTTTTTCTCTCCTGCATCGCTTCAAGCAAAGCGCTTTGCACCTTGGGTGGTGCCCTGTTGATTTCGTCAGCTAGCACGAAGTTCGTGAAGATGGGGCCTTTGACAACGCTGAACCCAACCTCAGGTGTATAAGTGGTTATACCAACGATGTCGCTGGGGAGCATGTCTGGAGTGAACTGTATCCTCTTTGACTTGCATCCGTTGACTGCAGCTAGTGAGAGCATCAGCAGCGTCTTCGCTATACCCGGCACTCCTTCAATCAGGATGTGTCCATCTGCCAGAAGCCCTCTGAAGACACAGTCTATGGCAGCAGTCTGCCCTACTAGAATGCGGCCCATTTCACTTCTCGCATCTTTTATCTTTGCATGGTAAGTTGCCACTTCCTTTTTGCTGATTTCTTCACTCGCCTCAACTGCCATGAGCCTCCCCTCCCTGAGAACCTTTTTTAGGTTTATGCAACCTCAAATACAATAAGACAGTGAACGCCGAAGCAAGGGAAATAATGACAATGACCCCCGTGGTGTTCCAGTCTATTTCCTTAAGTATCATCCCAGTTATTGGGCTTATCCCTCTTGCTGAAATCACTTTATTGCATCCGTTGATGGCTCTTGCGAGCGTCAGCTTCGCCTCGTCAAATTCGCCTTTTTCTATGTGCGCAGCTGCTTTCTTCAAAAGCTCGGTCAATTCAAGGCATGCTGGGTTTTCGTTAAACAACTCCGTCGCGAAGTCAAGTGTTTTCTTTACCTCAAGTTTGTCCGTTGAAAGGTATTTCGCTACCTTTACGGTCAGCTTTGCTGAATCAGACAAGGCAGGGGAATCCACCCCGAGTTTGGTGGTTACGGTGTAAACTCCGCTTACGTTGACAACTGACTTCAAGTTCATGCTGATGAATTCGCTTTGATTCGGCTTCAATGATGCGATATATGTGAGGTTCAGTCTAGCCTTCAAGTTCTTGTTCCCAGAATCCACTTCAATCCTGATTCCCTTGAGCTCGACCTTATGGGGATTGACTATCTCTACTGGGACGTCCTTTGATTCATTAATATACATCTCAACTTCTTCAGGCAACTTTATCAAACGAGCAGAAATGAGTTTTTCAACTTCAACGGTTTGGTTTTCCACAACCTTGTATGGCACGTTCACCTCTGTCGGCACATAAGTAGTGCCAGTTTCAGTGCGCGTGACTGTTTGAATTACGCTCTTCGCAGGCTGAAATAGCACCCACCCGCCGTCCAGAGAAGATGTTTCGGCGGTGATGGTTTTTTCTGATGTGTTCACCGTTGAGTCGACGATGCTCCAAGTGCAATTGCTGACGTTGTTGCATCTGTAAATCTCAAGAGAAGCTTCCGACGTTATGCTTGAGTTTACCGCCGTGTAATTATAGAAAATAACTGCGCGGGAATAGTTCAAGCTGCTTAATGCATTAAAGCCCACTAGTGCCGTGCGATTGAAAGGCGGCGTCATCGTGCCTGCGGCTAGGGGCGTATAATTCAACGCTACGCCGTTGCTTGAACTCATTTCATTGAATGAAAAAGACTGGTTACTCGTATTGACGAACAAAGTGTAATTCCCGGCAGGGAGGTCAGTGTTTATTGACGTGGCTCCGACCGCGATTGTTGCTCCGCTGCAGACATCCGCCAAAGACATGTTGGCCGCGCCTTCGGAAGTGAGGCTATATGTTGTTGGGCTTGATCTTACGTAGAATCTGTTGGTTGAGCTCCTTGCCTGGTAGTATGTGTCTGCGGCAGTTCCATTCAAGGTGTATGTTCCTGCGTCAGGCGTGCTTATCCGGTAGATGTTGTAGTATATGTGGTTAGCGTTATCAGTGCTTGTTTCGTTTGGTAGGATGTTGGCTGTTGTTCCGTTGGGATAGGTTATGGTGAGGTTGATTGCGTATGCTGTGGTGTTTAGTTTGGTTGTGAAGTTTATTACTGTTTCTTCTGATGCGAGTTTATAAGTGTGGTTGCTGCACA
>JACRGE010000095.1 GCA_016212465.1 Microcaldota archaeon
CGGATGGGTTTTCGATTCAGCCCGGCGCAAAAACGCTTCGTGGATTTGATGCATGCGGCGCGCGTCAAGCTTCTGGTTCCCGGCCATCTTCAGCTCGTGCATGATGGCGGCCGCGTCTTCGCGCGTGTGGCGGAGGTTGATCGCGTGCATTGCAAGTCAGCGAATGGATTTACTACCCGCGGGATTTTTAACCCATTGCCGGCCCAATATCTTTTCTCTTTCGCCGCAGTAGCTCAGCCTGGGAGAGCGTTCGCCTGAAGAGCGATATGCCGGGTGTTCAAATCACCCCTGCGGCATTCCTCAAATAATGAAAGTTGGAGGGAATAACCTTCCCCCTTAAATTAACTTAAATTAAAACATTAATTTTGTTATTATTTAATGTTTTTCAAGCGCGTATTTTGACGACCGATACCTGCCAGTTTTGATTAAAACCCCTTGGGCCGTAAGGTCATTTAGGTCACGGATTGCAGTTGGATGGGATATGTCAGCAAGTTTCGCAAAATCTGGGGCAGTCAAGAAATCGCGTCTTTGAAGGTAAGCTACTGCTTTCTGCTGTCTCTCAGTAAGCTGCCCGTAGGGGCGCGGCTTCTTGTCCGACAGCGCCCCGTAAAGCGTGACTTTGAACATTCCGCCCAAATCCTCGAATTCGGGATCGGGCAGGTTATTTTGCCGCATTATTCTATACATGGCTTTGATGCCAAGATTCAGGCCTTCTCCCCATTCACTGTCGTTAAGCATGCGGTAAACTACGGGGTTTCTAGCCTTCCGAACTTCCGAAAAATTCTTCAAAGTCAAACCAGGCATCAAACTGCCCGGGTTGATTATCTCCAATCTATCCGCATAAAGTTCTACCAGGATTCCGTTTGGGTCAAAGTAGTCCCGATGGCCAACCGCGTTGGTAAGTGCCTCGCGAAGCACTTCGTCTGGAACCATTTGAGTTTCAACCCGCTTGCCTTCAACAATCCTGCCACTAATGCCAGCTTTCTCGCGCACGGTGGTGAAAACTTTAGACAATAACTCAGGCAGAGTATCAATGAACCGTTGATCGTATTCCCGGGATTCGAGGGTCTTTGTTTTTCCCTTGAATTTTACTACGCGCACCTCCGGATTCAAGTAAAACTTGGTAATGTCTTTGGCAAAAAACAATACTGAAGAATTCTTTAGGAAAAACTCTCCGGCAGTGTTGGCTACCCCCAGACTGCCTAGAATAGACCGCCAAACTAGTGGCTCGTGCTCATTTACTTTAACTCCGCGACTCTTGAGCAGTAACTTTATCTTCGAGTAATTTAAATCACCTAACTTTGCGTTCGACCGGTTATCCTCAAAAGAAACCGTACCCCGTTGTTGGAGGAAACGCACCACATCTTGTTCTGAAACTTCGGAATTAATCGCACCTATTCTGCGGTAAATGGTTTTCTTGAAAAAACATACCTCAGAAACAGGCACTTGGTGAATCGAGATGACAATCAAATTCTTGCCGTCCTTCTTAACTCGGTGCGACTCAAAGTTAGGTTTAGGTCTCAGTTGTGAAACGGTTTGAACCAAATGCTGGTCCTCAACGTCAGGGTCGTCAACACCAACAACAACCGTCTTTCCGTCCTTCTTTTCGATACCAACTATGAGCAGACCGCCCTGAGTATTAGCGAATGCACAAAAAGTCCTACCCACATGTTCGATGAAGTGGAGGCTACGCTTAAACTCGAGAGTAAGTCCTTCAAACGAGCCAAGATAATGGTCAAGTTGTGCTGAATCCATATTAAAATATAACGCATTTAAGTATTTAATACTATTTAATTTAAACTAAGGTGCGTTTAACAATCGGACTTAACCAGATTTAACTTCCTCAAGAATCGATAGTATTTCTTCGGGAGAAACTACACTCACACTAATGACTTTGGCAATCTCTCCAGATACTCGCAGATACCTCTTTTCTCTAGTGACAAAGTAATCTGCACTGGACTTGCAGCTGGAAATCATTTTGACATCAACCTTAGAGTTATAATCTAAAGATCGGAATTCCTTGCCGAAAATAATTTTAGCCAGCTCGTACGAACTATCTCTTCCAAGCTTGGCTGGCAGTCTGGAAAGTCCAACTATAAGCCAGCCCACCACATGCTCTCTCTGTTCAAACTTAGTTTTTTGTTGTTCTCCTCTAGGCCCTTTTGCTTTTGAGAGGTCGAGAACCATATCCGAAGGAAATAACAGCTTAACCTTACCCTCTTTTTCAAAAGCCTCGATTTTAGTAAGCGTTTTATCTTTGCCTAAGGCATTTATGCAGTTAGTATCGAATGCAATTTTCAACATAGAATCACTTCTCTGAAGCAATAAGCAGCCTCAAGCTTTTCATCGACTGCTCGAAGCCGCTCCATGCTCCTCTCCGAATCAACTCTTGCTGGAAATGTTTCTTGTTATCGCTATCTTGAAGGTAAACTGCCATCGAGTGAATTATTGTTGCAAGGTCGGCGTCAATCCTAGTCGGGTCATTCTTTCCATAAAGCTCTTCAAACTTTTCTTGCACTATGTGACGGTCGGCGTGAACGTACCTTGCCGTCATGTCCGAGTCTGGCCTCCAGCCGAAATAATACTGGAGTGCACCCTTATTCCGGTACATTCAGTTAAGCGAGTACTTCCATTAAAACCTGCTGTTCGTATTCGGCTGGCGGCTTGTAGCCGAGGGACGAGTGCAGCCTTTTTTTGTTGTACACCACC
>JACRGE010000097.1 GCA_016212465.1 Microcaldota archaeon
TAAGGCCAATTAATTTCTTGAGATTGACCGGGTTTGAAAACTTTGATAAAGCCCCAGAGTAAATCTCTCCTAATGCACCAGTCTCTTTCCCTAAAGCACGCAAAGTGTCAACGTAGTGGTCTAAAAGTTCGCTACCTGAAAGTTCTTTTAGTGAATTCCAATCATACTTCTTTGGAATGTGAACGCCATTCTCGTTTGCCATTTTTAAGAAAAGCAAGAACGTAATTTGCTCAATATAATCGCCGTAGTCAATACCATCATGCCTTAAAGTATGGCAAAACCCCCACAGCTTGTTAACTATATCCGTCATTTTGCCATCTCCTCATTAACTTGCTTAAGCAGTACCGCTATTTTTCCATCAAATACCTTGTTTGCTCGTTTCAAGCCGCCTTCGTCTGCGAATATGGGCATTTTCTTCAAGTCTTCTCCATCAATCGCAAGGTTTACAACCAAGTGCCCCTTGATTAGCTCTAACCACTTCCGTTGTTCTGCATTAAATTTCTTGCCCTTAGTCAATCGTCTCATAGCCTTCTCGACACGCTCCAAAGATGAAAGCAGGGGTTCATCTTTTGCAGCGTGTTTTACAATGGATATAATGTCAGCCAGTTCATTGTGATAGGCCTTGCGTAAGCGCTCTTCCGTGAACTTCTCGGGAGTTTTCGAAAGCTTAGCCCGCAACTCGTTGAGTGCATCTGTGCTCCATTTTGAAGGACGCGACAACAGAATACGAACGGCTTCAATCTTCTCTGGATTTTCTTTCACAAACCGCTCGAAAACTTTAATGTAGTCCTCTGGCTTAAGCTCACGCCCGTCAACTGTTCGAAGCACATATTCTGATGAAACCTCATCTTGAGACTCATAGGCGATAAGGAATGTTTTTGGTTTGCGTTGATAGGAAAGCAAGAGGTTTTGGAATCCTTCGTCACGGAGAAGTCCTATGGTTTTTGCAAAGCTGGTTCTCAGCTCTCCAGGTAGAGATTGAGCGAACTTTCCAACATCCCCCTCTGGAATAAAGTGAGAAAAGTCTTCAAGAGCATTTCCGCTCATATTCTTTGCGATGCGCTGTAATCTGCGAACTAGGCAGGTTACATTATAATCCCGATCTTTGTTTTTGTAAATATCTTCGATGATTTCTTTATTCATCCGAGTGGGCTTGTCAGGAGGTTCAACGGTCAAATCCGTTGCTTTCCTGAAGTAATCCATTAAGGTACCGCCAAAACAGTCGAACACTGTAAAGTGTGTTTTTCCTATTTCTTTGCAAGTTCTTGTTCCTCTACCCATCATCTGCGTAAATAGAATACGTGATTTTACTGGTCTTAGGAAGACAATGTTCTCAATGGCTGGAACGTCAACTCCCGTAGAAAGCATATCAACAGTTACGACGATTCCTGGCTCGGGTCTGTTGCGGAACTCACGAATTCTCTGTAACGGTCGGTCAACGGTTGGACTTCCAGTAATCTTTTGCACGAATGAGTCGCCTCTCTTGAACTCTTCTCTAAGGGCTTTAACTAGCCTGTCTGCATGGGAGATGTGCGGAAGGTCATTGACAGCAAATATGAGCGTTTTCGGAAAGTGCCCCAACAGTTCAGATTGCTGTTGAATTGATTTTGATAGTTCTTTAACGACTTTCTGAGTAGAATCGGGAGAAGTCACTTCACGCTCTATTTTCGTGCTTTCGAATTCTCTTTCAGCTTCAACTTTATCCAGCTTCTCAAGTCCACGTTCCGTGTCTATTATCCCAACTAATTCACTTTCTTTTAGGAATAAGCCCTTCATTTTCACTCTAGAATCAATGGTAACGACGTCGTAATCAACTAGGTAGCCATCCTTGACGGCTTGGTCATAGTCATAACGGAAAATGATGTCTTTGAAGTAGGCTTTCGTGTGAGCTGCGGGAGTGGCAGTCAATCCAATTTTTACGCCATCAAAATAATCGAGCACATTTCGCCACTTGCTAATCTCCGCCGCAGTATAACCTCTATGACATTCGTCTGCAACTATCACGTCAAAAGCGTGAATAGGAATGTCAAGTTTGGTCAGGTCCAGCTCGTCAGACGGATCTCCGTCTTCTTCATCAAATGCGTAACCCCTACCAAAAAGGTTGATCATCATGCGTTGAATCGTGCAAACATAAACAAATGCCTGTCCTGGCTGAGGATCAGTTAAGTATTTACTAGGCATAACCTTGGGATCAAACTTATCGCTTTCCTCAAAGTCTTCTCTTTTGAATCGTTGGCTGTAAACTTCATAGAGTTTGTCAAACTTCTTTCCAGGCTCTGCTTCAAATGTCGAAAATTCTCGGACTGCTTGAGCAGCCAAAGCTCGTCTGTCAACTAAAAATAATATTCGTCGGGCGTAACCAGACTTCATTAAGCGGTATATCTGGTTTGCCATTGTGAACGTTTTACCAGTACCAGTTGCCATCGCGACCAGCATTTGCCTCTTTCCATCTTGTAATCCCCTTTCAATCGACTGCACCGCTTCAATCTGATAACGCCGTGCAGAAGGATGTTGTTGAACGTGGTTTTCCATCCACCTCAATCCAGCATGTTTCCGATCTGAAAGCATTTCTAACAAGGCAGTAGGAGTATGAAACGCAGCTACTTGCCGTGAATATCCCTGTTCTTCCCTAATATCCTGAAACCAAACAAGCTCGCCATTAGTGGAATATGCGAAAGGTACTCCAAACTCGCCATATTTTAGTGGAGAGATTCCGCGAGCGTAGCGGAGAGCTTGAGAAAGTACATTCTGAGGAGCTAAACTGCGTTTCTTTGCTTCTACAACACCTATAGCCTCACCGTTGACCGAAAGCAGGTAGTCAACTGGTCCGGATTCCGTGGGAAATTCAGTAATAGCGCAGGAGGAATATCGCGAGTAATTCTTGCCTTCTTCAAAGGGGATGACTTTCCAGCCGCTACGCTCAAGAGCTTCATTTATGCTTTTACGGGTTTGAGCCTCAGACTCCATAGTTACACAATATTACTATGTTAAGGAGATAAAAAAGCGATTCTAAAGGTACTTGCTATCTGCATTTGGGTACTTTCTTAGTCTAAGGCATGAACAAGCTTTCGGCTATTCTTTGAGTCGCTCTTTGATAATTAAAATGAGAGGGATTGATATCACAACAAGGGGTAGGATAAACAAGTTATGAATAGGCGTTACAACGAAAGAATCGATATTGAAGAATATTGCTAGAAAGTCGTGAATTGCATCAAGTCCATTAGTTATTAGAGATATCACCAAACCGATAAGTGATACATATCTGAAAAGTGGCGTGAACTTTTTCGTTTTTAGTAAACGCTCGAATATTTCAGGAAGCCAAAGGATTAGCAGAACAATAAGCAATCGAATTAGTTCGCTGAGAACCATTCCCCAAGGGCCAAATAATGTAATTAACGCCCTGGAAAAAGCTATCAGCTCTTCGCCCTTTAATATGATTACTCCTAGAATTGTCAATGCGACTGCAACGGCAATTGCTATTGCATTGAGAAAGGCTAACGCCCTTGAATATTTTTTAACTAAGCGAAGATTCTCCTCCTTTTCTAGAATTTCAAAAATATTCATGTTACCAATAAATTAACTCATTTCACAGTTTAAAGCCAAGTTTTTGCCATTTTATATTACCTTGCCCGACCTGATTCCGTTGATTGTCTCGTTGGGCTGATGCTTATCTAAATACCAATGTCCAATTTTTTTACGAAAGAAGGCACTTTTATGAGGGTTGTGCACGGAGACCAGATCTCTGCTTTCCCTACCTTTATCTAGCTTAACTTGAATCTCGTGATTAAACCAGCCTGCTCTTTAACGATTGCTTTGGTTTTTTGGATAGCTATCATTAACTCAAGATATTTTTTTACGGTACGATGATCCAATCCAGTTCGATAGACGATCTTATGGACGGTTACCCCCTCCTCGGGAATCGCATCGAGTATTAGCTTGACGATCTTTTCAGGCCCGTGTGCGCCCATAAATAAGTCTGGAGAGTCCCTGACTATTGGCTTTAGGACAGACAGTTCATTTCCTAGGAAATGGTTTTTTCCAGACGTAAGCCTAGGAAACAATAGGAAATTGACCATTGACGACGTTCCTTTAGTCAATCGACTAACAAAAGCAGTGCTTATAAACAAAATTGCGTTCAGGAAGTATGCTGCAGAGAAAAAGCAAGAGTGAGGAATCTAGACTGACGTTAAGTTCCTAAACGAGAACTTGAGTATCTGGTTAAGCTCCCCCGCTTGAGGGAGCCTAGCCAAATCCTAGACGCCTTGGCCGGGATTTGAATTCCCGAATCCGTTCTTTCTTTTCATTAATGTTTTCTTTCTTACAAGAAAGAAAAGATTACCCGGGTCAACGACTTTCCAGCTTGCCGTTCTTTTTTCTTTCGCATTAGATGCTTGTTCTTTGAAAAGAAAGGCTAAACGACAGGCCGTATAGCAGAACTTCTTTCCTTTTTCTGGGTATTCTTTCCCAAGGCTTTCTTTCTAAGAAAGGCTTTTTTCTTTCTCGTTGAGGTCTTTCTTTTTCCCAAAAGGAAAGAGGTCATATGCTAGACCACTACACTACCAAGGCACTGTAAATAATATCGGGAAACAGCTTTTAATCCCTTTTGCCAGAGATTATGTCCAAGTAACTTCGGGCAGCGTTTCTTATATTGTTATAACGATTTTTCAAGAGCTAAACTAAGCTGGACAGAGAACAAAGCCGGGTCCGCCATACACTAAAACAAGAGAACGTTAGCCAAAATGGCGCTATTTTTCCCAAAACCAGGAGTTGCCTGAGGAGTGCCTTGCCGGAGAGAATGAAAAAAGTTATTAACTCCTTCTTTTGTTAAGGTTATCATGACCTTGGACATTTCTTTGAGGAAGCGGGTCAGGGGCGAGCCCCGGGTTTTATTGGTGAGGCTGTACCGCAACGTCCCAACAGAGGAAGGCTTTGAGGTAAGGGATTACCTGAAGGACGTGCCCAGGGAACTCGTCAAAAGGTTTCTGTTGCGCGACCGCGTATTCAACTACTTGTACAGGATTTCAAGGCAGAGGGAGAGGCAGGGAATGACTCCGGCGCTCAACCTCGCTGCCGCCATAGCGCACGCGGTGCAGGCGATGAGGATGGAACCCGCTCCTGGAATCCAGTTGATCAGGCAGATAATGCGGCAGCCTACAGCAAGAAGGCGCTTCGAGCGTTCCCTCCTGAATTACATCGACGAAAAAACCTATTCCGGCAGGCTGGCTGCACTTGACAGGGAGCTCAAGAACCACTTTTCAGGCAAGTTCACTTTCGCGGACGTGGGCTGCTCGCACGGCCACACCACGGAAGACACGAAAGCAGCGTTCCATCAAGCGAAGGTAGTTGGCTACGAGAAGTCTTTTCCCCCTGATTTCACTCTGGCGAGAAAGAAGGCAGTGTATGACGCGCACGACATACTCGCGGGCCCGCTGAAGATAAAGTGCGACGTGGTCCGCTGCTCGAACGTGTTCCCGCACTTGACCGACGACGGCCAGAGGAAGGCGCTGGAGCATTTGACCAAGAGCGTCAAAGAGGGGGGGATACTAATAGTGGACGACTTAGAGAAGCACAAGCATAATTTTTATATAGTGAAAGGCGGCAGGCGCGCAAAGCGAATCGCTTCCGTCACGGACCCTGATTACGTGCTAGGCGGTGGAGGCAGCTGAAAAACCAGTTGCAGTCTAGGGGGCTTGCAGAAGAAAAAAAGAATTGGACTGGAAAAGAAGGAAAGTCCCGCCGGGGTGATTTTCAAGCCAGTTACAGATTTTCCGCCAACGTTTTTCCGCAGAAAAGGGTTGTTTTCTTTTGGCACGCCTGTTCTTTTCTTTTTGCAAGGGTTCTTTTCTTTCCCAAGGCTTTCTTTTTCTTACAAGAAAAGAAAGGCTTTTGAACACCCAACAATCCGATTTCCTCCGTTGAAAAACCCGAAAAAACACGGGGTTGACTATTGTAACTTGGCTTTCTTTTTAGTTGAGGTTTTTCTTTCCCCGAAAGAAAAAAGTCAAGGCACTACAGTCGGAGGCTCTGTTCCCCGGCCCACAGGTTGAAGATTTTCTTTTTGAATTGTCAAAAAGCTTCTTTTCTCCCTGGGGTCTTTTCTTCGCAAGAAAAGAGGCCACCAGGTTGAGCTACAGCGGGACAAAATAATAATGGTTGTTTATATTAAAGTTTCTTCCTTCTGTTCTAGTGAAGGATTTACTGACGTAAACGAAATGATTTTAAAACCCCTGTGTTTATTGATTCTCAAAGAAACAAAGTGGTGAATGAACTCATGTTCAACAAACATTTCAGTCGGTCATGCATCAAACTTTTTTTCATGATGCTCTTAATAACTTCTTTGAGTGGGGCGGCGAATATAACCATTGTGGCAAAGGCTTACGCATACAGCAACGAAACTGTTTCAATTGAGAGCTTTCCAGCTGATTCCGGCAACTTATCCATGATTAAAATGAATGAAGTCGAGACTATCATACTGAAGCCGGCTGGAGATGACTTTACTGCAATAATTGATGAAACAGCCATAAAGAGTGCAGTCAACGCCTACGTCTCCAACAAGATTTCTTCACTGCTGGGATCAACTGCCGTCAACTCCCTTTCAAGGATTTACGGGGATTTGAATAAAACGCTTGCTCCTTGTCGCAAAGGTATAGCAGGGTTCTTTAAGTTCTGCGGTTTGGGCACCGTCTGTTTCTATATAGAGCACAAGACGCAATTTAGCGGAATCTCCGCTGTAACGGTCCAACAGCTCTTTGATTTGAAGCAGCAGTTGAACACGTCTTTCATAGAAATGGATTCAAGCCTTGTCCTGTTGGAGAAGGGACTTCAGTTGCTCAATGATGCATCTTCTGCAAAAGACGTCCAAGGGATACAGGCCGCCTCTGGCTCCGTTTACTCCGGGTTGCAGAAACTCAGAACGAATTATGAAAAAATATATTCCTCTTACGTTGGAATAGTCTCTTACTTCCCTTACTCCTTCGGGCTAGGCGGTTGCCCGCCATACTCTCTTGTGAATGGAAATGCGACTGCAATGATGAATGTTATTGGACAAAGTTCTCAACTGGATTCAGCGGGCATGATGGCGAGGATCGTCAACGAATCGGGGAGGAGAGCCACTTATGCGTTGAACAAGAAAGCTCTTATTGAAAGGGAAAGCCAGTTTGTAACCATTACGAACAAAACGATTCCGTTGCAGAGGCAATTTTCGGATGTACGTGGAGTCGACTTAGTGGGTTTGACTCTTAAAGTCTCCCAACTGAATCTTTCGCTCAAAAGCCTGCATGAAGCAAAGACAGAAAAAGATGTCAAAGACGCGATCGCAAAGTTCGACGAACAATATAATTCGACTCAGCAAACGGTTGCGGCGGTTTCCTCGTTGTTGCCTGAATACAGGGCTGTTGAAGCCTCCAGAAAGAATGCAAGCGAAGCGATTGCAACTGCCTACAAGAGATTCGGTTCAGACAGCCGCGTGGTTTCACTGAGGGACGAGTTTTTTGCCCTCAAGCTGAAACTTGAGGAAGAAGAAAAGAACATAGTGGCGGGAAAAACAGTAGAGCCTACTGCACTTACGCCAATCAAGGAAAAATTCAATCAACTCGCGGTAAAGGCCGCTTCACTTGGTGAAAAAGCTCAAGAGTTTGACGTCGTAGTCGTGGCGGCTATACTGGTTATCGTAGTTGTCGTAGTAATAATCATTCTCTTCAAGATACCTGGGAAACCATCTGCGTCTAGTGAGGAAGAGAGAAGCACTCCTTTGCAGTATTCACAAATTCCTCCGACATAAATCCAGACTGGTTTTAAATCTTGGGATGAGGTGCTTTTCTCATGAAGTTCAACGCAGTAAAATAAAGTAAGTGGGGGGAACGAGATTTGTTTCCATCAGTGTTTCGCCATTTCCATTAACGCTTTGCCAGCAGGCAAGGGGTTATTTTCTTTTGGCACGCCTAGCTTTTCTTTTTCTAAAAGAAAAGGATGGCTTGAACTCGTGTCTTCAGCTCCCAAAGCTGAAAGCATAGCTTCGCCGTCCAAATTTTTCTTTTTCCGTTGAGGCTTTTTCTTTTTTTTAAAAAGAAAAAGGGTCACAGGCTAGCCCATCCCCCCCGTAATAATATTGAGTGAATTGAATAAATAACATTTACTGAATAAAATGAGTTTGGGTTAGAGTATTTAAAATCAGTTGAGGAAATTCATTTCTTTATCCTGCCGCGTGGCTTGGGGATTTTGATGTCTGGATAAACCTCGTTTATGGAACCAATTGAAATGAAGGGGGTGTAACCGCAGTACTCGAATATCCTGTTGAGGCAGTGTTTTTTCAGTAATGGAAGCCGCTCTCTTTTCTCGCAGAAGCCAGCTAGCTCAGCGTCAAGCTTGGATTCGTCTATTTGGGAAAGCATTTGGGGAAGCTTGGAAAAAGACTTTCGTTCCGGGAATTTGCTCAAGAAGCTTTCGACGTAGGCTTCGAAGGCATCAGGGTTTTTGCAGCAGAGTTCGGCGCACTTTCTTTCGGCGCAGGAGTATATTCCAGCGAGGCATGCAAGCGCCGCCTTCTGTTTAGCCTTCTCCAAATCTACTTTTTTTACTACCTGCCAGCCACCGTAGTTTGCAGCAAACCGTATTTCTTTACTCCCGCTTTTGCTCTTGCTTAAGGAAACCCGGTCTTGGGGCAGAATCCTTTCAAGAAGCAGGTGAAGGTAATAGCTTAATGCGAACACGACGGGATCGCCGCGTTTTTTCTCAAGCGTTGTTGCGGCATCCTCTTCACTGGTTTTCATGCAGGCCTTCAACTGGCTTTCGAGTTTTGCAGGCTGAATTTCCTTTGTCGCTTCTATAAAATCAGCGATGCTCTTGATCCTTTCAGAGTCTTTTTTTGCAGCAGCTTCAACGCATTTTTTGTCAATTGGAGCGTATTCAAAAATCTTTTCTCGGGATAAGCTATTGAGTTTATTAAGTAGTTCTATGGCTTGTTCTTTGGTGGGAGACCTTGCTTCCCCAAGGAATTCCAGGCCGTTTCGATAATGCAGTAGAATGAATTCCTCCAACTAATCCACCTGCTACTGTGGCTTGATTGATCCAAGAATACGTTTTGCAGTCAGCCCGACGGTCGTCTCTGGTCCGTAAGCTCCGCCTGCAAAGGTATAACCACAGGCACCGCATTCCCACAAAGCGTTTTTCACTCGCTTAACCCTCTTTTTCCCGCACTTGGGGCACTCGTATCTCCTGTTTTTAATTGCCAGAATCTCAGACACTCTCTTCCTTATTTTCACGCCGTATCTGGAAACCATTATAATCACCAAACATGCGCTAAACTTTTTGCCTTAACTCATTTCCCTTCGCTATCGCCACGTCTATAATGCCCATGATCTCATCGGCAGTGAATCCAGCTGCACCGCTTTTCTGTGCTGCACACACCATCTCCCCGTCGCAGGTTGCAATGGTCACTCTTCCATAGCTTGCAATCTCTTCCTCTCCGGACGCATCGATAATCGTTTTCCCGTCGATTTTTTCAAAGGAGCACGTCACGACAGTCCGGGCCAACTCAAGGGGGCCGACAAAATCTTCTCTCAGCAACTGCTGTTTCTCTGCATCGTATTTTGGGACGCGAGCGCACTTGAGTGCAGCCATGGCTGCCAAAGCCGCAGTGTCAATGAGGTTCCCGCAGTTGTCCAGGGTGTAGAGGTCTATGAACACCCCCAGGGCTTTGCCTTCTTGAATGAACAGCTTTTTTGGGTCTACGACTTCCGCACTCCTCAAGCCCCTGTCCACTACTCGCGCGAGCTCTATAGAATATTCATTGGGTGGGCCGGCACTGAACTCCGGATGCGCGACTGGCGAAAACTCAGAGTTGACTACAATCGTTCCTTCCTCAGGCTTGTCCTTGAATGGCTCCACTATATCAAATTTTATTCCCGCAAGCACTTTAGTGTCTCCGATTGAAGCAAGAGCTGAGCCTTCAGCGTTGGCGATTATTCCCTTCTCAATCCTGATTTCCCTGTAATCAAGCATGCCTCTTCCATCTGCTCTCTTTCCTTTCGTTAGAAGGTCTTTCACGTAAGCCTCTCTTATTTCATCCAGTATCATTCAAACCACGTCTCCATCAAAAAGCAATCTACACTACTTCTATGCCCTTGTTTTCATCCGTGAATTTATCGGGCTTTGCTTCATAGCCTTCCTCAGGAGTTTGATAAACCGCCTCGCATCTTGCTTTGAGCGCGGCTTCTTGAATCTCCCTAATCTTTGTCGCAGCCTCAAAGGCTTTGTCAAAGCACTTCCTTATCTCTTCCTTCGTAAACATGCCGTCCATCTGCCATAAGAGCACTTCGCCGCTCCTCAACGAGAGTACTATGGGCATGTCGCCTGAGCCTTGGTTGTCTTCTTCCTTGTTCAAGTCTACTACTATTTCGCCACCGATTTTTCCGACTGAAACGCCGCAGACGAGGTCCTTTATGGGAACTCCTGCGTCAGCGAGTGCAACGCTTGCAGCAGTTATCCCCGCAACCCTGGTGCCACCATCGCTTTGCAAGACTTCCATGTGAACGTCGATCATCGTATTCGGGAAACTTTTTATGAGGATTGCATTTTCAAAAACGTGTTTCGCTACTTTTCCTATTTCAACGCTCCTCCTGTTCGGCCCGCTCCTCCCATGCTCTTCAGTGGAGGAAAAGGGGGCCATAGCATACCTGCAGTTTACGATGGCCTTGTACGGATTAGTCAAGTGCTTGGGCAAAACCTCTCTCGGCCTGTAGACTGCAGCAAGCACCTTGTTCTTGCCCCATTCTATGAAAGCAGAGCCATCAGCCTTCTTGAGCACTCCAGCAGTGATCTTTAATTCCCTCAGCTCATTGAACGCGCGTCCATCAATCCTTTTCCCGTCTTTAATCAATTGAATGTTTTCGTTCATCCAAATCACCGGTTCTTCATAATTAAAACGATTCAGATCCCTGTTTTGGTCTCCTTTTCCAGAAACTCTTTTACCCTGTCAGTCAATCCAGATGTGTGGGCTTCCCTGCAGATCTTCAATATCACCAGAGAAGTGAGTGCAGTATCGCCTCCCTTAAGGTAAATCCTGCCATTCTTGCCCACAAAGATGTCTGTCTTCGTGTACTGTTTAAGGAGTTGAAGCATGGAAGCGTTCTTGCCTATCACTCGAGGAACTTTGACATACTCTATCTCAATGATCTCCCCTCCCCAGAACCGCCTCGGTTCAACCAACACCGCTTCCTTGACTTCGTTCACGGATATTATCTTGGCAGAGATCACGTCACCAATCTTGAACTGCTCCCTTGACTCCCGTGAGCTAAGCTGACCAGCGTAAGGAGAGTTAAGGTCAACCACGTAGCCGTTGAAGCGCTCTTCTACGACGATGCCAATCGCGTAGTCACTGTATTTGGGTATGTAGTATCCTTTCAAGGGAATTACCTTGCCTTCGTACATGAGGCTGACTATGCTCGCATAAGTCTTTCCGTTCTCAACAAAAGTGCCTTCACTCCTGTATGGCGAGTCAGAAACCGTTTCTCCAGGCAGCACAATCCTTTTTTCACTGTCACTCATTCAAATCACTTTTCTGCATGAAAAACAACTCAGAGGATTCTCGTCTGCACGCTTCCAGCAGTCAGCTTGTTCAGCTTGTCATAGAACTCTGCTTGAATCCCAGCAGGAATCTCGCACACGCACACGAGGGAGCCGTCATTTCCCCACTCCTCCTTGGACATCCCGTATTCTTTCACAGTTCCATAGGCGCGGCCTGCATATTCCGCGGGAATCTTTACCGCAATCTTGATTTTTTCAATACTGATGGGAATAATCTCCCTAATGGATTCTATTACTCCCTCCAACTGTTCTTCGGCGCTTTTGAACGCATCGATGTGAACCTTGGCTTGCTCCAATGCATTTTCAATCCGCTGTGGCGGGTGTGGCGTCTTCGTCCTCGGGTCGACGCAGTTTCTTGCTATCAAGGACACTATTTTTGCCCGCTTTTCGTCAAGTATCTTCCTTCTTTGTTCTGTCGTAAGCTGCAACTCGCCTTCAAGGAAAATCTTTTTCGCAACCTCGTAGACGTCGGTTGTTCCGAAGAACTTCTGGATTGCCGAAGAACTCTGGCGCTCTCCCTTATTCGCGTCCTTGAACACTTCTTCTGCGACAAGCACGTTGTTCAAATCCTTTTTGACACCCGTTCTGTAATCATAAGCGAGTTTTGGGTCCACCAAAATCTCGAAGCGCTCCCCGCCCTTTTCAAACCTCGCGATTATTGTATTTTCAATCTTGGTCATTCATACACCGCAACAAAAAAGCTTCCTGGAAAAAGGCTTACTTTTCGTTCAGGTATGCCGCAATCTCGTCCTTTCCCAGGATTTTCACTTTCTTTGTTTCTTTATAGATCACGGCCAAGTCAACAAGGTTTGGAATAAGCTTGTCTTCAACGGTTTTTTTCAATGCCTTCAACGACAGCCTGATGCCTTCCTGGACGGAAAGATTTTCCTTGTATTCCTTTTCAAAAAACTCTTCCACGACCTTTTTTCCCGAGCCAATGGCAGTCGCCTTATATTCGAACAATGCTCCGCTTGGATCGGTTTCAAACAACCTCAGGCCGCCGTCAGCCCCGCCAATCAGCAGAGAAACGCCATAAGGTCGGACTCCACCGTATTGGGTAAAGAATTGAATGTGGTCCCCGACTTTTTTCGAAAGCAGTTCAATCGGCATCTCTTCATCGTAGATAAGCCTGTGTTTCTGCGCCTCCATTCTCGCAAAGTCAATGAGCTTTCTTGCGTCTGCAACCAGGCCTGAAGAAGATGCGGCGATATGCTGGTCAATCTGGAAGATTTTTTCATGACTCTCCCCAACGATCAAGGGAGAGGGAATTCTCTTGTGCGCAACTAGAACAACGCCGTCTTTGCATACCATTCCGATGCTTGTGCTACCGGTTTTAACTGCTTCCCTTGCATACTCTACTTGAAATAGCCTCCCGTCTGGAGAAAAAACAGTTATCGCCCGATCATAAGCCGCCTGAGAAGGAGGGTACATCAAACCACCTCATTTTACGTGTGTAAATTAAATACGAATTGACTATTTCATTAAATTAAATAAACCAAGAGCATCAGGGTAACCCACTAAGAGGCAAGCCCCCGACGATTAATGACTTCAGTTTCTAACCAAATATAATTGGGGTCAGCTCCTTTTTATTCTTTCGTTTAGCTTGAGAGCGTCTAATAATTCACTTTTTCGCGTGGCCTGAATTAGAGTGAAAAAAGCGTTCCCTCAGAGAGCACCCTCAAACTTTTCGTCTGAAGCCGGAAGCAATTTCGTCGCTCGTACTTTGTTGGACAATCTCGTTTAGCTTTATTGTTTGAATGTTGTGCCTATCTTTAAAAGCTTTCCTGCAATACAAATTTCTGTTGGAGTGGATGGCATGGAAAAACTGCGTAAGGCGGTGCTTGAGAAAAGCAGGGAGCTTCAGCTATCGCTCGATGCGGAGGGCATCATTGAAGTGCCTAATGGCAAGAGGTTGTACGTGACTTTCACGCACTCGCGTGAAGAAACGGATGCCGTCCGTGGAAAACTCGGTGAACTCGAGAAAGCGATCCTGGCTTCGCCCCAGTTCAAGAAGCTCACCAACATGGAAATAAAGATACTGGGAACCAGACACGCTGCCAGTCACAGCATGAGCCAAATAAACTTTGACTGCTATTCCGCCAGAAGAACTATCGGCAAAAGGCTTCAAAGGATTGCAGAAAGAGCTCGCAGAAGGTTCGGCCGCGGCCATTAGCCGATGTTTACAACGCTTCCCGGCTTATCTGCTTTGCAAAAGAGAGTGGATGGACTTGAAGCGGTTGATGCCCTTGATCAGACGGGAAAGCAAGGGTCTAGGCATGCCAGACCCGCGGATGGGCGTCACTAAACTTGGGAAAAACCTCAGGATATTGTACGTGGATTACGTCTACGAGCCTGGCATGGCAAGGGAATTCCAGAAGAAAATCAGAGAGCTCTCCGAAAGAATCCGCACCACCGATGAGTTCAAACAGCTTGAGAATGCGAGGATCTATCCCCCAAGGATATTCGGACCGCCTAAAGCACTGACAGTCTCATTCAGTATCTACGCACGAAAAAAAGGTGTGGTGAAGCGCGTGAGCACATGGTTGAAGCGGTTTCGTAGAAAGCAAACGCAGCAATGACGAAAGATCACATTCCTGCATTCAAGCCCTTGATTGTTCCACTTATTTTTTTCAACCTTATTGCTACATCTTTTTTTTCAAAAAACCGTTTTGCAGCCAATGCAGCCAAGGTTTCCTCCAGCATACTCGTCTTGCATTTCAATACGCCGTTTTGTTTTTCTTCATCCCATTCCTTCAGCTGGACTCCACTCCTTGCTGCCCCCAATTCTCCCAAAAAACTCAGTACTGCTTCGTAAACCAAGTGCTTGGCGGTTCTCTCGTCCAAAGGCTTCTCAAACTCCACTTCAACAAGCAAATAACGTGTTTTCTCCTGCATCTCAAATCACCGCGTAAATTCATTCACATTCTTCTACAACCATTCTCTCAATTTCCTCAACACCCTGCCCCTGTGGGAAAGAGCGTCTTTTTCCTTCTTCGTCATCTGCGAGAATGTTCTTCCGTCTCCTTCCAGGGGAATGAAAACCGAGTCATAGGGAAGCGTTTCATCGACAGGCGGAATTATTTCCTTGCTTATCAGTCCATCACACCTGCCCTCAAGCACAGTTGTTTTTCCTTCTTCGTCAACGAACGCAACCAATGCAAGGAAATGCGCCTGCTTATTCATTCCTTCAATGAGTTTTAGGATTCCTTCCAATCCAATCGTCTCGTAAGCGAAAGCAGTATACGTTCCAGGAAAGTCTTTGAATGACTTCAGATAAAGTGCAGTATCTTCAACAAAAAGGGGTTTCTTCGCAACCTCGAAAGCCTTTTTTGCTTTTTCAATCACCACTTGGTGCTGGTCCAAGCTCTTGATTTCAGGAATATCTGCATTCAAGGCATCCACTTCAAATCCTTCCAGTATGCTTCTCGCCTCTTCCAGCTTCCCCTTGTTTCCAGTTACGAAAAGGATTTTCAAAAAAATCGCCTAATGGAATTAGGACGCGGTTTTATTTAAGCCGGTTGATTATGGGAGGGGCTTAGTCCCCCTCGGATTCTTCTTCCGCGCTTGTTTCCTTGTTATTTCTTTTAATCTTGCCTTTCAGTACGATTGTCGCGTCGATTCTCGCGTTTGCAGAGACCGAAAATTCCTGCGAGAGTTTCTTGAAGCCCCGCTTGCTGAATACGAGCGTGTAGTTGCCTGCAGGGAATTCCTCGACGAAGTAAAACCTTCCTAGCGCGTCGGTCGTTCTTGCTGCAATGGTCGATTTCTTTTTTCTTACGTTTTTAATCGTGATTAACGCATTTTTAATTGCACTTCCCTCCTCGCTCGAGACAGTTCCCTGCAGGACGGACCCTTGCAGCGTGTGGCTTTGGAAAGCGCCCCCCGAAGGCTGGAGCACTACTGCGAAAGGCAGGCTGTAGACGCTTCTCAGGGTGGAGATGCCTTCGTAGCTCTTGAGTCCGTTTTTGGAAACGCGGATGACATACGTTCCGTCCGTAATGTTGTACCCCGCTAACCTGAATTTGCCCAACGCGTCCGTCCTGGTTGAAATCAGAGTATTGTTCCTGTCCAACGAGAGAATCGAAACCGTCGCGTTTTCTGAAGCGCGTGATTGGTTCAGGAGATTTTTCTCGTAAATCGTTCCCCAAACGAGGACGTTTGCTACAGTAATTGAAACGTTTCTTGAATCATTTAACGCGCCGTCTGAAACACTTATTGAAACAACGTATGGAATTTGCCTACCCTGCATGTACGAGGGGGTCCAGTTGAATAACGCAGTTCCATTGTGGTTATCTGTGAACACCGCACCGGTCGGCAACCCTAAAGCAGAAAATGCTAGCGAATCATTGTCTGGGTCAGAAGCTGAAACCATGAACTGTAATCTCTGACCTTCGTATATCAATTGATTGGGTTCGACATACAATATAGGCGGGTGATTGATTGAGAAATAAACTTTTGCTTTAATGTGATCCAGATAATAAGTTGTTGTTGGGGTAGAACGGCAGCCTACTGAAATTCTCACACCAAAATTCGGCCCAAAATCAGCGTATGCCCAGCTTTCCGCCCACAGGTCCGCGCTTCCGCCAATAGTTACAATGCTATCTGAAGTTGTAATGGCATTTGTCTGTCTCGTCCACCAAAAGGTTTGGCGGTCTTTGGTTAAAGCAATCATAAACCTCGGGGTTGTGCAGATGTCGACTCTGTCCACTTTTCCTTCTGCAGCCACTTCTATTCCATTTATTATTGCGCCGGGTGGTATATCAAATCCAAAATCATAATAAATCTGAGATGCAGGATATTCCTCTCCGTTTGTAGTTGCATATTGGTTGTCGCTTGAATAAGCATTGGAAGGATTAGTCCATGCTGAATAAGGGTCAGGCATTTTCTCATTTGCTCTTGGTGATTTCCATCCATATCCTGGGTCGCAGCTTGCGTCGTAAACACATTGCGATACTATATCACATCCGCTTGGCGTGCACGTTCTTGTCTGATGCATCTGGGTGGATGAGCAGCCGCCTTGTCCGCACCCCTGGTTTTGCCATGAAGAGCACGCACAACTGACGCAACTTGGTTCATAATTGCATGTAGGATTACCAGCTATGCATATTTCTGTTGAACTGCAGTAATCTGCAACTATCCAAGAATCCCATTGTAAAGCTCCGTCGCATTGAGCTGATGAACCAGAACAATACCTGTCTTGATGATGAACACCAACATTAGTTCCACAACCACTTCCCCAAGGACATCCATAATCCGTTGTGGCATCTTCCTGGCATTTGTAACTTGAAGGCCTGAATGTCCCCATAGAGATGTCACAACAAGGGCCTGACGTGCATTTTGGAACCAACACCATAAAATCTGTATTTCCCGGGGTTCCAAACTCTGTCCATGAACTCGTTGCTCCCTTAGAATCTTTTGCCCTATACTGCCATTTATAATTAGCGTCAATAAGACCATAACGAGTAATTGTTACTCCGCTTCCGCTAGACACAAAGCCACTGATTGTTTCTGTAGTGGGCGTTCCTGTAAAAGCTTCCCCTATCTGGCGTAGTTCGATTTCAAGTCTGACATTGTCCCCATCAGGATCATTGACTGTGCCTTTGAAAACAACCGTACTTTCAGGGGTAGTCCCTCCCTCTGGAATAACTGTTATGTTATCGGACCTGCGCTGAGATAATGAAGTCGGAATATTAGGTGGTTGATTTGAACCAGAAATCAAAAAAGTATTTAGTCTAGCCATGTCTCCGTTAAATTTATCCAAGTCCACATATCCATTAATACCCGGAACTGTACCTGTTTCGCTATATTGCCAAAATGCCCAATCCCAATCACAGCTGGAGAATGGGCAGGGACTAGAACCATAGCGAGCAATCCAGAGATCATATTTTTTAGCAAATGACGACCCAAGACAGTCCCTAATGCAATAAGGTCCTGTATATAAAATTGGGGTTACGTTTTTAGTTTTTATTATATCCATCCATTTGTCTATCCAATTTCTAAGACCTAAACAGTTGCCAGTATTGTAAAAATCATCGCATATTGGCTGGTCTATATCTAAAACAGGTCTCAAATATCCTTGTATCAAATAATTTCCCGCCACATCAAGAAAATACTGAGCTTCAACCTCAGCACTTGTTCCATAACAGTATTGGTTAGGATTGTAAGATGGACAACCAAAATGATAAGCTCCAACTAGCAAACGTGCATTTCTCCCAGAATCCATATCACTTTTAAAATATGGATTTGTATAGCTATCGCGTTGTGTTGCTTTCACGAATGCAAATCTGTATCCTTCATTGTAAACCTGACTCCAATTTATATCTCCAGCCTGATGCTGCCAGCCTGAAACATCAATTCCATCTATATATTGAGCACCAGCGCACCCAGAATCTGCTCCATCAGTATAGCCATCACAATCATTATCCTTTCCATCATTGCAGTTTCCATTTGCAGTTGTTTCTGCTGTATTATAACCTCCACACGAACAAGAGCAATCATTACAATTATCATTTCCGGTTCCTGATGTTGATGAAGGCCATTCTGTACATGAATCAGCATCATAATTCCCGCATGTTTGCTGATAATTCTCATTACATCTCGTCTGTCCTGAGGAGCATTCGTTTGTGCATGAATCTTTATCTAAATAATTTTCAGCAGTCCACCCATCTGTTTTAGTGTCATAATCTATTTTCCAGAAATAATAAAATCCAGAGCTTCCTTTTGGAACTCCATAAAAAGGGCCTGCAATTACAGTTCCTTGATCACCATAATTAACACTCCCTAAAACAGCAAGTTCTGGAGTGTCGCCTCTAACATTTACTCCATTTGCATTAACTTTAACCCTATTCCCAATGCTGAATTTTGTTGAGGGCGTTATTGAAACTTTCCTTAACCAATCCTCCGCAGACCATCCTTCAAGACTATCACTCCACCGAATTTTCCAACGATTATAACTATTACAATATACAGGACCGGCAAGAACTACACCGCGATCACCATCAAATTTTCCGCCAATTTGTCCATCACATGCATTTGGACCGCGAACAACTAAACCCTGTGTACCAGTATTATAAACTTCTACGGTATCTCCTATCCCAAAACCAGCAGCACTAACTCCTGTCGACATGACACCCGCTATAATTACAAAACACAGAAACAACCAGGATCTACTGCGTGCCTTTCCCTTTCTCATTCCTCCCCCACCTCCTGCACTCCCCTCCAAAGTAGGGGTTGAAAGGCTTTAAAGACTTTCAACGAGGCGGGGTCGTCTAATAATTCACAAAATCAATAGCTTTTTCGTTGATTGACGCGTGTTTTGCAGGAGGTTTTGAGGCGAGTTACCGCGCAGGCACTTAAGCCGCTTGAGGCAAGAAACGTTATTCAACACCAAAAAAGCCAGTTATTAGACAACTCGAGCGACGCGTTCCTTCATTTCATCTTTTTTCCTTTTTGCTCCAAAATCTCCCTCGGCCTTTCGGAAATCGCGTATTTCGCCTGCGCATCGCTCAAGCCGAATATTTTCGCAATCGCAGTCACTTCCCTTGGACTCTTAAGGTCCTCTTTCTGTACAGCCCTGGAGGTGAATACATAATCTGCGCCAGCAGAGATGCATTTCTGCAAAAAAACAGTTGTTTGAGCAATCACTTTCGCCCTCAGCACGAAAGAATTTTTCAAAAACTCGGACAAGGGGATTTCAAAGCACTTGCCGTTTTCCTTCAATTCCTTCACGAGGAACTCATCCCGGTAATACTGTTGGTAGGGATAAGGGTTTATCAGGAAAAAACTGTTTTTCTTGAGCGCTTTCCTCAGCAGCTCTGAGTCCTGCGACTCGACTGAAAAAAGGGTTTTCCCCGACGGCGCCACAGGCTTTCCCCTGCAGTCCAACAGGATCACTTCCAGCTTCAGCGCCTCCTTCCACCCCAGTTCCCTCGCTTTTTCCTCCAGCGCTTCGTTGCAGAGGTTCAAGTCTATGCAGTCCATTTCAGAGCCCTCCTTAAGCGGGAACTGGGTTTGCCTCAGTTTTGGCGGCAGCTGCCTCGCGCTCAGGCTGGGGCTTGATCTTTTTTTGTCCCGGTTTGCTCGAGTGGGGGTTGAATAGGATGACTTCAAAGTACTTGTTTACGCCGTCTTCTCCAATGAAATAAGAATTTAATGCGCGCAGGTTCCTGAACCTTTTCGCCGCCTTGTTTTCAGCAATTCTCTGCAGCGAAACCCCTGGCTCCACTCTCTTCCTGCTCTTCCCGGGTTTCCTTCCTTGGTCCGGCTTTCTTCTCGCGCGTTTTCCGTGTCGCACTCTTACGCGTGCAATCACGAATTCCTTCTTGGCCTTGAAACCGAGCTCCCTCGCTCGTACCAAGTTGGTGGGGGATTCAACTCTTTCAACCGTTGACTCTTTTCTCCAACAAGCCATCCTGTTCCTTAGAGAAGAAGATCTTTCCGCGAAAAGCTTTTCAAAAGCTTCCTTAACGTATTTATACATTCCCATCCAAAATCACCTTATTCTGGGCGCCTTCCGGCGTTCTCCAACATCTTGCAAAAAGAGACCATATCACGTGCAATATATTTTTATTCTCCCAGCTTTATATTAGTTCATATACACCCAATGCAAGCTGTTTTTATGGAGATAAGAGTTGTCAGCAACAGGAGGACTAGAGCAGTTCAAGTAAACAAGGGAGCTTCCGCCAGGGCCATGTTAAGCAGGCTTGGGTTGAACGGAGAAACAGTCATCATAAAGTTGAACGGCAAGGTCGCCCACCCAGATGAAATTCTGAGTGCAGGAGACCTCATAGAATTTGTTGGAATCATTTACGGAGGATGATTTCATGAGGATTGAGAAAAAAACTTGGCCCGAGTTTTTTCAAAAAATTTTGGATGGCACGAAAACATTTGACTTGAGGCTCGCTGACTTCGACTGCCGGCTTGGTGACGTACTGGTTTTGAGGGAGTGGGACCCGAACACGAAAAAGTACACCGGCCAGGTGGTTGAAAAGGAGGTCGCAGGAGTAATTAAAACCAAGGAGCTTGGATTCTGGCCACAGGAACAGATTGAGAAATACGGCCTCCAAATAATTTCATTCAAATGAATTGCTCTAAACAACCCTTCAGGGCCGGCGTATAATGATAGGTTTAAAAAGGCCTTTTTGATAATTTTTACATGGGATACAAAACCGCCCTTTCGCTGGGGATTACAGTCTTGTTCTATATTTTTGTTTACTCCCTTATTCCTATTCTGTATGAGCCGCCTTCTTCAAGTTACCCTGACACCTCAAAGTGTTATTCTCAGTATAATTGCCAACAGATCATATCCCGGCAGTGCAACTATTCCAGCGGAGACTACTATTCGTGCACTTCCCAAGCCAGAGAAGGACAGGAGTACAAGACGTGCGAAGCTAATTACCAAAAATGTACAAACGATGCGCTTGAAAACAGCCCACAGAAAGTCTATTCTAGAAATACGTTTATAATCTATACAGTCATAAGCCTTGCAGCTGTTATCGTAGGCGCATTCATTGCAACTGAAGTTGTTGGAGCAGGACTGATGG
Organism: Microcaldota archaeon; assembly: GCA_016212465.1. Lineage (GTDB taxonomy): Archaea > Micrarchaeota > Micrarchaeia > Norongarragalinales > JACRGE01 > JACRGE01. Next base: position 21,126 of record JACRGE010000097.1, read on the forward strand.
GAGGAGGCATACTGACCTTTGTGATTACACTACTTGTTTTCGGAATAAGCAGCATCATTTCCATGTTCGCTGGCGGCAAGCCTTCTCTCGATAGTTACCTAAGGCTCATTTTCATTACAATATTCCTCGCAGTGCTCCTGGTCATCGCCTACAAGAAATTCGGTTCTTCTGAAACTACCTCCCCAGCTGCTAAGCCGCAACCCCCTGCACACCAAAAAGGATGGGAGTAAACAAAACTAATTTTATTTCCTATGTCTAATCTAATAAGTCTCAGTGTAGACCCCGCCAGTATGTTTAGGAAAAGTGGTTGAATGTTGTTTGAATTCCTTGTTGAAACAATTTCGGCGTTCATTTCATCCGTCGGCTATCCGGGAGTCTTCATTCTCATGGTCTTGGAAAGCATGTTCACGCCTGTTCCATCAGAGTTAGTGATGCCATTTGCGGGATTCTTGATTACAGAGGGGAAATTTGATTTAGTTCTGGTTTCTTTCGTTGGAGCATTGGGTGGAGTGGTCGGTTCCCTCGTCTCTTATTACATCGGCAGGATAGGCGGGGAACCGCTTGTAATGAAGTTTGGGAAATACCTTTTCTTGGAAAGGAGCCACCTGGAATTGACCAAAAGGTGGTTCTCTAAACACGGTGACGTAACCATATTCATATGCCGTTTCATTCCAGCGGTTAGGCACGTCATCTCAATCCCTGCGGGTGTGGGAAGAATGGATTTGAAGAGATTCATTGCATTCACTTTTTTTGGTGCTTTCATCTGGTGCCTCTTCCTCACCTATTGTGGAATGGTGCTGAAGGAGAACTGGAAGCTCATAAGCAACTACACCGCCATAATCGACGTATTCATCATCGTTGGAATGATTTTTGTGATTGCATTCTTTTTCTACAGCCACATTAAAAATAGCGGGAAATGAATTCATTTTGGAGAAAGGGTAGTCACATGGTGGTTTGCTCTCGTTGCAGTAGAAGAAAGGCGGTAATGGAACAACGCTACTCCGCACTCTCGTTGTGCAAGAACTGTTTTCTAGAATTGTTTGAGAAGAGGGTGAAGAAAGCCAATCGTGATTTTGGATTGTTGAGACGCGGAGACCGAATTGCAGTTGCCGTTTCAGGTGGGAAGGACAGCGCTGCAATGCTTTACTCTCTGAATGGTCTTTCAAAAAAAATCGGCGAAATCGAATTGATGCCTGTTTTGGTGGATGAAGGCATTGTTGGATACCGCAATTTGGCGATGGAAAAAGCAGGAGAATTGTGCGAACTGCTTGATTTGTCGCTTGAAGTCCGTTCGTTCAAGAAAGAATGGGGGCTGAGCTTGGACGAAATGATTAAGAAAAGGAACGAGAAAGAATTGAAGGAAGGAGCTTGCACGTATTGTGGTGTGTTCAGGAAATGGGTGTTGAACAAAGCAGCTCGGGAACTGGAAGCGAACAAGGTTGCCATAGGCCATAATGCAGATGACTTCGCTCAAACGTTTTTGATGAACTTGATGAGAAACGAACCGGAAAGGCTGAAGCGTTTTGGACCCCTTTCAGGAATTGAAGAGCAAGAGCTTTTTGTGAGAAGAATCAAGCCCCTCATTTATTGTTTAGAAAAGGAGTGCGCCCTCTACGCCGAATTGAAGGGAATCCCCTATTACGTCGGGGAATGCCCTTATTCTGGCGAAGCCTTCAGGGGAATTGTCAAGAACTTCTTGAATGAAGCAGAAAACAAATACCCTGGGGTGAAATACAATATTTTGAGCTCGTTTCTTTCAATTAAAAAAGAATTAAGTGCTGGAAATAAAAGTGAAAGCAGTGAAAAAAGGAAACCTTTGATTTGCGAAAAATGCGGCCATCACTCTTCCTCGAAAATATGCAAGGCATGCGAGTTTTTGGAAGACCTTGCCTGAATCCAGCGCCTGCAAGCAAGTTCTCAAAATGCGATTATTAACAATACACGAGGTTGCATTTCTTCAGTCGTTAATTCAGCGCCTGCAACACGCGAGGGCATAGCTATGCTATCTTTCGTACACTGAATCGTGGTGCTCCATGCGTTGGAACAGTATGAACTTCTCCTTTTTGTAGACCTTGAAAAGCAGGACGAAACTTTTTCCTACGTGGACTCTCTTGAATTCCGAAAACCCGTAACGCAGGTTTTTGTAATGTTCTAGGGTGTTTTCATCACATGAAATTATTTCTTTAATCTTTTGGTTAACCTGCTCCGCCAGTTCCTTGTTTCTTTTAGCCAGCTTCGGAAGGCTTTCTTTAAGCCTGTCCGACAGGTCGTACGAGAACGTCATTTCAACCCGCTCAGCCTGTCAAGCTCCTCATGGCTCATTTTCCTAAACCCGTATTTTTTGATGTGGGCGTCTGCTTCTTCAATCAATTGCTTTACAAGCTCCTCGCGCACTTCCGGCTCTACGTACTCTTCGCCTACTGCAGCAGCCAGCTTGTCCAACGCTTGCCCCTTATCCTTCAGCCCATACTTTGCCTTGATGACTCCAAGCACCCTGTTCGTGTATTCGTTTACCCTAACATTGAGATAGGTCATGTTAGCTCACCTAATATAATATAACACAACGTATTAAAAACTTTTGCCCTTTTTATTCAGATAAGCGCAAAGCACGACATCCAATGGTTTGATGCCGCGAAAGAATTTGCAGATGGAAACGTTTTTCACCGCGCGCTTATGCTTGTCAGTATTCTCCGCAGCATTCCAAGGGCATTTCTCTTGCTTCCAATGAATCTTTTGAGGAGTTGTTAAATCAATCCCCATGTTCGCGCCCTTCAGTTTTCTTATTTTGTTTGCTCTTTTCATGGTTTTTCCCTTCAGCTGGTTTTCTTCGTCATCATGATGTCTGCGTTGTAGCCGCCGCCGGGCGTTTTGAAGATGTGCACGAAGTAAAGCTCCTTTCCATCAGAAGTGAGCGTTGGTTCCCCAACCAAGTTAGAAATTACTTCTTTGGGCTCGCTCCACTTGCCGTCCTTCTTTTCAGACAAGAAGATGACTCGATCACCTGGCTTCTTTCTCGAATCACCTGAGAAGTAAAGCATTTTACCGTCCCTGCTCATGAAAGGCTGTTCTTCCTTCTTGGGGGAATTGATTGATTTCCCCAGATTCATGGGCTCGCTCCACTTGCCGTCCTTCTTCTCGGCCATCCAGATGTCGCTATCCCCTTTCCCTTCCGGCCTGTCGGACTCGAACATCAATAGATTCCCGTCTTCGGAAATCCAGGGATTCCCTTCGCTGTAGTTCGTGTTAACCGGAGGACCCAAATTCTCTTCCTGCTGCCACTTTCCATCCTGCTTGCGCGAAACGTAAATGTCTGATTTGCCGGGTCCGCCGGTGTTGTTTTTCTTCAACCCGCTGAAGTACATGGTTTCACCGTCTTGGGTGACTACACCATCAGTGCATACGTAAAGCTCGTTTATCTCAAGTAACTTTGGTTCAGTCCAACCCGAGTCCGTTTTCTGGGAAACCATTGCATCACATAAATCCGTTGGATTCAATCCCTTGTCGGGGCCAGTCTTAACGCGTTTTCCGGAGATCATGAAAGTGAGCCAGTCGAAGTTCGCGTAAGAAAAATAAAGTGTTTTGCCATCTGGCGAAATGAACGCACTGTCCTCCCACCCCAAAGTGTTTACGGGCGGGCCTAGGTTGATGGGAGTGCTCCAGCCTTCTGCGACTGGAATCGTTTCAACTGGCGGGGTATAGGCTGCGGTCGTTGTTGTCAATCCAGGCGGTTGCTGGACGCATCCGAAAAAAAATATTGTAACTAAGAGAGTAAAACATAATGCAACTAGTTTTTTCGTAGCATCCCCACCTGTTTTCAGCTAATCCCGAATCCTTCGCGGATGTATTCTATGGCGATTGCGACGAGCATTATTCCCATGATCCTGGAAAGGACTTCAATAACGTTTTGGCCAAGTGCTTTTTGTATTCTGCCAGACTCCCTTAGAATCAGCCAGTTTGCGA
>JACRGE010000096.1 GCA_016212465.1 Microcaldota archaeon
ACTTGAGGTCACGACCAGGCCACCGAGCCTGGATTTCATTAAAAAGAAACTCGACGGCGGCGTCCTCACCGGAGAGGAAATAAAGCAGATCATCGACGACATCATGGGCCAGCGGCTCAGCGACGCGGAAATCTCAGCGTTCATTTCAGGGATTTATACCAAAGGAATGAGCATGGATGAAACAGCTAGCCTGACGACCGCAATCTATTTATCTGGCGAGACTCTTGTATTCAAGAAAAAGCCGGTAGTGAGTGAGCACTCCGTTGGCGGAGTGAATGGAGACCGGGTTTCAATTCTTTTGGTTGCAATCATTGCTTCCCTTGGGCTTACTATCCCAAAAACCTCTTCAAGGGCAATAAGTAGCGCAGCTGGTACCGCTGATGTGATAGAAGTGTTTGCTCCAGTCGCCTTGGAGAAAAAAAGGATAGAGGATACTGTAAACAAGACGGGCGGCTGTCTTGCTTGGGGCGGAGCACTCTGCATCGCTCCCGCTGAAGAAAAGCTTATTAAGATAAGGAATTCGCTTCGCCTTGATCCAAAGAGCCTGCTTCTGTCAAGCATCCTCGCGAAAAAAAAAGCTGAGGGCGCGCAATATGTTTTAGTCGACGTGCCCTGCGGAAGGGGAGCAAAGGTGGAGAGGATTGAGGAAGCGCGTTCGCTTGCGAGAGAATTCGAGGCAATTGGAGCTCATCTGGGGATGAAAGTGGATTGCGTGATTACGGACGGAAGTGAGCCATTGATACGGGAAATCGGACCGAATCTGGAGGGGCGGGCCGTATTGCGTGCGTTAAGCTCAAGGGGCAGAGAAGAGCCCCAGCTGGTGGAGAAAGCGTGTTTGATGAGCGGAGTGCTTCTTCGCATGGTTAAGGGGATCACGAAGGAAGAAGGATACAATATTGCGATGCAACAGATCCTCTCCGGCAGGGCGTTTGAGAAATTCAAGGAAATAATTCGGGCTCAAGGAGGAAATCCTAGGATAAGGGTTGAAGACATTCCTTTGGGCAGATTCTCCAAGAAAATCAGGTCCGAGGAAGAGGGAAAAATCTCTCACATAGACAACGTCAACGTTTCAAGGATTTGCAGGGTTTTGGGTGCTCCTTCAGACAAGAAAGCTGGGCTAGTCCTGAAGGTGAACAAAGGAGACGAAATAAAGAGGGGAACTGAGTTGTTCGAGCTTTACGCCGAAAACGAAGCGAAGCTGAATCGTGCGATTGAAAGCCTTAAGAGATACCCCCTCACAGAAATAGAGAGAATGCTGTTGGATGTGGTTGAATAAATTTTGTGTGTTGAAAAAAGAAATAAATTGTTTGTGTAACTAAAATCTTTGATTTTGTTTTCGACCTAGTGTATTCAAGTGATTCTATGATTGAAATAAGGATTCACGGAAGAGGCGGGCAAGGAGCTGTTACCAGCGCGGAGATTCTCGCTACTGCAGCTTTCTTTGACGTAAAGGCATCCCAGGCATTCCCTTCATTTGGAACCGAAAGGATGGGAGAGCCGGTTCAAGCGTTTTGCAGAATAGACGAAAAACCAATTAGAATCCACCAGAATGTTTATGAACCAGATCACGTCATTGTTTTAGACGAAACCCTACTCAACGCAATCAACGTATTTGAAGGCCTCAAGAAAAAGGGAGTCGTGTTTATTGCAAGCAAGAGGCCTGCATCTGAATTCAAGTCTCCAGCTGGGCAAAAAATCTATACTGTGGACGCCTATTCGATTGCAAGAGAATTGATTGGCAGGCCTATTGTAAACACTGCAATGCTGGGCGCTTTTTCTAAAATAACTCGTCTCGTTTCGCTTGAGAGTTTGAAGAAGGCAGTGGAGGAAAGGTTTTCAAAAGACTTAGCTGAAAAAAACAATGCTGCGGTTGAAAAATGCTTTAATTCAGTGAACGTCTGAGTCTTTGAGTCTCCTGACAATCCCTAATTTTGCGTCCACTTCAACCATTTCGCCATCCTTCAAAGAACTCGTGACGTGTTTGACTCCCACAACACACGGTAGCCTCATTTCCCTCGAGACAATGGCTGCGTGGCAAGTCAGGCCGCCTGCTTCCGTTACTATTGCAGCAGCTTTCTTCATTGCCGGAACTAAGTTTGGATCCGTCTGGAATGAAACGAGAACATCCCCTTCACTCATTTTATGCATGTCTGATGGTTTATTAATTATCTTAACGCGGCCCCTCACTATGGGGCCTATTGAAGCACACGTGCCCCTCAATTCTTTCTCGTCAGTTGTTTTCCTCACGCACAACCTGGCGTAAAAGGAGGAAGCGGCTTCCCCCACTAACACTTCCTCGCCGCCTTTTCTACCATCCATCACCATGAACTTGGAGCGTAGCTCGATTTCCTTTTTGGGAAGTCCTTTCCTCAAGAACTCCCCGACTTCCCATGGAAATAACGCGTTGAACAACTCCCTGTTTATATCCATTCTTTTGCACGCCTCGCGAACCAAGGGCTCCATTCTCCAGCAAATTCTATACATTGCATTTTTTCTTTCTCCCTTAAGCCAAACGATTTCCCGAGCGTAATCGAACAGCCTCTCACTCTCAGAATCAAGCTGTAGTTCCCTCAAGAGCATCTCTTTATTTTTCAGGGTATTCTTTTCTTCAGAAACCCTTTCTCCTTTGGTGATTTGTTCCCTGGCTTTGTTTGCGAAATAACTTAGGGGGGCCTCGGGTCCGACGAAATTAAATAGAATCCAAGCGTATTCTCTCCAGTGCGCAACGAGTTTTTTCAAAAGCGGGTTGCCACTGTTGGTTATTCTGTTCTCCAATTCCTTTTCGCCACAATTCATTATAACGTTTCTTGCTTCTCTGTCGGCAGCAATTTCCTTCGCAAGTGCAGCAAGAGCCCCTTCCTCAATAGCCAAGCTCGTTGGTTCAGTTGGCGTAGTGAGCAGGCTGAATGCCTCTTGAACTCCAATTGAAACGCCTTTTTTTCCAATTGCTTGAGAAAGCGCGTCAATCAAAAAGTTAGTTAAATAATTCCCTTCGATTTCCATGAGCTGCTCAATCTGGCCAGTCGAATGGGCTTTACGAAATTTTTCGTTGAATTCATCAAACCAATGCGCCACCTCTTCCTTAGAAAAATTTTCGACTCCCTTGGATGGAAGCGAGTCGGAGAATTTGTTCAATGCAATAATCTGTTCGCGCGTTTCCCTATTCAGAAATTTGCGGAATTCTTCGTCTTTCCTAATTTTTTCAAATACCTTTTTTCCGACTTTGAGGAAATACTTCCGGGGGTACCAGAACTCGCCAACTGATTTTCTGAAAACGAACACGTCGGCAAAATATTCGCCGAACCACTTTCGAACCCTTTCGTTGTTGTCCTTCAAGTACCCTCCAACAAGGAGAAGAGGAATTCCGTGCAACTCCTCCAATAAAACAAGCGGCTCCTCTTCCATTGGCTGCACCTTTCAATGCCCGACACAAGCTTTTTTAGTATCTGTTGGGATATTATTCAATTCGCGCGTTTCACTCAACTCCCTTGAGCTTGAACTCGAACGAAGCGCAAGGCATCGTCAGACCGAATTCCTTTAAAACAAGGGGATGAAGTTCCC
>JACRGE010000098.1 GCA_016212465.1 Microcaldota archaeon
AACGAAATAATTTGGCGTGTTTTTAGACGCGGCGTGTTTTGGAGTGGCTTCAGGAAAAACAAAAAACCAGAATTATAGGACAGTCCCTCAACGGGAGTGCATAAGAATTGATTACAAACTTTTCTGGATTTTGTCAGATAAATTAATGCCTAGCAGAAGAGATATTCTGAATAAAGCAAAGCTCAACACTGAGGATAATTGTTTTTGAATTGATTTTTTGTGCAGGGGCTCTCGGCGTTTAAGCCAAAAATTCGAGTAAATCTTTGAAAGGGATACAATTAAAAATGGCGGGGGGTAATGAATTAGGTGAAGAGTATGGATTCCGATGCTTTAATTGAGCCACAGGCTCAGAAAATTTATGTAAAACCAATCCACCACGTTAGTCTTGCGGACGCATTGTGGAACAAACCTGCGACCATAAGAATAGAAGTGGAGAGTGTTACTACGGTAGAAAAAAAAGTCCCTAGATTCCTTGGGATATTCAAGAAGACGGTCCGCGAAATCATTCCCACTAAAGCAGTAGAAGAGAAAAACCTGGGATTTCGCGCGATGCCGTTTCAGATAAAGAAGGAGAACGACAGGATATTCGTGGGCTTTTTTCTATACGACCCGAAGAAACCAGCGGAAGGAGGGAAGGGGATTGAGAACATGTCCAAGGCAGTGTATTCAGTTGAGCTGGAGGAGCAGTTTAGGATATCAAGGATGAAGAATGAGGCAACCCCTTTCTTCGTGGAAGCCACTCCAAGGATTGCAAACGACAAGCTCGCTACGAACTGGCTGGCGCTGGAAAAGCTTGCGAACGAGATACCTGATTGGATGGAACGCTTCGTAACATCAGTCTCTTTCATAAAGGATATAAACACTCCCAGCGCATGCACCGCAAACTGGAGTGAAGAGAGTTTGGGCAGCAAGAAGGAACTGATTCTGGCTGCGGTGAAGGGAAAAATGCCGCCTGAAATGAAGGTGGCTGACGCAGACAGCGCAGTGAAATACGTTTGGATAACTGATTATGCAGAAGAAAACCCTGAAGTCAAGTATAACACGCTCTTCGTGATAACCGACGTCCCCATGCAAAAAACTAAGGAGCCAAAGAATGGGGCGGGAAAGAAAAAAGGCAAGACAATGAAGAGAGCCAAGGTCGGCGCTAAAGGAAAAGCAAAGGCATCCAAACAAAGGAAGAAAAGAAGGTAATTCAGAATATAATGCAATCTGGAAGGGAACCCGCTCATCATCTATTTTTTGTCTGAATGTCTGTCTAGCCCAATACATATACAAATAGAATATTAGATATTCTTCTAACCAATCCTAATTGCCAAAAAGTATTTATATTTGTTTTTAATTAATTTTAATTGCTATTCGCATATGTATATTGGGATTAGTATGACAGAGCCTTTGCCCAAATGGATCATGCGGCGTTATTCGCTTTTGTGGAACGCGTTCGGCGACAAGGAGTTCAGCCGAGAGGACGCCTTCAAAGCCTGGAACAACGACAGTATGGCGAACGTCGTGTTATCCGCTTTGAGGAGAGCGGGTTGGCTTGAAGTGGACTTTGACCCAGGGGATGCGAGGAAGCGTGTTTACAGGCTGAAGAGCCCCGAGGAGTCGGTAAGAGAAATGAAGGTCAATGAAGCGAGTGACAACCATGTTTGAAGGATTATCAAAACGCATTGGCAGGTTGCCTGGGGTTGGTTGGCTAGGGCTTATTCTCGTGATTGCAACCTTCATTCATTTCGCCGGTGGTTTTGCGGTTTTCAATACAGCCAACCTAACTGCTTTCAACGAAGGAAGCTACAACCAGACGTTCTACAACATTACAGCCGGGTTCGTTCAGTTGAACGCCAGCAATGCCACTGGGAATTACACGAGCAAGGTCTTTGACGCGGGCTGGACTGCGGAATGGAACAACGTTTCCTGGGTTCAGGGCGCGCCCTACGGCCAAGAACTCCCGGGCAACCAGCAGGTTGAAACCGTTTTGGGCGGCGCGAACATGACCGGCAATGTGCTTTTGATGCATTTCAATAATGGTACAGGAGAGAATGCTACTTTTGTTAGAGACTGGTCGGGGTTAGGGAATAATGCAACTTGGAGCGGAGACGCGACTCCAGATTCAAATTCGGGGCCAACAACTTCTGGAAAATTAAATGGAGGATTTATGTTTGATGGCAATGATATACTTACAAAAAACAGTGCTTCAGGATTGCCTTTGGGAAATAACGCATTTACAATCTCATTATGGACATATTCCACTAACCCAAGCCATCAAAATTCAGATTTAAGTTCTGATGAAAACCTTCTTGATTGGGGGACAGAATCTCCCAGCAAGTGGAATTTGCTTACTTGGTATCAGGGCAAGGTATATCATGCTTTTCATAGTAATGATTTGCAGGGTAATACATTAACTAGCCCAAATACTTGGTATCATATAGCAGTAACTTATGATGGAACTACGAGAAAAATTTATCTAAACGGTGGATTAGATGCGTCTGCTAACCCTAGCTCCACTCCTGATGTAACCGGTTCTAATTTACATATTGGGTGTAGTGTTCAGAATACTTATTGTACAAACGGCACAATAGACGAAGTCGCAATCTGGAACAGGACTTTATCAGCAACAGAAATCCTAAACATCTACAAGCGCGGCGTGCTGAAGCTGAACCTGACTGTGAGGAGTTGCAACGACAGCGTTTGCTCAAGCGGCGCCTGGAGCTCTCCGTACAACACCTCGCCGCAAAGCCTGTCCTTGACCAACAACTCGTACTTCCAATACCAGTTTTTTTTCCAGACCGAAAACCTGTCGTTCACTCCAGAGCTCTACAACGTGACCATCGCCTATACGCTGTTGAACCATCCGCCGAGCGTCTCCCTCAACGCTCCTCAAAACAATTCCTTCACGAACCAGAACTGGGTTTTGTTGAACGCTACTGTTCTTGACGTTGATTTGAACAACATGACAGTCTGGTTCTACGGAAACGGCACTTTGTTGTCGACTTCACAAAACCAGACCAACGGCACTGCCGTTTCCTTCAACTGGAGTTCCTTGTCCAACGGCTTGTACAACTGGACTGTAATAGCCAACGACGGCCTGGATAATTCAACTGTAACTTACCAGTACTTTACTGTTGACACCATCAAGCCGCTGGTTGAGTGCTCTGCTGGAACGGAGTCAAACGGCTCAGTAAAAAACCGGAACTGGATTTTCTTAAATGTTTCGCTGACTGAAGAACACTTTGCGAACGTAACATACGTATTGCGAAACGCCTCAGGCGTATTGAACCAAACCACTTACGAGACTGCGGTCTCAAGCATCAACTGGACGAACCTCGCAAACAACGAAATACTTTACTGGTATAACGCCACGGTCTACGACTTGGCAGGGAACAGCAACCAAACCGAGTCTAGGTATCTGACCCTGGACTCGGTCAACCCGCTCGTGAGCTACGCGACCGGAACTGAAAGCAACAACACCTACGTAAGCAGGAACTGGGTTTATGTAAATGTTTCAGTCACGGAACCAAATTTCAAGAACATCACATACAGGTTCGCAGCAAACGTCACAACCTACGATTCGCTGGTCACTGGCATCAACTTCACGAACTACGGCGACGGAAACTATTCTTATAACGTAACCCCATGCGATCAAGCAGACAACTGCAACTCTACCGAAACAAGGAGCATCATCATCGACTTGACTAAACCCAATCTCGTCGTGCAATTTCCAGTGAACGGAACCACCTACAGATTGAATTCAAGCCAGGCAAGCATAGAGTTGAACTATACCTCAAATGACACCTACAGGCGCTCGTGCTGGTTCACAAACCTTGGTTCCCAGAACCAAACGCTGACCAATTGCCAGAACGGGACGATAAGCATTCCAGACACAGTGAACGACCACAACTATACCATAACAGTTTACGTCAACGACTCTGCAGGGAACGTGAATTCTTCGCAAGTGTTTTTCACAACTGACTACGCGCAAGGTAATATGGCTGGAACAACAATCAGCGTGCCAGGAACCGAGTTTGCATCAGTTTGGTTCACCATAAACTCCTCTTCAACGTGCGTCAACAACTGGTGCGAGAACGTGAGCACAAGGCTGTCATTCAACAACACGGCATGCAGCCTCCAAGAAGGTTACTCCCCATCCTACTTAAAGGGGAACATCAACCAGTCGAATTCTACTAACCAATCGTGGTCAGTGAAATGCAATGCAAAAGGAGTATACAACTTTACGGTCAACTACACAATCCAAAACGGCTCAACTCAATCTGCGTCCCAAGACATTCTGGTAGAAGAACCAACAGTCTACTGGGCCAAGACCTTTGATTCCAACAAGAAAGCGCGCTCGTTCTTCGCAGTCGGCGAAACCGTGAACATAACTGCGAGAGTGAAGGCGTTCGGCGCCCAGACGATCACCATACTGAACTCCAGCGGCGGTGTTGCAGCAGGCAATGCAAGCATGTTGAACCAAAGTGTTCCAACGAACAGCACCGCAGTCTGGCAGTATTCATTCACGCCAAACCAGACTGGCTGGTACGAGGCCCGCATTGCGGGAACGAACTTCAGCCAACTCTTCTACTGCGGAGCGCTCTGGCAAAGCAACTGGACGGACGCTGAAGGAAACACGTTTCCATTCCGCATTCAAGTCAACGCAAGCGAACCCGGCGTAATAGAGAGGTTCTTTGAACCAGTTGACCTGCGATTGAACTTCACTCACTACGCCAGTCCGGAGTCTGTAAAAGTGGCGTTCTACAATGGCTCAAACCTAGTCACGGTTCCTTCCCAGTTATACAACAAGGCAACCCAAGGGAATTACGTGGCTTCTGGAAACATCGTGTTTCTTTCTTCCCTCAGCGCAAGCAATAATTGGACGTACTTTGTTTATTACGCAAGGACGGGTGGAGGCGTCAACTACTCAACAGACTTGGGCGTAACCAACACCTCAGAATATGTTGAAGTTCAAAACTCCGAGTTGCGAGTGGTGTTGAACAGAAGCAAGGGCGGCTTGGTTCAAGAAGCTTACGACAAGAGGGGAAGCAACCAAAACCTTGCGGGAGTCAGTCCGATGCAGTTCTCGCCCGAGCTCAAGGCAGGGCCGTACGTTTACAGTGCATACGATCTATCAAGCCCAACAACGGAATTGACCAACGGCTCTTTGAAGACCATCTATCGTTCTTTCGGCGACGTTGGTACAATGCATTTCAACCTGACCTACTCGTTTTACTCGCATGCACCCTATTTTCTCATCGAATCAAATACGACACCCAAGGCAACTGAAACATGGAGGTACTACAAGGACAGCATATTCTATATCGCCAAAGGAGACATCAACCGAGTTGGGCTAAAGAACACGTCAGGTACGTTCAACCAAACGCTGGCAGGAGCGAGTGATCTATTGGGCGTGGAGTGGTTGGGATTCTACAATGATTTCCTGAGCGGAAACGGATTGGGGGAGGTATTCCTCAACAGCCAACAAAGCCAGCCTCACACTCCCGATGTGGACGTGTATTCTGAAGACAGCTACAACTATTACGAGAGAACGCAGTACAATGGATCGGTGACGCCAAGCGACTACTTCTACTCCAAGTCAGCTATCGTGTTTTGGAATGGCTTAGGTAGCTTCGAGAAGATGAATGAAACGCATCTGAAGCTTGCGAATCCCATCAACGTGAGTGTTGGAACTACAGAAACGTACGATGCGCAGGAACCAGTTGGCTTGACCGCAAACTATTCGCCTCAAAACCCGTGGGACAACGAAAGCGTAACCTGCTACTCGTATTGGACGGACAACCTTGAATTGGACCATGCCATCATAACTATCAATTCATCATCGTTCAACAACCAGACCACCCAAAGCATTAACGTGAACGAATCGTGGGTCAACTACACGATTAACGCAAGTTATCTGGAAGCAGGCTGGCTCAACTGCAACATAACGGTTTACGACTTGGTTGGGTTGAGTAACTCGACTCTGGTGAACTTCAGCGTCTCTGATGCCACTGCTCCGGCAATCGCTTCACTGACCAACAGCCCGAATTCGAACGCAAGCCTTGACCCCAACGTCCAAATAACTGTTACAGCCAACCTTACTGAATACACGGGAATTGGTTCAGTAGTAATGCATTACTGCAAGTTCCCTCAAAGCAATTGGAACAACGTTTCAATGAATTTGGTTGGCAGCAACGCGTACAACTACAGTCATTCCTCCAGTTTCACTCCGAACAGCGAAGGCATATGGCAGTATTTCGTTTCATTCAATGACACCGGCGGCAACTCCAATTCAAGCGGAATAACGAACCTAAGCGTTTATTACGACTGGACTTGGGCTCAGTCCCCTGCTGACTTGGGGGTTGTTTCAGGTCCACTTGCTTCAAACATCAGCGTAGGGAACCTGACAATAAACAACACAGGCGACTGGATGCTTGGCTTCAAGCTTACTTCAAATTGGGATGACACGAACCAAATCTATTTCAACGAAACGCCGCAGGGCAGTACTGGACTCACCTTCATCCTAGAGCCAGGCAACTCAACGATTGTTTTCGTTAAAGTTACTTCAAAATCCACTGAAAGAAGCGATACCATCACCCTGAAGTTGGATGCATTGAACTCTTCAGCCCAGCCGGACGAGAATTCAACTAATTCAACGATAGTAAGCTATTCCTCGGGGCCATTCCCTTATGTGTCAATTACTCAATACAATGTTTCAGTCATCCAAGGTGACTCAGGGATTGTGTTGAAAGCAAAGATTCAGAACAAAGGAAATGAAACCGCATCTAATACCTGGCTTGCCTTAGTGCTGCCCTCTGATTGGAGCATAACATCAGGCACCCTGAACTATTCCATCGGCGAATTGGCGGTTGATGCGATAGCCTATAATCAGATAACAGTCAGCGTGCCAGAAAGTGCATCAACAGGAACAAAAACACTTAGAGCGTTAGCAAGTTGTTCGGAGAACAAGAGTGGCTCTGTTTCAGTCAGTGTTGTCGTGGCAGCGAAATCCTCTAACGTAACCCTGAACATTCCAGGCGGCGGAACCGTGTCAAAAAGCGAGGTCGGCGCAGCATCCACTTCAGAACTCATCACAAAAAAACAGGAATTGACTAGCGAGGAAAAAGAAAAGCTTCTTCAAACCGAGGAGACCTACGAGCTTGTCCGCGGGAGGGAAGACAATTTCGTTTTAAAAGTAGAGAACCCATTTGATGTAGTCTTGGAAAACGTTTCAGTCAGCGTCTCAGGCTTTCTTGCGAAATACCTGCAGGTTGAACCCTCTGCCGTGAAAGCCATCCCAGTGAAGGGAAGCTTCGAGTTTCGTATAGGCATCAAAGCACCCAAGTACTTCACTGAAGGAAGCCATTACCTGAATTTCACTATAACCGGCATGATAAACAGGACCATCACCACAAAAACAGCTAATCTCACAAGCGTAATACGCTTAAAGGAGTGGCGGCTGGTTACCTTGATAATACACGGAATATCCAAAGAAGAAGCGTTGAAATACTTGGAGGAAAGCAAGTTAATCGCAAAGGAAATGAGTGAAAAAGGATTTAACACCAACGAGGTAAACTTGCTTGTTTCCCAGGCAGAGGAGTACCTTAGGAGAAGGGAGTACGAAAAGATAAAATCGTTGTATGAAACCATTGGCATCAAGAAGGAGGCGGCATTCACCACCTTGTCTCTCTTGCAAGATGTTGAGCAAAAACTCAAGGAAGCCGCTCAAAACGGCATATCCACTTCCCAAACCAGCAGGCTCCTGTTGTTCGCAAAAGCAGCTTTGGAGAGAGGCGACTTTGAGACCGCATCAAAGAGGGCCGAAGACGCGAAAGTAGCATATGCCCTGGAGACTACCGGCAGATTCAACGCCATGGTGTTCGCGAGAAACAATTGGCCAGGATTGACAGTAGCATTGGTTTTTGCCATTGCGGCACTGTATTTCATTTACTTGGGTACGAGGTTCTTTCTTTTGAACAAGCGGCTGAAATCGCTGACCGAAGAGGAAAACATTTTGCTCTCCTTGATCAAGGAAACCCAGAGAGAGTGTTTTGAGCAGGGTTCTTTGAGTATGGAAGAGTACTTAGATAGCATGAAGCAATTTGAGGAGAGGCTGAGCAAGGTGATACAGGACAGGATAAGGTTTGATACGATCAAGGCGAACTTGTTTAAGCCGCTTAAGGGAACGCGGCGAAGCTTGGTCGAAGAGAGAAACAAGCTACTGGAATTAATCAAGGAAAACCAGAGGGCATACCTCCAGGCCGGCAAGATAGAGACCAGAGTATACGAGAACAGGATGAAAAGCTATACGACCAGGCTGGCTGAGGTGGAGGAGAAACTCGCTTCCGTTGAAGCGGAGAAGGCGATGAAAAAACCCTGGTGGAAAATAAAGCTTTGGTGACCGCATGAGACTCGTCACGGTGATTGCTGTACTCGCCCTGCTTTCTTTCCTAGCGTTTGCTGCATCAAACGCGACCGGAAACGAGAGCGTGGTGAATGCGTCAATAAACAAAACTATTACTGCATCAAACGAGTCCTTGACCAGCAACGTAAACAAAACAAAGATCTCTGAAACCGCTTTGAAGACGGACTTGGCATTGAAGTCCGCTGAAGAGGACCTGCGTGAAATGACTAAAAACGGTTTGCCGGCAACTAGGTATTCGGATAACATCGCAATAGCGAGGCAGATGTACGAGGCGCAGCTGGCTTTGGAGGGAGCTGGTGGCAAGCCGGACTATTCAATTGTTTTAGACAAAATCAACGAACTCAAAGTACTCAAGCAAATGGCATTCCGCGCCTTGGACGAGCTTAAGGTCTTGAATGCGACCATCAACCAAACAAGCGGAGTGGACCTAGCCCCAGTGTTGGAGCTTTACAGCAAAGCAAGAGAGGAATTCAAGTCAGAGCGGTACGAAGAGAGCCTCGCGTTGGTTGACAAAGCGTACAAGAAGATATCCGAGCTGGAGGCGACCCAGACGAAGATAAAGGCGATCTATGAAGCCACCTACCGCAACCTCGAGTATTTCCTGAAAGAGAATTGGAGGGAGGTAGCTGTCTCTCTCGCCGCACTCGCCGCGGTAATAGCCCTCACTTACAACAGGATTATTTGCTGGCGTTTAGAGAAGGCGATACACGCCCTTGAAGGAAGAAAGAACGTCGTCAGGAAACTGATTGCAGAAACTCAGAAGGACTACTTCGAGAACAACAAAGTGAGCGAGTCAACTTACCACATCAGAACCAAGAAATATGCTGAGCTCATACGCGACATAAACCGCCAAATTCCTTTGCTCAAGGAAGAGCTGGCGATGAGGAGGAAAAGAAGAATTTAATAGCAACCAATAAGTAATAGTTTTCTCTAAACCCAAGAAAAGATGCTCGTACAAAAATGGCTGTGGATGAATCAAAGGTGAAGTCAAATGAATAAAGAGAAAGGCGAAAAAAAGATTAAAACCGGCATCCCTGGCTTTGATGACTTGTTTGAGGAAGGCATTCCCCAAGGCGCGTCTGTGTTGATTGAAGGCGGCCCTGGCTCAGGCAAGACAACGTTCTGCCTACAACTGGCCTACAACGCGTGCAAAAGCGGGCTGAGGACTTTGTACATGAGCTTCGAAGAGCCAGAATACAGGCTGGAAAGCCACATGAAGGGATACGGCTGGGAACCAGAGAAGTACGAAAAGGAAGGCCTTCTGCTATTGAAGAGATTCAACGCTCTGGACATAGCGAGGAGCGTGGAAGCGCTGCTTTCGGAAGCAAAAAGAGAGCTCTTAATCGACATCCAACCCGTATTGATTCCAGAGGACTTCAAGCCAGACTTGGTTTGCATAGACTCGTTGAGCGCAATTTCCTCGGCATTCAGTGGGGAAGAGTCGCGATTCAGGATTTACATGGAACAGTTGTTCCGCTACCTTGAAGCCCACAATATAAACTCATTCCTTGTCAGGGAAGTAGCGAACCCTACGCACGTCGGTGCAGTTTATGTTGAAACCGGGGAAGCAGTCAGCTTTTTGTCTGACGGCATAATCACCCTCTACAACGTCATCTACTCTGATGGAAGGCGTGGGCGGGCCATAGAGATTCTGAAGATGCGGGGCGAAGACGTCAAACGAAAGATAGTAGCGGCAGAGATACTGAAGAACAAGGGCTTTGTCGTGTACTCCAGCGGCCAGCTCACAGGAGACTACAGGCTCACGTGAATCCATCCACTCAACGAATTCTTTTCGCATTCAGTCTCAGGTAGTCTGTTTTTGTTCTCTTTTTCAAGTAGATTCTCCAACTTCTTTTAAATCCGTGCTTCCTAATCATCCTGTGCCGGGATGGCAGAATCCGGTAAATGCGCCTGCCTCGAGTAGCCTTTCTTTTCTTCCCAAGAAAAGAAACCCTAGGGAAAGAAAAGAAGGAAGAGAAAGCAGGTTCTCCTTTACGGAGAGTGGGAGTTCAAAACGCCGACACGACCGGCTTCAGGATGTTGAGGTAATGAGAGTCTCCCTCCCGGCGCTTGTTTTTAATCGGTATGACTGCAGTCTGTAAAGCAAGAGAAACAGTTACTGCGCTACCATTACGCACCCAACAGTAGGTAAAGCCCGACAGCTATACCTGAACCGACAATGGAACTCAGCAAATTGATTACGTCGTTGTCCATCCAAATGAAGCCTCTTCGGTAATCTGTTTTCTCGCCGCACTTGTGAACTGTCCGCTCAGTTTCTTTTCTGCATTTCTTGCAGTAGTACATGCCTTGAATCGTAGCTCCAAAAAGAGAGTCAGACAGGGAACCAACAAAGCCAGAGAGTGCAGTGATTGCAAAAACCAGTGCAGGCGAATGCAGCTGGGTATTCATGAACCCCTGCAGAAAAACTGCAGACAAGCCAATCAAAGCCGCTCCAGCGAAAGCACTCAATAAACCCCTGGGAGAAACTGCTCCCGAGGTGCCTACATCAACTTTTTTAAAGGCAGTGATCAAATAAGGCTGTCTCTTGCTCAATATGCCGAGCTCAGTCGCCCAAGTGTCCGCGTTCACTGTCGCAATCACTCCGAGGAACCCCATGAAGAAAATGGATTGGGGGTAAAAGTAAAAGAGCACGGAAAAAAACACGGCCACAAGACAGTTGGCAAGCACTTGCCAAAAATCCCGCATGCCGCCTTTCGCGAACTCCTTGGTTATCGGTTCCTTTTTCTTCACCTTGTACTTCGTGAGCAAGCTGGAGGAAACGAAGAACACGATCAAGAGAGCGAACCACTGCCATCCCCCGAAGGAAAACACGAGGATTCCCAAAAGAATTGCTGCAACAGTCCCGCCTTTCGTCAACGCCTCCCTTTTTAGGGAAATGAGGGCAACTGCTAGGGTTACCACCGTTCCCAAGAGAATCGTGAAATTGCTTGGCGGCTCCATTCAAAACCCTTTGAATCTAAAATCGCCTAAGGAAAGAAACACATTTTTATTAGCAAAAACAAGTAATATATGTAGTGGATTCAAGTAAATAAAGCCTCTGTAGCTCAGCGGTTAGAGCGCCTTAGCCTCTTTCTTTCCCTGAAAGAAAGACCCTAGGGAGAAAGAAAGGGCTGCGTAAGTCTCGTATAACCCTTTGCTTGCGGGCAAAGCGTTAACGGAAAAAGACCGCGGGAAAACAGGAGGGCGGGAGTAGCCTTTTCTTTCTTGCGAAGAAAGAAAACCCTAGGGAAAAGAAAGAACCAGCAGGCTACCGAATTCAAATCTCCCCTGAGGCTT
>JACRGE010000099.1 GCA_016212465.1 Microcaldota archaeon
ACCGAGATTACAGAAATACGCGTGCTGGAAAAAGCCAAGGATGGATAACATGAGCTCAACAACTGCCGAGCACAGGAAGCATGCACCAAAATTTGTAAGAGCAGCGGTTATTACTGTGTCGGACTCAAAGTTCAGAGGAGAAAGCACCGGCGATGATTCAGGCAGTTTTATACTGAACGCACTGAAGAATGAAGGGCATGAAATTGCGTTTTATACCATTGTCCCGGACGTAAAGGCGCATATAGTTGAGGCACTGGAAAAGGCTTCAGAAAGATACAGCCCAAACGTTATTGTGACAGCTGGTGGGACTGGAATATCTCCGAAGGACGTTACGATTGAAGCTCTCGAACCTCTTTTCGAAAAAAAACTCGACGGCTTCGGTGAAATTTTCAGAAGTATAAGCTACGATAGGCTTGGAAGCACTGCATTTCTGTCCAGGGCAACAGCTGGTATATATAAAAATGCGGTTGTATTTTGCCTGCCAGGATCGCCGGACGCTGTAAAAACCGGTATGGAATTGATACTCAGGGAAGCATGCCATATAGTTAAGCACTTGAAGGAGTAGACTATGAGGTTGAAAGAAATAATAAGGAAACTCCCTGGGCTAAACTGCGGTGAATGCGTCAGTTCGACGTGCAGGGAAATGGCAGAAAAAATTTACAGAGGAAATGCGAGACTGAGTGACTGCGTTGTAATCACGGCTAAGAAGAAAGTTTCCCTGAAGATAAACAAAAATGAAGTGCCGATGGTAAATTTCGTGCAGGACTTCGTAAAAAAGACTGTTTTGGGAATGGTTTCATCTTTGAAGAAATCTAAACTTAAAAAAGGAGATGTTGTAGAGCTGAAAATCAGGGTTGATAAGGATGATTTATGACAGGTTCGAAAGGCCAATTACAGGCGTACGGATTTCGGTAACTTCGAGATGCAACTTGCGATGCATATACTGCCACAAGGAGGGCATAGAAGAATCCTGCACAGAGATGACTCCTGAGGAGATTTCGAGGATTATAAAAGTGTGCGCGAAATTTGGAGTTACGAGAGTAAAGATTACGGGCGGTGAACCGCTGCTTAGAGAAGACATATGCGAGATTGTCGAGCTTTCGCATGTCGACGGAGTAAACGACGTTTCCATGACGACCAACGGAACGCTTCTGGAGGAATATGCAGAAGACATCAAAAGTGCAGGTTTGAACAGAATAAACGTCAGCCTCGATACATTGAAGCCCGAAGTGTTTTCCCACATAACAAGAGGAGGAAAGCTCGAGGAAGTTTTAAATGGAGTGGAAACGGCGATTGAAGCCGGACTCAAGCCCGTGAAGCTTAACATGGTTGTTATGGAAGGTATAAACGAAAAGGAAATTCACGATGTGCTAAAAAATTATTCGCGCGACGGCGTTGTCTTGCAGTTAATCGAGCTGGTGAACACTGACAGCGAATTTTTCAAAAAATATTTCTTTGATTTGGACACTGTTGAAAGAAGTTTTGAAAAGAGTTCTGACCGAGTTACCGTAAGGAAGCTCATGCACGGCAGGAGAAAATACAGCGTGAATGGAAGCGTAGTAGAGATAGTAAAGCCCATGCACAACACTGAGTTCTGTGCAAAGTGCACCAGAATTAGAATAACCCCCGACGGCAAGTTCAAACCGTGTTTGATGAGGGGGGACAATCTGGTTGATTTTCTTACAGTGATGCGCAGCGGTGCAAGCGATTCAAAACTGGAAGAACTGTTTAAAGAAGCTGTTTTGCTTAGGGAACCGTACTTCAAGGTGAAATGAATGTGGTTTATGGGAAACATGTATGACAGGGCAGAGCTCGCAGGCGCATTTGGCGACTTGGGGACGCTCATCCCTTTCGTAGTTGCCTATATAACGATAAACGGAATGGACCCTCTGAGCGTCCTTTTCGGTTTTGGGGCTGTAAAAATTATGAGTGGAATGTACTACCGAACTCCTTTTCCTGTCCAGCCGATGAAGGCTATCGGGGCAGCGGCAATCGCAGGCAGGTCATCTCCTGAGATGATATGGGGTGCAGTGATTTTCACTGGGATTTTCTGGCTTGTTGCTGGACTCACAGGCACTGTGAGTTGGATAACAAAGCTCGCGGCG
>JACRGE010000101.1 GCA_016212465.1 Microcaldota archaeon
AGAAAGCCGGATCCTTGAAGAAGCGGAGGATATGATAAACAGGGATATAAATTTTAAAGAGCATAAAGTCATTGTGATTGCAAAAGAGGATTGGCATCAGGGAGTTTTGGGGATAGTGGCTTCAAAATTGGTAGATAGGTTTTATAGGCCCGCTATTGTTATATCATTAAGCGAAGACTTGTGCAAAGGTTCTGCCCGTTCCATAAAAAACTTTCATCTGTTTAATGCGCTTTTAGAATGCAAGGAATTCTTGAATGCGTTTGGCGGCCATGCGCATGCTGCAGGCCTTTTGATTACCAAAGATAATATAAATGATTTTAAACATAATATTAACCGAATAGCGCACGAAAGGTTATCCTTGGAGGATTTGCTTCCCAGTTTGGATATTGACCTGGAGTTAAATTTAACCGATTTAAATGAAGAGTTAAGAAAGATTGTCCTAAAATACAAAAAATCAGAACAAAACCAAATATAAATCAAAACCTAAAGAGAAAGCAGTTCCAAGAAAATACATTAAATACATCAAAAACTAAATGAGAGCAGCCATAAAAAACAAAAATTAAACGAAGGCAGTCACAAAAAGAATCAAACTGCCCATGCATTGTTTGGAGCGAACAAAGCAAGGAACGCAATGTTTAAATATAAGTTAAGATATAAGTAAAAATACTTCTTTCCAAGAAGGAGATTTGCTCAAAATGCAAGGCAGGCACAACACATCACAAATAGGGTTGGCGGCTTTGGCATGTTTGGCATATGTCGGGAAGATATAGTAAGGGTCTTCTTAAGTTAGTATAATGAGTGCTTGATTGAATGATTAAGCATGATGTAGGCATAGACTGCAGATGTTGACAAAGTTAACACAAGAGTTAACAATAGTTAAATCTTGCGGCAATTATGTTTATTCCCGTTGATCCTTCGGGAGATTGCTGCTATTAGGGTTCCACTTAGCCATGCAAGTCTTGGGCTCTTCGCAAGAAGGGACCGGCAAAAGGCTCAGTAACACGTCGATAACTTTCCCTAAGGACAGGGATAACCTCGGGAAACTGGCGCAGAACAAGTTTTGCAGATTGCAAAGCTGGCGCTTTACAATGAGGCTAATACCTGATAGGAGATTGGTGCTGGAATGCTCTTTCTCTTAAAGTGCAAACGCCTTAGGATAGGTCGGCGGCTGATTAGGCTGTTGGTGAGGTAACGCTGCGCAGAACAAGTTTTGCGGATTGCAAACTAGCGCTTTACAAGCTCACCAAACCAAAGATCGGTACGGGGGATGAGAGTCCTAGCCCGGAGAAGGACACTGAAAAAAGGGTCCTAGCCTTAAGGGGTGCAGCAGGCAGGAAACCTTTGCAATGCGCGCAAGCGCGACAAGGGAACCCTAAGTGCTCGCCTTATGGTGGGCTTTTGTTGAGTCTAAAAATCTCAACGAATAAGTGGTGGGCAAGACCGGTGCCAGCCGCCGCGGTAACCCCGGCGCCACAAGTGGCAATCACATTTATTGGGTCTAAAGCATCCGTAGCCGGTTTAGCAAGTCCTTTGTTAAATTGTTAGGCTCAACCTAACAGCTTCAAGGGAAACTGCTAGGCTTGGGATCGGGAGGGGATAGGGGTACTCTTTGGGTAGCGGTAAAATATCTCACTTCGTTTGAATATAGATTCAGCGAGTGAATTTACACTGCGATAATCCTTAGAGGACCACCAATGGCGAAGGCACCTATCCAGAACGAGTCCGACGGTGAGGGATGAAAGCTAGGGGATCAAAACGGATTAGATACGACAAATTCTCCGAATTTGTGGAGTTAGCTTCGCAAATTTGCCTGTAATCTACTAATGCGAAGAAGAAGCACAAATGCAAGATAAGAAATGAGAATTTGCTCGCTAACTACCCGAGTAGTCCTAGCTGTAAACGCTGCGAGCCAGGTATAGCATCTTCCTCGTGAATGTGCTGTACCGAAGTGAAGGCGCTAAGCTCGCCACCTGGGGAGTATAGTCGCAAGACCGAAACTCAGCGGAGTAAACTCCTGGAGTTTACTTCCGTTGTCGGTAAACTTAAAGGAATTGGCGGGGGCGCACTACAAGGGGTGGAACGTGCGGTTCAATCAGATTCTACACCGTGAACCTCACCAGGACCGATGGCAGAATGAAAGTCAGATTAAAGGTCTTACTTAACAGGCCAAGAGGAGGTGCATGGCCGCCGTCAGCTCGTGTCGTGAGATGTCCAGTTATGGAAACCGAGGGTTTACACACTGCAAAAACCCGCGGTTTTTGCTGAGAGTCTGGCAACGAGCGAGACCTACACTTATAGTTGCAACCAACTTCTCAGGAAGGATTGGGCACACTATAAGGACTGCCTTGGAAACAAGGAGGAAGGTGTAGGCAACGGTAGGTGGTATGCCCTGAATGTCCTGGGCTACACGCGCGTTACAATGGCAGGGACAATGGGATGCAACTCCGAAAGGAGAAGCTAACCCTCTAAACCATGCCTTAGTTCGGATTGAGGATTGCAATTCATCCTCATGAAGCCGGAATCCCTAGTAATCGCTTATTAGCAGTAAGCGGTGAATAAGTCAATGTGCCTTGCACACACCGCCCGTCAAACCATTCGAGCAGGGTTTTAGTGAGGCTTGGGCTTGTTGCTCAAAACGAACTAAAATTCAGTAAGAAGGGTTAAGTCGTCACAAGGTACCCGTAGGGGAACCTGCGGGTGGATCACCTCCTAAAAAAAATCAACTATTGTTAACGAGGGGAACCTGCGGGTGTGCACAAAAAGCAAAGCTTTTTGGCACCCCAAAAACACATAGTGTTTTTGAGGGGATCACCTCCTAAAAAAAATCAACTAAAAATTAACTATAGTTAACTTGCCAGCAGCAGTTATTCTATGCCTAAAAATGGGGGATTTTGCAATCCCTCTAATGGGCCTGTAAAAATGGGCCTGTAGCTCAGCGGCAGAGCATCGCCCTTGCATGCAAATAAAGGCCAAGCGAGGCGGGGGTCCCGGGTTCAAAAATAACCCCCTTTCTTTCCCAAAAGAAAGGTGCTTATCAGCCTCCAAAGAAAGGGGGCATTGCTTTGCAATGCCTTTGAAGGGAGACTGTTATGGGGCTTGATATGCTTTGAAAATCCCGGCGGGTCCAGATTAAAAAGTAAATAAAATTGAGGGCAGTCCAAAAAAATAAAGAAGTATTAAAAAATATTTAAAAAATTAGAAAGAAAAAGAAGTATTAAAAGAAAGTATAAAACTACAACATCATGTTTAACTGACAACTTTGCAGGGAATTAGTTCCAATGCAGCCAAATAACTGAACTGTTTTTGGCTAAGGGTATTATGTTCATATGCAAGAAATTGCTATGAAATTGATACCATCATAGGCAAGCACATCTAGATCAAACCAGCAGGCGGATGACTTGGCTCAAGCGCTGATGAAGGGCGAGGCAAGCTTCGAAATGCTGAGGGTAGGCGCATGCAGCCTTTGAACCTCAGATGCCTGAATGGGACTTCCCAAAAACCCGGAAACGGGGAGGAACCTGGGAAACTGAAACATCTTAGTACCCAGAGGAAAAGAAATAAATTAGATGCTGTTAGTAGCAGCGAGCGAAAACAGCACAGGGCAAACCGAATTCTTCAGAGCAATCTGGAGAAGATGTGGTGTTTAAGACCTTCTTTTAGTCTTGCTGTTCATTCCAAAGTTCCTTGGAAAAGGATGCCAGAGAGGGTGACAGCCCCTTAGGAGGAAAATAGCAAGATGTGAAGGTATCTGGAGTAGCGCGCATTGGAAATTGCGCGCGAAATTGGGTGCCAATAACATCCAACCCTAAATACGTCTTGAGACCGATAGCAAACACAGTACAGTGATGGAAAGTTGAAAAGAACCCGTAACAGGGAGTGAAAAGAACCTGAAACCTGTTGGTAATAGTGAGATACTGCTCTTCGGAGTTGTATCGTACGTTCTGAATAACGGGCCAGGGAGTGCATTTGAGTGGTAAGGATAAGCTGAAAAGCGCATCCTAAGGGAAACCAATATTCCGCAGCTTCCCAAAGAAGCAAGGGAAGAGGTATGAAAATGCCTTTAATCACTTGAATGCTACCCGAAACCAGACGATCTAGCCCTTGGCAAGGTGAAGCGAAGCTCTGCTTCGTGGAGGCCTGAAGAGTTGCTGTGTGCATACGTTCTTCTGACCTGGGGCTAGGGGTGAAAAATTTGATTGAATCACAATGAAAAACTAAATAATGGTGCAATCGAATTTCAAGGCCAATCGAGTCTGGTGATAGCTGGTTCCTACCGAAATAGGCCCTAGTCTAGTCTCGGGGGAGGTTAATAGAGAGGTAGAGCTACGGATTTAGAGACTCGGGGGAGAAATCCCTCATCTCTTTGTTCAACTCCAAATGCTCTATTGCCTGAGAACCCGGGAAACGGCGGTGCGGGGTAAACTTGTATCGCAAGAGGGGAACAGCCCAAACTAAAGTTAAGGTCCTAAAATGCAGGTTAAGTGTTAAAGGTTGAAGAGTGTGTCCATCCTAAGACAGCTGGGAGGTAGGCTCAGAAGCAGCCATCCTTTAAAGAACGCGTAACAGCTCACCTGTATAGGGTGAATGCCTCGAAAATGGACGGGGCTAAACTTGCTACCGATACTTTAGACTGCAGAGCAAGAGTTCTGCATGTAGTAGGTAGGCGTTCTGTACGGATAGAAACTGGATTTAAATTTTCAGCGGACTGTACAGAAATGAGAATCCTGGCAGTAGTAGGATCTAGATGAAGTGAGAATCTTCAATGCCTTAAGGGCCAGGGTTCCTCAGCAATGTAAATCAACTGAGGGTAAGTTAGCCCTAACCATGCTCCCAACTGGATGCATGGGAAAGGGAAAAGGGTTAAGATTCCCTTACTGCTTAGATACGCGCGGCAACGCAAGCAGGATTTCAGACGCTTTTGGCTAAATCATCATGAACCATCGTTCATGTTAAAGGAAACAAGCCTGTGGAGTGCCATAATGACGAGAAACAGGCTAATCTCCTGAATAGCAGCTTTTGGCTGTATGGTTGATGCCGGGAGCCCGTGAAAATGGAATCCTGAAGGATGCTAAGCAACTATACCAAGAACCAGCACTGGTGTCCCAGGGTGAGAAGCCTAAGGCATGAGGGAGTAAACTAGCTTAGGGAAATCGACAGATTGGCCCCGTGGCTTTGGTAGAAGGGGTCCCTGCGTTCGTGTTGCAGAAATGCGAATACAGTGTGCAATAACAAGGGCGGTCCGACTGTTTAACAAAAACGAAGCATCTCGCAAGCCTGAAAAGGTGTGTATGGGATGTTACGTCTGCCCAGTGCCAGTACTTCAAACTTCGTTCCAACGGAGCTAAGAGCTGGTAAACGGCGGGAATAACTATAATTCTCTTAAACTGGTCAAGGATAATCCTTATCAGAAGAATGGTAGCGTAATACCTTGTCGTTTGAATGACGACTTGCATGAATGGCGTAACGAGATCTCCATTGTCCCAAGCTAGTGTCCCCCGAACACAACATGCAGGTGTGAAGTCCTGCGATCTCTAGTGGGAAGCGAAGACCCCGTAGAACTTTACTGTAGCTTATTGCTGTGGTGTAGGTTTTGTTGTGCAGTGTAGGTGGGAGTTGCTATGTTCTGGTCGCAAGGTCAGAAATAGACAAAAATGAAACACCACCCTTCATAACTTACATTGCTAACTTCCGCAAGGAAGGACAACTGTAGGCAGACAGTTTGGCTGGGGCGGCACTCCGCGGAAAGGATATCCGTGGAGCCCAAAGGTCAACTCATCTGATTCAGAAATTCAGAGTTGAGTGCAAGAGCAAAAGTTGGCCTGACTGTGCCCTGCAAAGCGAGGGGCGCAGGAGCGAAAGCTTGGTCTAGCGAAACCTTATGTCCTCCTTATTGGGGGCTAGGTATGACAGAAAAGCTATCTCGGGGATAACTGAGTTGTCGCGCCTAAGAGCTCATACGAACTTTTGAGAACTGGATCAATAAGTGTGCTTGAGCGAAGCGAAACACACAATTTTTGATTAAACTTTTCTTAAAAGTTTAGAGTATATCGACGGCGCGGCTTGCTACTTCGATGTCGACTCATCGCATCCCGGCCGTGCAGAAATAATCCTATCATCCCAAAAAGAAAACAGATGAAAAAGGGTTACTGATTGCGGCCAAGGGTACAGGTGTTCACTGGTTAAAGCGATTCGTGAGTTGGGTTAAGAACGTTGAGAGACAGTTTGTATGATATCTACTAGAGATGTCAAGGTCTGAGTGGAAGGATCATTTAGTACGAGAGGAACGGTGGTTCGTGGCCTCTGGTGAATCTGCTGTCCGACAGGGCAGGCAGAGCAGCTACGCCATAAGTCATAAATCCTGAAAGCATCTAAGGATGAAAGACGCCGCGAAAATAGACTTAGGACACTCCTATAACAGGAGTTTAATAGAGCTGTGGTGTAAGCACAGAGGTAACGAGGTGTTCAGCCTGCAGCCACTAACAGTCAGAAATAGATGTGCTTGCCTGTGGTTGGTTTTGATGTTGATAATGTGCAATTTCTGCTTTATTTATTTTTCAGCTTGTTTATTTTTTA
>JACRGE010000008.1 GCA_016212465.1 Microcaldota archaeon
CTCTTCAATAGAGTGCACTCTTCTTCACTCAATTCAGCCCATTCCCTTACTACTGCAAGCCGTTCTACCGGAGTTTTCTTATAAAAGTCCTTGAGTTGAGAATCCATTTCCATCCCCCCAACCACCAAGTTCGTCAAAAGACGAAGAAAGGTTCTTTGAACAACGAATTATTTAAGATTCTGGTGTATTAATCTATTTAATTGTGGCGCTTTTAGCAGCCACAGAATCTATTGGGCTAGCAGGTTATCATGTTTAATGCGGAAAGCTTTTGGTGATTTCGTGAAAGGAATTGGAATCGTTGGATACGGTGCTTACATTCCAAAGAGGAGGATTAAGGTAGAAGAGATTGCGAGAGTCTGGGGAAAGGATGTGAAGAGAATCACCGAAGGCCTTGGGATAAAGGAGAAGGCAGTCGCTGCTTTTGATGAAGACTCTGCTACGATGGCAGTGGAAAGCGCGAGGAGAGCTGTTCAAAATTCGGGTGTTGATGCAAAAAGGATTGGTGCCGTCTTCGTGGGCTCGGAAAGCAAGCCATATGCAGTGAAGCCGACTGCAGCAGCTGTTGCGGATGCCATAGGGGCTTCGCCGGAGTTGACTGCAGCAGACTTCGAGTTCGCGTGCAAGTCTGGAACAACTGCAATGCAGTGTTGTTTGGGTATGGTCGCCAGCGGCATGATCGAATACGGGCTCGCAATTGGAACTGACACCGCTCAGGGTTCACCGAACGATCCACTTGAGTTTTCAACTGGAGGCGGCGGGGCTTCGGTGATAGTGGGAAACCAAGGAGTTATTGCGGACTTCGAGGAATTCTATTCTTATACAACGGATACGCCTGATTTTTGGAGGAGACCCTCAGCTGAATTCCCGCAGGCAGCAGGTAGGTTCACTGGAGAACCAGCTTACTTTAGGCACGTCATCAACGCTGCCAAGGGTTTGTTCGCCAAAACTGGTTTAGAACCCAAAGACTTTGACCACGTTGTGTTCCACCAACCGAACGCAAAGTTTCCCTTGAAGGCAGCCAAGATCCTGGGTTTTGAGGAGGAGAAACTAAAGCAGGGACTCGTGACTCCATTTATTGGAAACACCTACAGCGCGTGCTCGTTCATTGGCTTGGCTAGCATACTGGATGTAGCGAGAGAAGGCGAACGCATTCTCGTTGTTTCCTACGGAAGCGGGGCTGGTGCAGACGCGTTGTCGTTCAAGGCGACGAAGGAGGCTGAAAGAAAGAGACCGAAGGAAACCATTTTCAACATGATAAAGGAAAAGGAGTACGTGGACTATGCTACTTACGTAAAGCACAGGAGGAAGCTCAAGGATGTTTAGAACAAATTGAAGGTGGAGACTCATGAGGCGCGTTTCAATAATCAGCGCAGGAATGACGAAGTTCGGAGAGCACTGGGAAAAAAGCTTCAGGGAACTCATAGTCGAAGCGGGCGTGAGGGCGTTGGAGAACGCAAACCTCGAAGGAAAAGACATTCAAGCGCTTTTCGGGGGCTGCATGGCTTCCGGAACATTCATCGAGCAAGAACACATCGGGGCTTTGATGGCTGACCAACTGGGTTTGAATCCCATTCCCTCCATAAGGGTGGAAGCAGCGTGCGCAAGCGGCGGGGTTGCCCTGAGAATGGGCTACCTCGCGGTTGCATCTGGAGCATACGACATCGTTGCAGTCGGTGGAGTGGAGAAGATGACTGACATTGGTGCTGAGGATGCTGCCATTGCTTTGGGTGGAGCAGGCGACCAGGAGTGGGAGTTGTTTAATGGAGCGACCTTTCCTGCACTCTATGCGTTGATGGCCAACAGGCACATGAAAGAGTTTGGGACAACCGAGGAACAGCTTGCCGCAGTAGCAGTCAAAAACCACAAGCATGGCTTTTTGAACCCATATGCTCAATTCCGCAACGAGATTTCTGTTGAGGCAGTCATGAATTCGGGTTATGTGGCTACGCCGCTGAAGCTCTTGGACTGCTCTCCAATAACAGATGGTGCAGCTGCAGTCATTTTATGCGCCAGCGAGAAAGCCAGAGGTTTCACCGATCTCCCTATTGAAATCATCGCGAGTTCTCAAGCAAGCGACGCACTTGCTTTGGCAAGCAGGGAGAAACTGACTGAAATGAAGGCTACAAAGATAGCTGCAGCTGAAGCGTTCAAGCAAGCGAGAATCGATGCAAAAAAAGTGAATGTCGCAGAAGTCCATGACTGCTTTACCATAGCGGAAATCCTGGCGATAGAGGACCTCGGTTTCTTTGAAAAAGGGTATGGCGGAAAGGCTGTTGAAGAAGGCGAGACTGCATTGAATTCCCGGGTTTCGGTTAATACCTCAGGAGGATTGAAGGCATGCGGCCACCCTGTGGGAGCAACTGGAGTAAAACAAGCCTGTGAAATCTTTTGGCAGCTCAGGAATGAAGCGAAAGAGAGGCAGGTGAAGAACGCGGAAATCGGTTTGACCCAGAACGTGGGAGGCAGTGGTGCGACAACTGTTGTCCATGTCTTCAAGAGGGGTGACTGAAATGGTTAGCCCGAGTAGCTCACTGATTTGGAGAGAGATTCCAGAAAGATACGGCATGGTCGGAAGCGTTTGCCAGACCTGTGGCGCAAGCTATTTCCCGCAGCGGAAGGTCTGCCCAAAGTGCAGGAGGAAAGGAAAGCTTGCACTCCAGAAAATGCCTGAAAACGGAAGGATATATGCCTTTACGGAGGTGCACTCCGCGCCAAGGGGTTTCGAGAACGAATCTCCTTATTTCCTTGCAATAATAGAGTTGAGTAATGGAGTCAGGGTCTTGGCTCAGATAGTGGACTCCGAAAAAGAGAAGGTGAAGGCAGGAGCCACTGTTGAAATGCGGTTCAGGAAAATCTTTGAAGCAGGCAAGGAAGGGATACTCGCCTACGGATATAAATTCAAGGTTGTTTGAAAAAACAACGTTTTGCATACCTGCGCTTTTTTTTAAATACTTCCTTGCAATAGCTTCTTTTTAATGAAATGCGGTAATATATTTAACTGAGGGTGTGAGTATGAAAACGGATATAGAAAAGGTATTGCTTGAAAAAAAGCCGTTCATAGACGCTATGGTGGAGAAATACGTTCCCAGGGCATATGACAAGAAATCCCTTGAATTTACTTGCGGCAAAGCCCGCTACAGCTACGACGAGGAGGCAGCAACAAAGGCCCTCTCTGAACCAATTTGGAACCTGCTTGACCGGGGCGGAAAGAGGTGGCGGCCTACCCTAATGTTACTGGTTGCGGAAGCGGTCGGAAAAGACCCTGAAAACGTCAAGGATTTGGTTGTAATCTCTGAAGTCGTGCACAATGGCTCGCTGATGGTTGACGACATAGAAGACTCATCGGAGTTGAGGAGAGGAAAGCCGTGCATACACAAGATTTATGGAGTTGATGTAGCTGTAAACGCCGGCAACAGCATGTACTTCCTGCCTTTGCTTGCACTAATCAAAAACAAGGAAAAATACCGCAAGGAAACCCTTTTGAAGGCTTTTGAAATCTATGCGCAAGAAATGATAAACATCCACGTCGGTCAGGCATACGACATCTACTGGCACAGTGGAAAAGCGGAGAATGTAACTGAAAGCCAGTACCTGCAGATGTGCGCATTTAAAACGGGCACTCTCGCAAGAATGAGCGCCAAGCTAGGTGCACTTTTTGGTGGAGGAACTGAAGAACAGATAGAGAAACTCGGCAAATACGCTGAGTCTATTGGCATTGCATTCCAGATTCAGGATGACATCCTGAACCTCACTGGCGAGGAGTTCGCGAAAGGAAAAGGGCTTGGAGAGGACATTCACGAAGGCAAGAGAACCTTGATAGTAATCCACTGCCTCAGAAATGCTTCACGTGAAAAAGCTGGCAGGCTCAAGGCAATACTTGAAATGCATACAAGCGACGAAAAACTCACGGTTGAAGCAATAACTATAATGAAGGAAACTGGTTCCATCGAATACGCTAAGGCGTTTGCAAAGAAGCTGATTCAAGAAGCCTGGAGTGAATCGGATGCGGTGTTGAAGGAAAGCGCGGCGAAAGAAAAACTGAAGGCGTTTTCGGATTACTTGGTTGAGAGAAAGATTTGAGGCTCTATAAGATTTCCTCGCATACTTCATTGGTGCTTCTTCTCTTTGGGGGGCTAGGTTTCTCTGCAGGAAAGCCGACTGGAATGATGGAAACTGGCTTGAGATGAGAAGGAGCGTTAAGAATTGCTCTCACGTTTTCTTCATCGAATGCAGCCACCCAACAAGTTCCCAAGCCAAGGGAATGAGCTGCCAACAAAAGGTTTTGAATGCTTGCAGCAACATCAAGAACAGCATAAAGCTCTCTCCCTCTTTTTCCGTAAGGGCTTATTTTATCAAAATCAACGCACGCGATTACTAGGAGGGGTGCTTGGGCTACGAAGGACTGGTTGAAACAAGCTCTTGCAATTTCCTTTTTAACAAGTGGCTTGAAAACGAAGTAAAATTTTCTCGCCTGCAGATTGCCTGCGGAAGGCGCCCAAATCAAGGATTCCTTCAGCTGTTCAACTGCTTCCCTCGGAATCTCTTTTTCAATGAATCTCCTGATGCTCCTTCTATTCCTTATCGCATCCATTAGTTCAGCCAAGAAACGCACCCTCCGCAAACCAGAAGAACGCCGCGCCAGCCAATATTTAACTTGTTTTCCATTTATTAGTTTTAGATAGTTGCCATTGATGCGAAGGTGGAATGGATGAAACAGTATATAAGAGAATTGAAGGACGCGAGCATCGTTGACAGCGTTTTCTCCGTGAAGTACAAGAAGCCGCCCGTCGAGTACAAGAACGGATTCCGTTTCGTTGTAGGCTTGGCAGACAAGAGCGGCGAGATTGAGGCGAACTACTGGGGAGGCAGGAGCCTAGAAGCCGTAATGAAAGCGTACGGCGGCTTCAAGGAAGACGATATTGTCCATCTGCGTGGAGCTGCTGCAGAATTCCAGGGCAAGTTACGCATTGACGTGAACGAAAACGAAGGCAGGATTGAGAAGACGCTCAAGTACGAGGTGGAGGATTTCATTCCGGTGACTGAAAAAAACATTGAAGAAATGTTCTGCCAAATAGTGGAAGTCGCCGAATCTGTTGAAAACGAGCATTTGAAAAAATTGCTGAAGGCATTCTTCAACGACCTCGAATTCGTGGATCAGTTCAAGAAATCACCTGCTGCCATGTACATTCACCAGGCGTATGTGGGTGGGTTGCTGGAACATACCCTAAATGTGGTCAGAGTATGCGAAACCATTTACAAACTCTATCCAGAATTGGACAGGAACCTTCTTTTGACTGGCGCGATATTGCATGACATAGGCAAAATAAAGGAACTGCAGGTCACTACCAACATAAAAGTATCAGAAGAAGGGCTACTGAGGGGGCATATTGTTCTTGGGGAGGAACTGGTCATGGAAAAAATCAAGCGAATCTCTGATTTTCCTGAAAATTTGAAGATAAAAATGTCGCACCTGATGCTCAGCCACCACGGCAGCAATGAGTTCGGCTCCCCAAAGAAACCGAGCTTTCCAGAGGCAGTTGCGGTTTATTACGCAGATGAGTGCGATTCTCAGATAAGCCAGTTCGTTGAAGCAAAGAAAAGCGCAGAAACAGAAGACTTTCACACCTACTCTAAACGGCTTGGCCAGATTTATCTGAAATAGTTCTTTCGGCATCGTAAGAGGAGTAAGTAGTTTTATTTACTGAATCAAACAAATAGCATGCTCGCATAGTCCAACTGAAGAAAGTTCCAGGCCGCATTTCTTCAAAACTTATGGCCAAGTCACACGAAAACAATACTAGCATAATCCACGACTTCACGTTCTCCAGTGATTTCACCAGAGTCACTGAAATGCATTAGGATTCCTTTCCTTGCATTCTTTTTCTTTGCATACTCTATTGCAGTTGCAACTGCACCAAACCCGCACACGCTAGCATGCTTTTCAGAAACCCTTCTCAAAAACTCTTTTGCATCCAACGCTTCGGCTGCTTCTATTGCGTAGAAATCTTTTCTTTTCGCCTCCTCAGCTAACTCGTAATGTGTGAAATCCGAGCTGGCGATCACAAGCACGTCTTTTTTTGTTTCCTTCTCTGTTTTAATAATGGCTTCAGCTAAATCCCTTGCAACGCCGTAATCTTGTTTCATTAACGTGATAGGAACGAAGGAAAATTCCTTGAAAAAATGCTGGAGAAATGGAAGCTGGACTTCAATTGAATGTTC
Source organism: Microcaldota archaeon (assembly GCA_016212465.1). Classification (GTDB taxonomy): domain Archaea; phylum Micrarchaeota; class Micrarchaeia; order Norongarragalinales; family JACRGE01; genus JACRGE01. The sequence continues at coordinate 6,220 of JACRGE010000008.1, forward strand.
AAAGAGATGTGCTTCCTCGTCTTTTTCAGCGAATGAAGACTGCTCCAGAATTTTGTTTGCAAACTCAACATCCACTTCTGCGACTCCCACTGGCGTCTCCCAGTCTTGCGTGCTGATGGAAACAGGTAAACCGTAGCCAGTGTGGTTTGGGGAAACAATCACGAACAGAAGGTTTTTTTTACCGCGAAGGCATTCTGAAAGGAATTTGAAGGAGTGCATAGCAGTGAATCCAGAATAGACGTAGCCGGCGTGGGGGGATACGCAAGAATAGATTTTCTTTGGAGGGGGGATTTTTTCTTTTTTAATGCGCGCTTCTACCTTTCGCTCGAATTCATCAAGCATTTTCTCAATATCTTCCTTCCTGCGCGGATAGAACGCGCCTGCGACTGCTGGTTTCCTCATTCAACCACATTGATTGGTTTTTTCTTGAAAAACGCGTTTAAGTTGGCTGCGGTGGTTTCGAGAATCCTCTGCCGCGCTTCCTTGCTGTACCACGCTATGTGGGGGGTTATGATGACGTTTTCGTTTTTCAAAAGAATGTGGTTTTTAACCACAGTCTGAAGCGAACTCAGGGGAAACTGTTTGGAAAGCAGCTGCGCCTCTTCCTTAATCAGGTTCTCTTCCTCGAGGACGTCCAGTCCCGCGCCGCTTAATATACCATTTTGCAAGGCTATGATGATTGCGTCCGTGCTCACCACCGCCCCGCGTGAAGTATTTATTAGAACTGCGCCCCTCTTCATTAATCCAATATTGCTTTCGTTGATCAGGTGGTGAGTAGCCTTGTTGTATGGAACGTGTAGTGAAACGACGTCTGACTTGCTCAAAAGCTCGTTTAATCCAACGTATTTAAACCCGAGTTTTTTCCCCAGGCCAGGGGGTTTTTTCACATCGAAACCTAGAACGCTCATTTCAAACCCTTTTGCAATCCTAATTACATGCCTGCCGATGTTGCCCACACCGACCACGCCAATAGTCTTGCCTTTAAGGTCGAAGCCCATGAGCCCCTCGAGGGAAAAGTCGCCTCTGACGGTTCTTTCGTAAGCTTTGTGGATTTTCCTGCTCAAGTTTAGAATGAGGGCAAACGAGTGCTCTGCGACTGTGTTCTCTCCGTAAACTGGAACGTTGCACACTGTGACTCTTTTTTTTCTGCATGCACTCAAGTTAATGTGGTCGAAGCCAGTGCTTCTTGTTGCTACTATTTTTAACTTGGGAAGCTTTTTGAGAAGCCCTTCGTTTATGGCTGAGTAGATGAAGATGGAAGCCGCATCGCATTCCTTCGCCAAGTGCGCGTTTTTCAGATTAAGGCTTTCTTCGTGAAATTCAAGCTTGTGCGCGGAAAGCCTCTTGCTGAGGTACTCCTCCTCCCATTTTTCTACGTCAAAAAAAGCTACGCAAGCCATTTAACCGAATTGATTAAGCAGAGGGAATAAAAAAGCTTTTTTCAGAATGAAGAAAAAACGTAGTTTCAAGTACTACCGGCGTTTTTCATTTTCTTCCTCCAGCAGACTAACAAATTCCTTCACGACAATCGGGTCGAAGCGCGTCCAAGCTCCTTTCTTCAGTTTTTCTATCGCTTCTTTTCTGGTCATTGCATGCCGGTAAGGTCTTTCGGAAATAAATGCATCAAAGCTTTCAACTACTGCGATTATTTTCGAGCCTAAGGGAATGCTTCCGCCCTTCAACCCGAAGGGATAGCCCTTTCCATCTATCCGCTCGTGATGGAGTAGAATAAAGTGCGCTACTTGGTCCCAAGGGGATTTGTTGAATGCCGCGAGAACTAGTTTAGCTCCTATCAAGGGATGGGTTTCCATGACAGCAAACTCGTCTGGATTGAGTCTCCTTGGGGCGGCTACTATCTGCAGAATGGTTTTTTTTCCAATGCGCTCGGCCTTGCCTATGTCATGAAAAAGCGCGGCCAAAGAGATTACGTGGGTTTCTTCCTTGGAGACACCCAGCCTCTCAGCCAGCCGCTTTGCATACCGAGATGAATTAATGCAGTGTTTTCTGTATATGCCGAGCCCATCCAAAAGAGACTTCAGCCTATCATACGTCTTGGAGAAACTGTGCATAAAAGAATTAGGGGAACAAGATTAAAAGTTCAGCCCTCGAATTCCTCTGGCGTGGTCGTGAATTCTTCGTTTGCATTTATCTTTCCTTGCAGCTTCAGCACTTCCCTTGCTAGAATCCAGAAAATGAGTGCTATGGCTTTTCTTCCCTTGTTGTTTGTTGGAACAATCAAGTCGATATAGCGGGTGCTGTTATTCGTGTCACACAAGGCTATGACTGGAACGTTGATTTCATAAGCTTCCTTGACTGCTTGTTTGTCCATACCAGGGTCTACGACCACAACCAATGAAGGTTCACAGAAATCCGTTCTTGATGGGTTCGTGAAACGGCCTGGCGTAAACCTCCCGGTAAGAGGCTGGAACCCAAGCAACTCACAGAATTTTCGGACTGGATTTTTGGCGTTGTCCTTTCCGCCAACAACGAACACTTTCTCGGCAGGAAACTTCGTTAGCAGCTTTGCTGCGGCTTTCAGCCTTTCGTTGAGTTTCTTCAAGTCGAGCACATGCAAGCCATCTTCCCTCGCCTTGTAGATGAACTCCTTCATTCCACCGTTCTTCATTTTCGTGCCGATGTGAACCCCTGCTTCAAGGTATCTCTCCTGAGGCAAAAGAAAGTCCATGCAATCAAATCCTCCCAAAGTAAAGCATATGAATGTGAATTGCGAATCTCTGGAGAACAGAGAAATAGCGGTACAGTAAAATTGACAACATATAAAAAATCTTACATAGATATATATACTGCAATTATTAAAACTTATCGCCAACACACAAAGAGGATGTCGGTGTAAATCAAGATTGAATGTGATGGGCATGAAAGCGAAGATAACCGTCGAAAATGAGTTGCAGGAAGATGAAACTGAAGCGATGCTAAGGGAAATCGAGAGTCTGGAAGACAAAAAGATTGGAGAAAAAGCCAGCGAACCAGACTACAGCATAGCCGCGGGAGACAGAGTCAAGCGCAAGAGGATTGAAGCAGCTTTGTTCATCGCTAACAGGCCCCTCGGGTATACGGAGATCGCCACCATAATAAAGCTGCCTGTAAAAGAAGTTATGCAACTTGTTCAAGAACTGATAAAGGAATATGCCGGGAAAAAAGGAGCTATTGAGATAATGCTTCAGAATGACGAAGTCATAATGCAGGTCAGAAACGAGTACCTGGGCGACGTTTCGACTCTTTCTAAGGAAACTGAGCTAACAAAGAAGGGGCTGAAGATGCTTGGGCTCATTGTGAAAAAAAAACAGATGCTGCAAA
>JACRGE010000100.1 GCA_016212465.1 Microcaldota archaeon
AAATTGTTTTTTCGTCTTTTTGTCTGCTTTCCCCTTCTTAAAATTTTCGCAAACTGCTTAAACAAGAACTCGCTAATTTTTGTGCAGCAATCAATTTCCAGCCGCAGGCACAGAAGAACATCTAGAATAAATGTGCAAAGCCTGAGTATCGGAAAGATATTTATATCTACCTTAAATACTTTTATTCAAACTCGTCTCTCGTGGTTTTATGGCGGACTTTTTTAATTTCCTGACTCTCCTCGACATTCTCACACTTCTCTTCGGAGTCGTGCTTACTTTCGTTATGTACTACGTCTTCGTTTTTCTTGAGGGCAGTGATTTCATAAAGCCCTTGAAAACCATTCAAACCGCCCTAATCTTCTTCGTTTTCAGGAGTACATTCGGGATAGTGCAGCGAGCGAACATGCTCACCGTAGAACCATTGCCCGGCGTTTTCCTGCCCACCATTCTTGAGGCAATCGCCATAGTCATTGCAATCATCGGGTTGCTTCAGATGAAGGAAACCCTTGAAATATACAAGGAGCAGCGGGACATCATCATACGGGACATCATCGAAATAGGCGAAAAATACAGGAAGCTCAAGGAAGGCACCTAACTCATTTTCTAAAGAAGATTTTTTCAAAGGCTTCGCAACAAACTGTTTTTCGGCATTTTAATAAGTTTTTAGTGGCTTTGCTAAAAAATTATTTTTGGAACACACTGCTTTTTCACTTCATACCTGCAGCCCAAACAACTGTTGCAGAAAAAATTTTTATTCAAACACACTCACTCCACAACTGCTTTGAGTTTATTAGCAAACCTGTTTTTGGCGCAACCTATTTAACCGCCGAGTGATTAATCGCTAATCAGAATATTGGGTGTGTTGATGAAGTCCCAGGTTTCAATGGAATATCTGGCTATCGTCGCCTTCGCGGTTGTTTCAGTTCTACTCGTGTGGGTATATGTTTCAATGTCAATGGGCGACACCCGCACTCGGTACCAACTGGCTCTTGCAGAGAATGCCGTCAGCAAGTTAAAGGAAGCAGTTGATTTGGTTGCCACCCAAGGCCCGCCAGCCAGGCACCCAGTTTCTATTTACGTGCCTGAAGACGTGAAATCCTTGGAATGCAAGGGAAGGCTCATAACGCTTACGCTATACACCCAAGCAGGTGAAACCCCTGTTTACGGAGATACAATCGGCTCATTCAAGTACCCTGATGCCACCACAGACAATGGATGCAGGGACATCCAGACTTTTTCAGGCAATCGCCAGCTGCTTGTGTCAGCTGAATGGGTTGATGCGTTGAATCCCAACCCTCCTCCTGCTACCATAAAAATAATTAACGTATCTGTTCAGGCAGTTGGGTAATTCCATGAGAGGACAGACTGGCATTGAACTCATGGTGTTCATCGGCATACTGCTGGTAGTGTTCGTTGTTTTCATGGCTGTTGCAAACACCAAGAGAGAAGATGTTGAAAGGGACGTGGGCATTTTGAGTGCAAAGCAGGTTGTGGAAACAGCTTCCTCGCACATAAACTCAGCGGTTTCAGTCGGCGACGGATACCACGCCACGTTCCTGCTTCCAGTCACATTACAGAACGGCGTTTCATACACTCTTCAGTTCGTTCCAGGAAACCAGAGGGTCTACATCCAATGGGAGGAAAAGGAATGGTCTTCTCCTATCCTGACTTCAAACATTCACGACTGCACTGGGGCGTGCAACCCCTTTGCGGTGGGCGAAAACACAGTTGAAAACAAGGGCGGCGAGATATGGATTAGCAATTGAAATGGTTTGTTGGTCGCCGGAGAACGACCGCTGAATGGAGTTGAATGCGATGAAGAAGGCACAGGTTTTCACAACGGATTTCGTAATCAGCATCATCCTCTTCTTGTTTCTCGTTGCAATCATCTTCTTGATGTGGAACAACACATCCAACCAGATAAACACTGCGGAAGCCAGGAAGGACATACAGAACTCCGCTCAACACATTTCAGATTCGTTGCTTAAAAGCAGGGGTTCGCCGGATAACTGGAATAACCTCCTCGACATAAGTTCTATAACAAGCATAGGGCTTGCCAACGAAATGCACGCGCTCAACCTCTCCAAGGTGAGGAGGTTCCGCGAAATTTCGTTAATGGATTGGACTACGACGAAATCCGGTTACTACCGCATATCCGATTTGTTTGGGATAACAGGTAAATACGACTGGAACCTCACCGTCACGAACTTGAACGGCGAGATGATTACAGTCGGAGTCGTCCGCCCGCCGATTGCGTATTACGCAGATGGGGAGTATGAACTTCTGGTCCAACTCAATAATAAGGGCCTCAACTGGTCTTTCTACTGTGATTCATTGCCTGCTGGCACTTTTGACACAGATATAGCCCCTGTGGTTGACAACAACGTAGACGATCTCTTCAAAAAACTGGTGATTGACGCGATAAACCGGCGTTATTCAACAATCATCATTGAGAAAAATGCGCTCGACTGTGGAGGCGGTTTGAGCGAAGCCTGCGATAATCTCACTCAGTTGGTAAACAACGGCACGCTGTTGATAGTCGTTGACTCAAAAAACATGGGGAAACAGCTGCTCTGCAACCCAGCTGTTTTTAATATGAGTTGCGAAAAAACAGGCAATTCCGCCACATCATTTCCTGTGGTTGCGGAAGACGAATTGCTTAACGCGACAGTAGGCGAGTCCTTGAGCAAGGCCGCCAGTTCCCAGTGGGTCGTTTACCAAGACCCGACAAAAGGAGACAATCCCTTGCACATAATCGTTGAATGCAACGATGCTGATTGCACTTCAACTCCTTATAAAAAAGGTGCGATGGCTTACTGGGACTATGGTAAGGGAAGGATTTACTGGATTTGGGAAGTGCATGATGTAACTCTTGACGGCCGTTCCTTTAATGAGAACCTCTACGTGGGAGGAGACTTGCTTGGAATGGGAGAGCCGCTTCCAGCTGGCTTTGAATGAAACGTCGTCGTAATGACTCGGGCCGCTGTTTTCTTGGTTTTAGGCAAGCGCGTTCCCGTGAACCTCAACTTCATCCTATTCGAGCACAAGTTCACGTGACTCTGAGCCAAAAACTTTTTTCTGGACATTCCTTTTTTTGGTTGCAGGTATCAGCTCATACAGCAGAGGAATTATAGGCCTTAGTTATTGCGTTAACTTTTTCCGGAAAGTTTTTTGAAATAAAAAAAGTCTTCTAATTCGTGTGATTTTTAAATAACGTTCTTTTAATGATTTAAGCAGTTGCTCAAGGACTTTCACCGTTGGCATCAGGGATTGAAATGCGCAAAGGGGCTTTCTTTAGTTTGGACGCATTGTTCGCTGTCATGGTGGTTCTAACCGGGGTTTTCATACTGTACTTGCTGAACCTCGAGACTGTTTCCCAAGAGCAGGTGCAGCAACAGCTTTCTTCCCAGGCCGAGGATGTCGCGGAATTGATGACAAGGCTGAGAATAAGGGATGTGAGAAACGACGACGTGGTAAACTATTATTTCACCACGAAGCTTGACCTACAGGGAAAAGAAGACTCCAATGGCTTGTTTTACCTTGACGACACTTACTTGGACAAAACCCTTCTTGAAGTAATCGGCGAATTCTGGGCCAACAACAGCGCCGGCAAACTGGCTGCTGCGAAAAACATTTCGCGCGATTTATTCGGGAACATGGTTTCCCCTGGAATGGGTTGGGCTGTGAAGATGAACGAAGACGGAGCAGAGGATATAATCTACTCCACTTATTCAACTGGGCCTTCAATGGGCGTTCCTGAAGGCGTGATGACCGTAGTTTCAAGGAGAATTGCTTCAGGCTACAAGAAATCCGCTCCAGTCACTGGCTGCATTTCAGACGCGTATCTAGAAAACATTAAAGGGAAGTGGGACTCCAGATACGTCTTCTTCGGCGGATTCGTGGGCCAAGGAAACCTCACGATGGCGATGCGCGACCTGCCGCACGACCAAGGCATTCAAGTGAAGGAGTTATATATTGAAGGAAACGTCGGCGACAACTTCACTCTTTCAGTGAACAATGCACTTTGTGGCGGCGGATTCGGGAGAACCCCTTATGACCAAGATTTGGAAGGAGATGACGTAAACTGGTGGAGCGTTAAAACAATTGATTGCGATAAACCCTGTTTTAAGGACGAACGCTGCATTCAAAGAATCAGCGACAGCGCAAAAAACGACCAGCCCGTTGTATTCGGCATCAATTTCACTGGCGTAAACATCACGAACAAATCGGTTGCCGGAGGCTTCATCAAAGTCAACTTCACTACGAGCGAAATGGCTCCAAGGTCTTTCAATTCCACTCGTTATTACTTTCCTGGGGTTGATGGAGTGATTAACTTGTATGATTCTTTTTATGTACCCGGTAATGTTAGTGGAGTTGATGTCCACCTTAAGTTGAATAGTTCTTACCGAGTAAACCTCACGGTTGCTAACGTGACTGTTGAAAGCACTACGCCAGGGATTATGGATGTGCAGGTGATTGACTTAACCAACGATACTTTTTGGGCCAGGGGTTTTGTGAACAACTACAGTTGGCTGAGTTCAAAAACCTTTCCCGTAAGAGCAGTGCTGGAAGCAAACATAGAGGGATGGGGAACTGGTGACGTAATACTTATAACAGACCTGTCGGCCAGCATGGACGCGATGGTTTCAGAAGAGAAATACGGCTCCTTCAAGATAACTGACTGCAACGACCCAGCCCAGTTGGCCAGACCAGACGCGCAACGCCTTTCTCTTGCAAAGTGCTTGGACAAGCTGTTCGTCCAAAAGATTCTCTCGCACCCAGGCAACAGAGTGGGCTTGGTTGGTTTTTCGACATACGCGCAGCCAAGCTACGAATACAATTGGGATATATTTCCTCTCCCTGGATGGATGAAAGTTCTTACTGACAACCAGACTTTCTTGAACAAGACGATAGAAGGATACACCTACCAGGCCTATACGTGCCTCTCTTGTGCGATAGAGGCGGCAAGAGACGTTTTGTTGGAGGAAAGTGCGCCTGAGAGAAAGAAGTTCATCGTGGTGATGAGCGACGGCATCGCAACCCACCGCTCTAACAAAACCTGGTTTTACGACGAGTGTCACAAGGACGCTGACCTTATCCAAAACGTTTTGCGCGGCGTTGCACTAAATTACACTCCGGACTTAAGCACGAAAGTCGGTTTCGCAGTAGGCTACCAGGGCAGGTGGCGGTGGAGTTATGATGCAGATCCTTGGAGCGCAGGCAACGACCTTTGGAAATCCGATGGAAACAGCTGGCATTGGCTCCCCGGCAAGCATCGTTCCTTAATCTACAAGTGGGATGGAAGCACGTGGGTCAATGACCCGACTATTCCTTCAAACAGGTTAAATGGGTATTCCTTCCACGACGTTGCCTTATTCAACGCATCGTTTGGTTTCATCGCCTCGTCTGGGGGGGTGGTGCTGCAATGGAATGGCGTCCAGTGGAGTGATTCACCTAGTAATATTGGACCGAGTACTAGTAGCTTGATCGGTGATGATCTTTACCACATTGCTTTCGTGAACAGCTCTCTCGCGTTTGCAGTCGCGTACTCCGGAAGAATACTGGAATGGAACGGGGTTTCTTGGAGGAAATTAATCAACCCCGAGAATCCTGTTGATGGCAGTGGAGCTAGTGGAGCTTTGTACTCTATTGCTTTCTCTTCCTATGACAACGTCGGGCAAACGAAATACCGGGGCTTTGCAGTCGGCAGTGGGGGGTTAATCCTGCGTTGGGATGACTTGAATTCAGACGGAAAAAACGAATGGACTATAGAGGACGCGAGTTGGCAACAAGCTGGAGCAGGTTGTTTGTCAAAACCAGTTACCTCAAGCCAATATTCCTTGAGTGACGTGGCCTTCAAGGACAAGGATACTGCATACATTGTGGGCCAATTTTCAGTGAGCTTGATTCCAGAAATGGCCGGCGGGACGACGAGTGCAGTGAGCCTCAACTGGACTAGTGCAAGGAACTCTTGGGTAAAGGAGTTGCCGGACTTCTGCGATAATTCAAGGAACATATACACTCCTTTCTCTGGCGTTGCATTCAACGGAACAGATGGTTTTGTAGCAGGCGGCTGGGGAGGCCTGTGGTGGCGGGATGAAAACAAATGGTCGCGGACCTCTAGTTCAATGACTGATAAAACTTACATTACTTTCGACGGACGCTCGGGCATCGGCCTCACCGTAGGCATCTACGAATCCATTTACAGATGGACTTCAGGTGGAGCAAATTGGACAAACAACTGGGTTGCTGACAAGAGCACGAGCTTTGCCCAAAACAGTATGGCATTTAATGTAACAGATGACGGAAAGTACATTGGTTTTTCAGTTGGAGACAGCGGCAAGATATACAACTGGAGTTCAGACATTCCCGAGAGCAAGTGGTACGAGCGATGGACTGAAACGGATTCAGTAACAATAAATCACTTAAGAGGAATCGCGTTTTTGAGCAACAAAGCGGCGTATGCAGTTGGCTACGGAGCAACGATCCTCAAATGGGACGGCGTCACATGGAACGTCTTTTCCTCCCCAAATCCCAAAAACTATAACTTGACTGCAATCGCGTTCGGCAGTCCAGAGATTGGTTTTGCAGTCGGAGAAAAAGGAAAGATAATTAAATGGGATAAAAATAAGTGGGAGAACGACCCCCAGAGCGGAACAGTGACGACAAAGAACCTTACCGGCGTTGCATTCGCCAGACCAGACCTTGCTTTTGCAGTGGGAAAGCAGGGTGCTTTCCTTAAGTGGGATGGCAGTGTTTGGAGCTCAATAGCAGACCCAGCTTCCGCCATAGACTTTTACGCCATTTCCATCGCACCAGGGTTTGGGCTCGCAGTAGGAGCAAAAGGAACTGTCTTCAAATGGGATGACACTAATTGGCAGGATATCACCTCCATTTCCCCGAATGCAACCTTGGACATCACCGCGGTTGCGGTAAGCAACCCCCAACTAGCAGTCATAGCCTACTACGAATATTACCATCCCTTCCCTCCTTTGTGGATATGGAATGGAACTGGCTGGAATGTTTCAACTGTGTGGAACATTGATTTCCGGAGGCTGAATGGCCTTGCTTTCGCGAACTCCTCGCTTGCGTTTGGTGCAGGCACCGGCCCGTGGGAGCTCAGCGGCAGGGGCTTGATCGAGAGATGGGATCCTTGGTTCAGGATATACAACGGCACGGACGCTTATTCCTGGAATGTAGGGAGTTCTCACTACACTTGCGAAGGCAATCCCCTTTATGACTGCAACACGCTTGACTGCTATTGCGCAGGAGACAGTGCAGCCGCAAGCGCAGAGAGAGCGCATGACGACATTCGCGTGAATGCAACCATTTTCTCAATTGGATTCGGGCCAGTTGAACAGTGTTACATTGGAAACCTCACCTTGAACCACACTGCAGCAGAAGGCAACGGCTCCTACTACCACAGCACGAAACCAGAAGAGCTCCAGAAAATCTATACCCAGATCGCAGAACAGATTCTCATAATGATTGAAGCCACTCAAGAAGCCAGGGTAATAGGCCAAATCAACACAACCCTTTATTCAGACTCGTATATTCAATTCAATTTCACTCCAGAAACCATTCCGTTCGGGAAGAGGGAAATAGTGGTTTCAGGAGAGCGGGGGCCTTTTTCAACCTGCCAAGGGAATTTTGATTTACCCGCCAAGTACACGGTTCACGACGCGCGCGCAACTTCTTACTCCTCAAAGTACTGGACGGATCTCGTGCAGGTTGCAGCGAATCTTGGACCTTTGAAAACAGTTTTCAACCTTGCTGACTACAAAATTAGTTACAAGTTGCTCGGAGACCCTTTTGTGGTCAGGTTTGATTCGGCTACCGTCGGAACCACTAATGAGATTGACATTCAATCCCATTCCTCTGAGCAAACAAATCCAACGAAATACTGTTCTCCAAACAACAAGTTCATTTACAAAGCGCGTTTTAACGCAACCGTTCCCTTCGGATCCGTTAGATCCACTTGCTTTGGCGCAGAAGTGGAAATTTGCTCAAAATTGCCTGGTTTGCCGGGGGACCCGATTTGCAGATTCATTAAATTCGGTAAAGGAGAAGTTCTGCCTAAATTCGATGAAGATGAGTTGGATGATTTGAGGACGGAGGGAGCAAACAACGCAATGTACGATGCATTCGTTAAACTCTTGTATTCGCTTAATGACACCGTTTGTCCAACTCCTGATGATATCCCCGGAACGTTGGCCTGTCCTCTCCCCATTGAACTTCCTGACAACGTTGGAGCAGGTGCGACCACATTCTTGGGAGTGCTTTATACCTGGGGGCCGGCTGAAATGGATGTCATCGTTTGGCCTAAGGGCACGACGTGAGAAAGTAATTATAAAAAATATAGTTGTGTTGCATAAATCGGTTTTTGCATCAAGAGACTGGGTTTGAAAAAAATAAAGCACAAAATATGGTGGGTAGCTCATATTTATGAAACAAAGCAAAAAATATTGAACCATGGACGTGGCAATCAAACAAAGGCCTTGTGAACGTGGAAGTGTTTTTATTGACTTAAAGAAAAGGATAATGCTGGAAAGTAGTTTCAGTGAGGGATTGAAGGTGGGTTCTTTGGAGGAAATGCACAGGGGAGCTTTTTTCAGCTTAGATGCAATGCTGGCTTTGGTAGTCGTCATCAGCGGCGTAGTAATCTTGGCGATGCTGAGCTTCGGAACTGTTTCTTCCGAGCAGGTGCACCAACAGCTTTCTTCCCAGGCCGAGGATTTGGTGAGCGTAATAGCGGACGTGAAGGTAAAAGACGTGAGAGACGAACCGGTTGTGGACAAGTACTTCAACGACCCCTACCGCTTCCTGAACGACACTTACTTGGACAAAACCCTTCTTGAAGTAATCGGCGAATTTTGGTCAACTGGGGAAGCTAACATGAAGGCGGCAGCTGAGGACATCCTTGAAGGGCTCTTCAAAAAAATGGTTCCACAAGGCCTTGGTTGGAGCGTGAAGGTGGAAGACGAAGCAATCTATTCCTCTGACACCATTCCCTCGGCTGGAGTGATGGCCGTTGCAAGGAGGGTGGCGTCTGGATTCAAGAAACTGGAGCCAGTTCTAGGCTGCGTCTCAGACGCTTACTTGGAGAACATAAGAAAGAAATCGGATTCGCGGTATGTTTTCTTCGGCGGATTCGTGGGCCAAGGAAACCTCACGATGGTGATGCGCGACCTGCCAAGCGATTCCATTCAAGTGACAAAACTTTACATAGAGGGAAGCTTCGGCGACAGCTTTCGTTTATACGTAGACGGCGTCCAGTGCGGTGGCCTTTTTCTGAGGACTCCTTACTCCGAGGACCCTCAAGCGCTTAAAGTCGACAACTGGTCTGTTGCACTCAGCTGCAGTGAACCCAATTGCTTCCAGGACCCGAACTGCATCCGCGCGCTCAACGACAGCGCAGGCAATCCAATAAATCTTTTCATAAACTTCTCAAGCCAATCCATTTCAAACAAGTCAGTTGGCGGCGGCTTCATGAGAATAGATTTTGATACCCGAGAGATGGCGCCCCGGCTATACAATACAACCCGTTATTACTTTCCTGGGGTTGATGGAGTGATTAACTTGTATGATTCTTTTTATGTTCCGGGCAATGTTAGTGGGGTTGATGTCCACCTTAAGTTGAATAGTTCTTACCGAGTCAACCTCACGGTTGCTAACGTGACTGTTGAAAGCACTACGCCAGGGATTATGGATGTGCAGGTGATTGATGTTAGTGACTCTGTTTTCAGGCAAAGGGGTTTTGAAGGCAACTACAGTTGGCTGAACTCAAAAACCTTTCCGCTCAGGCTGTTCTTGGACGTCAACATAACCGGGGAAGGAATAGGCGACGTGGTCCTCATCACGGACGTTTCAGGCAGCATGGACTGGAGCATAGGCAGCGAGGGTTCAACCGGTGTAGCACGCAGCTGCACGGACCCCAGCCTATTCAATTCAGATACGAAGAGGATTTCTTTGGCGAAGTGCTTGGACAAGATGTTTGTGCAAAAAATCCTTTCCCAACACGGGAATAGAGTTGGTATAGTGAATTTCAGCACCAATGCCACTGCTTCAACAGACCCCATTCTATCCAAGGTGCTCACTGGCAACCAGACTTTCTTGAATAAAACCATTGAAAGCTATCCCGCAGTTGGTGGAACCTGCATCTCTTGTGCAATTGAGAAAGCAAGGCAAGTTCTTTTACAGGAAAGCCCTCTTGAAAGAAAGAAGTATATTATAGTGATGAGCGACGGAATAGCCGGCTTTAAGTCTGGTGGAACGGACTGGGATTACAGATACGATTGGACCAACGACAGGCAAGTGGATTACGTTCAACGCAGCCTGGCGTTCATCTTCAACGGGACTGCTTACATCGGTTTTTCAGTAGGAAACAACGGCAGGGTATACAGATGGAACAGCACTTCTTTTACTGCCTGGCCTAACGTGGCTTCGCCGACTAGCAACACGCTGAGGGGAGTTGCGTTCGTCAACAAATCCCTTGCATTCGCAGTAGGCGACAGTGGAACGATGATTAGATGGGACGGCGTCCAAAACAAGTGGTTTTCTGTAACTCCCTTGGTTACTGAAAGGCTTTCAGGCATCAGCTTCGCAGGCGATGACATCGGTTTTGCAGTAGGGGACAACGGAAGGATCTTGAAATGGAATGGCGTGCAATGGAGCATTGACTCATCTCCAACAAGCAGGAACCTTAAAGCAGTTTCTTTCATCAATTCCACTCTCGCGTTTGCAGTCGGCGAGGACGGAACCCTTTTGAGGTGGAGCGGCTTCAGCTGGACTCAAGAGCCAAACATACCGGACAAGGACCTTCTCGCGATCTCGCTTACGCCTTCATTCGGTCTTGCAGGAGGCGAGAGGGGGACTCTCCTCAGGTGGGACGGCTTTTCTTGGTCACAGGTTTCTTCACCGCAATCCTCTTCCAACATCACTGCCGTAATGGTTTACGGTCCTTCCCTTGCTTTGATCGGATACTTCGACGTCTACAGCTTCCAGTCAAGCGGTGGTGCAAACAACTCCGCTTGGATGTGGTACGACAACGTCGGGTGGGGACTCTCCACCTACTACGACAGGATTGGTTCCACGACCTACAAATGGAAGCCGCATAACATGGTTTTCATAAACGCGTCACTTGGCTTCGCAGCCGTCGAAATCCCTGGAAGCAAGAATTCCTTCCAACGCTGGGACCCGTCTCGCAGGAAAGCCAATGGAACTGAAACTAATTCCTCGTACTATTCCTGCAACGGAAACTCAGACGACTGCGACAACGTGAATTGCCTTCCCGCGTCAGACAACGCAGTCTACAGGGCCGAGTTCGCAAACAAGAACGAGAGCGCAACCCTTTTTTCAGTTGGATTCGGTCCAGTTGAAAATTGTTTCGTTGGAAATTATACCCTGCACAGGGTCGCACTCGCTGGAAACGGAACGTACTACCACAGCAGCAGCCCAGTTGATTTAGAGCAGATATACAGTAGGATGGCCGAGCGCATTCTAGTGGAGTTGGGTGAAACCCAGGAAGCGCGAGTCATTGGCATGATCAACACTACTCTTTACCCCGATTCCTTCATTCAATTCAATTTCACTCCAGAAACCATTCCGTTCGGGAAGAGGGAGATTGTGGTTTCAGGCGAAAACAAACTCAATGGATGCGAGGGAAACGCCTCTCTCCCCTTCAAATACGCTGTTTTTGATGCTCGCGTGGCCTCCTACTCATCAAAATACTGGTCTGACCTCGTGCTTGTCAAGAATTCGTTGACTGAAAACTCTTTCAGAAGCATGTTCAACCTCTCTGATTATAAAACAGATTACAGGAAATTGGGCGACCCCTTTGTGGTCAGGTTTGATTCAGCATTCATAAAAACTGGTGAAAACACCACCATAAACGCAACATCACATGAGTTCGGCAATCCATACGAGGTTTACTGTTCTCCAAACAACAAGTTCATTTACAAAGCGCGTTTTAACGCGACTGTTCCCTTCGGCAATGTCGGCAGGTCATGCACTGGAGGAAACACTAGTGTTTGCTTCCAATTAGAGGGACAAGCGGCTCCAACTTGCAGGCCTGTTTGGTTTGGTGAAACCCAACCCGGCTTCGACTCGACCAACCAACCACTGGAGGACATCAAGCTACGCGCTTACTCGGATGGTTCAATAAACAACTCGATATACGCTTCCTTCCTGACTCTTCTTTCAACTCTGAGGGCGATTCCGTGCGAGAATCCATCAGATGTTCCCGGCAGCACCAGTTGCCCGATTCAAGTAGAGCTCACGGACACCATCGGCATAGGGGCAACTACGTTTAGCGGGATTCCCTACAGCTGGGGTCCCATTGAAATGGATGTGGTGATATGGCAAAAAGGGGCATAGTGTATTCTTTGATTGCAGTCCTTCTAATGGGCTTGATAATATTGTATGCGTTGGCTTACCTCAATGCGGTCAGGACCGAAAGCGAATACATCGTTTCAAAAGCGCGTGCTGAAAAACTCGCTTATTTCACGCGCTCCATAGAACAAGACATGCCAAGAATAATAGAGATTACCGCAAGCCATGCCATGGTTACTGCTTATTATTATGCTGCAGCACACGGCGACATGCCGGATGCTCAATATACGTTCATAAACATCAGCAAGGACGGAAAGGCGGAAGGACATGAAGATGATGCGAACATAAAGGAATACATGAACAATACCTTGCCCCACTGGATAACCAAGATGAAAAACAAGGGAAGCAACTTCGGCTTCAACACAGAGATAAACGTCACTTATTTCAACATCACCCTCTACGACGCATTCAAGCTGAACTTTTCTTTGCTTCTCCATGTAAGCGCACAAAGCACCAACGACGAGAGCCTCAAGTTCTCAAGATTCTATTACAAGGATTTGATTTATTCCATAGACGGGCTGCCGGACCCCCTCTATTACCTCAAGCAAGAAACAGGCTGGGGAGCGGTGATAAAGAACGTCACCAACCCCAACGCGTCAATCTACTGGATTGCGTCTCCTACAGCAGGGAAAGTGAACCTGACCGACGCCATACAGAAAAGCTACTACAACAAGAGCATGCGCGGAGGAAGCTACTTCGACCGCTTCGAGGGAAAAACCATTCTCTCGGATAAATACAAGAACCAGGTTACTGGAAGGCCAGCAATCGATCCGAATTGGGTGGGGCTTGAGTCATTCGTTTACATCCCTGATTTTGAAGCAAAGCCTACAACAATAATAAAAGACAATGTTACCGTGATAGACACATATTATTTCCTGGAAGCCGATCCCCTCGGTTACTGCGTGTCCAGCTTGCCGAAATGGTTCATAATAGACTGCAGTAACGCAACGCTTTACGGAATTCCCTGTAACCATGTGGTTTACTGCGGCAGCACCACCCTAGCCTGCACATGCCCTTGAATTCATGCACTATGCGAGCAGTTTTCATCAAAACGAACTGCACCTTTATTCTCTGCATACTCCTATCTGGGTGTCCAATAAACGGGTTTTTGGTGTTTGATGAATCTTTTTACGCCTACAGTTT
Organism: Microcaldota archaeon; assembly: GCA_016212465.1. GTDB lineage: Archaea > Micrarchaeota > Micrarchaeia > Norongarragalinales > JACRGE01 > JACRGE01. Next base: position 13,534 of record JACRGE010000100.1, read on the forward strand.
ATAGCACTCCACATAAATAATGCAACTTTGCTGACCTGTAATTTAGTTTTTTTGGAAAAGAATGTTTTTCCGTCTTGGTAAGCGGAGTTTGCTGAAAAGTTGGCTTTACAAATGGCTTTTTTTCATTCGCAAACCTTTCGTGGAACACTATAATACCGACGTCCCTTCCGACACCATCCATCGTGGTGTCTGCAACCGCCATGAAAACAATTTTGCTCTCGCGAGACAACCTGTATCAAAAAACGCTTACAAAAAATCCGTGAATCAACAAAAATTAAGAATTTAGCGAATGTTAGGCAACGCGCTTCTTATCAAAAAACTTATGTGCGGAGCCTATCCGAAAGAATCTTTTTTAAGAGTGAAGCGCTAATTCTCCTGTGTAGATTCATTGGGCTGTGAAGAGAACGAGGAAGATATCAAATGGAGATTCGAGCTGACCTTGAAACGGTCATTGACCGATTGACTGAATACGTGGCCTTAAGGAGGAGAACCACGGTGAAACAAGTGGCTTCGGCACTCAGCATCCCTGCCCCCGAAGTCGAGCGGCTTGCCCTGCTTCTGCAGGAGAGCGGGCTCATAGAAGTCAGATACGGGTTGATGGACATTGACCTCATCGCAAAAGAAGTTCCTAAAAAAGAGGCGGAAGAAAAGCTTGTTTCAGTTGCTGCTGAGATCAGACGCGAAAAAGACGTTCTGCGCGAAGAATCAATTGAATTAGAGAAGGAAGTGCTTGAGTCCGAGAACATATTGGAGTTCATGGAGAAAGACATTTTTCGGAGAATCCAGAACGCTGAAGAGCTCATTAAAACAATTGAGTCCACTGAACGCCTTACTGAAGACGACATAGACTATCTCGCAAAGGAAGTTGATTTCCTCATGAAGCAGATAGCAAAGTTCAGGGCAGAAACCAAGAAGATAGAGGCAAGAAGCGAGTCATTTGAGCAAACAATCCGCAGCTTCGACGACCAACTTGAACAACTCAGGAGGCGGCTTGGAACCAGCAGCTACGAGGACCTCCAGCAATTAAAGCTCAGCGTCCAGCCACCCCTGGGGAAGGAAAAAAGAACACCACTAAAACCCCTGGTCCCTGGCGTTAAAGCAGAAGCTCCTCTCGAGCCAAGCGAACGCGAATTGTACGAGGCAGTGAAGGAAGCTGAAACTCGTGCAGAGCAAAAGGGGTCTGAAGAAAAGCCTGTTGCAAAGGAAGAAACGCCTCCAGTTGAAAAACCCCTTGAGAAATTACCTTCTCCATCCATGGAAGTGGAGCGGCTAAAGCGAATTGCGATTTCAAGAGAAGCAGCTCCTGCAAAGCCTTCGCACTCGTTAGAGGAAGAACTTCAGCCAGAGCGGTTCAACCAGCTTATAGAAGCAGTCAAGGCTTCGCGTTTCCGCAGCGGCTTTGAATCCCGTGAAAAGGAAACGGGTAGTGAGGAAGCGCATTCCATTGAAGACATTAGAAAGATATTCATTCCCGTGACCGGGCACAAGAAAGCAGTTAAACACGGCAAGACCGCAAGACCAAAAAGGCGGGCAAAGACCAAGCATAGAAGGAAGTAACCCAAGCCTCCAGTATACTCACTCTTTTTTCTAGCGTTTTTGCTAAACTTGTGGTGAGGCTCCGTTGAAAAATATTCTCCTCGCTGTAGACTTATTTTTGCGAAAGTGGAATTCGGTTTTACAAATTTTTCTTATAGAAAAAAACGCGAGATTTTCAATCAAACCCCTGTGATGAGAAACGTATAAAAAGAGCTACCAGTTAATGAATTAAAGCTGAGCTTTTGAAGGGGGGAGTCCATGAAAATGCTTGCGACTTACAAGGTTGTAAGTGAGAACGTACCTGCCGAAATCATTGTAGCCCAAAAGGACGATGAGTACATAAACACTTATGAGCTGAAGCACGCCAAAATCAGGGAGGCCACGAAAGCGGTGCTTGATTTCCTGAAAGAGAAGATAATAGACGCGGTTGACATAAAGATTTCAGAGATCCTTGACCCACGTGAAGCAGAGTTTGCTAGAAAGAGGCTTATCGTGAAAGCGCATGAGCTTGTGAAAGACGAGTTTGCTGGCTTGAATAAGGAAGACGAGAACATCATCGTTGGACGCTTGGTCCAGGAGATGGTTGGCCTCGGCGAACTCGAGTTGCTTCTTGCAGACGACCGCCTTGAGGAAGTTGTCGTGAATTCCTCGCACGAGCCTGTTTACGTCTATCACAAGGAGTTCGGTTGGCTGAAGACCAACATATTCATTGCCAACGAAGAGCAAATCCACAACTACGCTTCCATAATCGGCAGGAAGATAGGAAAACAAATCACGAACTTGAGTCCACTGATGGACGCGCACCTGCTTACCGGAAGCAGGGTGAACGCCACGCTCTTCCCGATTTCAAGCAAGGGAAACGGCATAACCATCAGGAAGTTCTCTAAAGAGCCGTGGACTGTAATCAATTTCATTGACCCTGTTTCAAATACCTTGAGTCCAGAAACAGCTGCGCTTCTCTGGCTCTGCATGCAGTACGAGCTCAACGTATTGATTGGCGGCGGAACCGCTTCCGGAAAGACCTCTTTCCTAAACTCCATCCTGGTATTCACTCCCCCTAACCAGAGAGTCATTACAATAGAAGACACGAGGGAACTCATTCTCCCGGAGTTCTTGAACTGGACTCCCCTTGTAACAAGAGAACCTAATCCAGAAGGCAAGGGGGGAATAGCGATGCTGGACCTCCTCGTGAACTCGCTTCGTATGAGGCCAGACAGAATAGTTCTTGGTGAAATGAGGAGGCAGAGGGAAGCCGAAGTGCTCTTTGAGGCAATGCACACTGGCCACGCGGTTTATGCTACTGTTCATGCGGACGATGCAGAGCACGTGAAAAGCAGGCTCATTTCGCCCCCAATAGCCTTGCCGGAGCAGATGCTGAATGCGCTTCACTTGACCATCGTCCAATACCGGCAGAGGAGGACAGGCATCAGAAGGACTTTTGAGATAGCTGAATTCATTCCTCAGGAGAAGGGAGTTGGAATCAACACAATCTATAGATGGAGTCCAAAGGAAGACAAGCTGAAGAGCGTTGGGAAGCAGAAGCGGCTTTTTAATGAGTTAGGCATGCACACTGGAATGAGTGAAAAAGAGCTTGAGAAAGACCTTGCTGAAAAAGAGAAGGTCTTGAAGTACATGGTTGCTCAAAAAGTGAATACCGTAAACGAAGTCGGGAAAGTCGTCGCCTGGTATTACCGGGACAAGGAGAAAGTGCTTAAGACCGTTGAAAAAAACCTGGGTCCAAAGGAGTTGTTAGGAGGTAAGTGAATGGCCTTCCGCATTCCCTTCAGTGCACTTCCTCCCTCCTTACTCATGCGCCAGGCAAAGAAGATAAGGAGCGTTGGAAACTCGCTGTTAGCTTATTTCCCGGGCTTGGAGGAAAACCTTCTTCAAGCTGAAATAGATGTTCCTGCAAGAGAATACGCCGCAGCTGCTCTCATCACTTCCCTCGTCAACTTCATCGCCCTCTTCTTCATCCTTTTCCTGGTTATTACCTTCAAGATGAAGAGCTCTCCGCTCACACCCTTTTTGTTGTCTGCTGCTGTCGGCGTCTTCAATTTTTTGGTTATTCTCTTTTATCCCAAGATCAAAATCGCCAGGAAAGTGCGCCAGCTGGAAAACAGGCTCATTCCGGCAGTGAGGCAGATGCTCATCGAGCTCCGCTCAGGAGTTCCTTTATTCAACGCGATGACGAGCGTGTGCGACGATTACGGCGAGGTTTCAAGGGAATTCCGTAAGATCGTGAAGAAAATCAACGGCGGAATCCCCGAGATGGAAGCCATTTCAGAAGCAGCCCGAGCCAACGCCTCCCACGAGTTCAGGAAAGTACTGTGGCAGATTTCAAACGCACTCAAAGTAGGCTCGGATGTTTCAGTCGCTTTAGAGAGCATCTTGAACGACCTCTTGAAGGAAAAAGTGAACAAGATACACAGGTATGGCCAAGAGCTGAGTCCTTGGACGATGATGTACATGCTTATTGCAGTCATACTCCCGAGCCTCGGCATCACGATGGTCATCATCATCGTTTCCTTCATGAACATTACTGTCCCAAAGATTCTTCTCGCACTGACCGCCGCTTTCCTCATCGGCTTTCAATTGTTTTTCATGAACATGGTTTCAACAAGGAGGCCAATGATATAAATGCCTGGCAAAAGGATTCCGAGAAAAGGAGGCAAACCCATTGAGCGGTTGCAGCCCATCGCTTTACCTACTCTGGAGTCCCTTGCTCCAGTTGAAGAAAAACAAGCCCAACAACCACAGCAACCTCCTTCACCTCTACAGTCTCAAGCCAAGCAACCCCCTTCGCTTCCTCCAACTCAGCTCCAAGCCCAGCGGCCACCGGGGCAGCAGCCTCCTTTGGTTCCACTACCTCAATCCAAGCAACTTCCTTCTACACAAATGAAGCAAACGCAACCAACTATTTCATCTAATGCACCAGCTGCCTCCACAAAACCAGGCGCTCCCACTCAGCAAAAGCCTGCAGTGCAACTGGTGCAAAAGCCTGTTCCGCCTCCAGTTCCCCAGCAAGCTGTAACGCCAAAGGAAGTTGAGCCTCAGAAAGAAGATTTTGTTGCGTTGATGAAGGTTTTCATGGAAAGACTCTACAGGAGCATTTCTTCACTGTATCCAAAGCCCGTCGTGGAACGCGTGAGAATGCTCATGCTGCAAGCAGGTTATTCAGAGCTCTTTCCAGAACTCTACCTTGGTTTCACGTTGTTTTCCTCGCTCTCCACGGGGTTGTTTCTTTTCTTAGCTTCACAAAAATTTGTTTCCCCCCTTCTCCTAAACGCTGGCATCGGCGTAGGCGGATTCATTCTCGTTCAAGCACTTGCTTTCATGAAAATCTTTGTTGACGCTGACGCAAAAGCTTCAAAGATTGAATTGGTTTTGCCTGACGCACTTCAAATGATGTCCTCCAACATCCGAGCTGGAATGACTCTAGAGAATGCAATCTGGATTTCAGCCAGACCAGAGTTCGGTCCATTAAGAGATGAAATAAAGCATGTCAGCGCCCAGACCTTTGCAGGAAAACCTGTTACCGAAAGCTTTTACGACATGGTTCACCGAGTCAGAAGCGATTTGTTCGAGAGAGCAATAAAGCTCGTGGTAGAAGGCATTCGCCTCGGAGGAGAAATGGCCAACCTATTGGATGAAGTCGCAGCTGACATTAAAAGCACTCAAATGCTTCAACGCGAGCTCATCACCTCAACGATGATGTACGCCATCTTCATCATCTTTGCTGCAATGATCATTGCCCCCGCTCTATTCGCTGTCTCCTCTTTCTACTCTGAAATGAATGAACAAACCATGGAAAAAGCCCAGAAGCGAGGCGGCCAGCCGCCCGAGGAATTCGTGCAGAAAACAAAGTTGGGTGGCTTCGGCATGGGCATTGCAAAAACGCCTGCGATTTCAGCAGAGGAAGTCAAGTTCTTTTCACTTGTCTGCATCGTCATCACGAACTTCTTTGCTGCCCTCAACCTCGGAGTAATCCAAAAGGGGAAATGGGTCAGCGGACTCAAGTTCGCCCCAGTTTTCGTAATCGTTTCAGTGCTCATCTTCATTGGCGCCCGCATTCTATTGAACCAAATGCTTGGAGGAATGTTCCAGAGCACGACTCCCTTCGGCGGCGGTTGAATTAAAGAAAATAGAATAACTTGTTGAATTAATTGAATGCAAACCTTATACGTGGGGAATAGGACTGCCTTTGCTCGGTGGCGTCATAAGAGGTTGAATTGAATTAGTTGAATATGGTCACCACAGGGAGGCGTGAAGCAAACAAAACCGAAAATTCCCTTTCTGCGAAAGCTTTAAAAACACTAATTCGCTTATGAGATAGAAGTTTTAAAGGCGTTCCCGCGTCTTTAAGGCTTTAAAAAATGGTTTTTAATAAAAACGAAAAACAAAGGGTGATCAGAACATGAAATTGAGAAAAGGTCAAGCGGCCTTAGAGTATTTAGTTACCTACGGTTGGGCAATTCTCGCAATCGTCATAGTCGCTGCAGTCTTATGGTATCTCGGAGTCTTCAATCCGCCAAGCGTCGGAGATACCTGTCTCTTTGGATCGGGTGTTTCATGCATTGCTAGCCAAGCTAACGCTACGGGAGTAACCGTCAAATTAGGTACTGGTCCTGCAATGACTGTGACGAGCATTGCGGTCGACAATGCTGCACTGTCGAACGCAGCAAATGCGCAGAAAACTTTCTTAAATGGTGTAGCCTCGGCCGCACCATCGGTAGCCGTTCCTTGGACAGTTCCCGCTTCATCAACAGTGTTAGTGCAAAGTGTTGGCGCTGCGTGCACGGTAGGACA
>JACRGE010000007.1 GCA_016212465.1 Microcaldota archaeon
AAAAACGTCGGAGCCGCGTATGCTTTCATGCAGCTTGACGCGGGTTTCGCCGTCGCTGAATCGCCCCACGTCCATTCTGCCCAGCTCAACCCCCAAATAGCCAGCTATTTCAACTGCGAGTTCCCTGTTGGAATTTCCTGTGAATAGCTTGAATTTCATATTCTCATTCCCGTTCATCGTTATTTCGCCAGAAGGCCTTCTTCGCTTTTCTTGGTTGAGACTAGGGGTTCTACGTGAATCGTGACGTCTTTTATGTTCGACATCCCCCTCATGAGTTTTTTCTTTACGTTGTGCGCAATGCGGTGTCCTTTCCTCAGCGTGATGCGCGGCGAAACCTTGATATGGAGTTCGACAAGCAGTTTGTTCCCTGCCTGTCTGGCCCGCAGTTTGTGGAAGTGTTTGACGCCGGGGGTTGATGAGACTATGCGCTCTATTTGTTCTACGGTGCTGTCTGCTGGACTCCAGTCCATGAGCACGTGGAACGCTTTTTTTCCAAGAGCATATGAAATCCACAGCATCAGCAAGGCGACAGCGATCGCGGCAAGCGAGTCAAACACTGGATAGCCTAAGTAAACGAAGGCTAGGCCGGCTATCACTGCAAGAGCGCCCCACAAGTCTGTGGTGAAATGGTAGGCGTCAGCTTCAAGCGCAGAGCTCCCGTATTTGCTGCTTGCGCTATGAAGATACCGTGAAACAAAGTAGTCTATAGTGAGCGTGACTGCCATGACGAAAAGGCCGAGTTCAGGGACTTCAATCTTCGTAGGCGCGTTGATTCTGTTGAGCGCTTCGTAGATTATCAGAACGCTTGTTGCAACAATAAGGAGCGTTTGTGCCAGCGAAGACAGGTTCTCGAATTTTTCATGCCCGTAGAGATGGGTCTTGTCAGCCGGTTGCTCCGCCTTCCGAATGCCCAAGTACGCTAGGATAGAGGCAAGAAGGTCAAACACTGAGTGAAGCAATTCAGCCAAGAGCGCCAGACTGCCGGTAACGACTGTGGCCGCAAGCTTTATGGTTATCAAAAACAGGCTGGCGCCTATGGAGAACGAAGCCGCGTGAAGCTTCTTGCTTCCTTCAGTGCTTTCAGTTAGTGGTCCTTTGTGGGACTGCATGGTTTTCTTCTTTTTCATCCGATGCTAACCTACCAATCTTCTTCCAATGAAAACAAGGATAACGAATCCAAGAAAACCTATTGCCAGCTTCCACCAGAATGAAAAACCCGGGAATTCAAAGCCTTGCTTCTGTTTCATTGCAGGCAGTGGAATTACTTGAGTTTTTTCCACTCCGTCTCCACTGAACTTGAGTTCAACTGAGCCTGCTGGAGTTGAGTCAACTGCCTTTATTCTCACATCAACTTGGCGGGATTCTCCTGGAAGAAGAGGCGTGTAGTCTGTTGAAACTATATACCCTGGGGCGGATGCCTTGATGGACGAAACCCTGGTATTGCCTGTGTTTCTCACATCTACATTGAGAATCACTTCGGTTACCGTGCCTTCGCCAACCAGCCGCACCTCCCGCACGTTGAAGTCATATCGCGTTTCTGCCTTTATCACTTTGAGAGTGCGTTCTATAGTAACTGACTCAAGGCCGGACACCGCGCTTATCGAGAGTTTATGCAACCCAGCACCGCCTGTTGGTACAGTGAACTTAACCCTAAATTCTCTGCTTTCCCTCCCTGCAATGCTTTTCGGACTTTCTAATTCCATCCACTCTTCTGAAATGCCTTTTACAATGATGCGTACATCCCTCATTTCCGTGCTCTTCGTGTTTGTGACTCTCACTCTGTAAAACGCGGGCTCTCCTTCAACTACGTTGAAGTCTTCTGAATCCAGTTTCAGGAAGGATTGTTCACTCTTGTTGCTTGAAACCACGCTGAAGTTCAGGTAAACGATTCTTGAGATTGTGCTTGAGCGAATGACCACTGGGAACGAATAATCCTTCAGGAGGGTAAGCAAGTTGGTGCTTACGACGAAGTTAACGTCTTTTTCCGCACCTGGCGATAGCTCGAACCTATTCGGGGCAACGCTGACACTCAACAGGTCTATTGGCGTAAACTCAACGGAGTAGTTTTGGGATATGGTGCCGTTGTTTTTCACTCGGACCTTTGCGGTTTCAGCAGAACACCTTTTGATTTCAAACTCGTCTGGCAGACTGACCTTCAGGTCTTCTACTCCAAGTACCGTGAAGCAATAGTGCCGCTTGAAAAGCAGGTAATCCAGGTATTTGCCTACGAGATAAAAGTGGTGGAGGCCTAAGGGCATTATTTTCGGCGGTTTTATGGAAATTGTGACGAACGTTCTTTCCCCTTCCTGCAACTCGAATTGCTCAGGGACGAGCGAAACCGCATCTGAGGAATACTCGCTTGCCTCAATGGAAAGCGTGAATGGTCCGGTTGCTTCCCCTCGGTTCCAGATGCTAATCTCCTTTTTTTCCTCCTTCTCATGCCTTGCTGGAATGCATACAATTGGTTCGTTGGACAACTGCACATCTACAGTCGATGAAACGACTGCAATGTGGACTGGAAACTGGTAATAAAATTTGTTTACATCCACTATTCCTGTTACTGTCAGGACCCAGTCATAGCTCCCACCAGGAGTTCCAGCGGGAATGGTTACTGAAACGTCGACTGTTTTCTTTTCATAGGGTTCAAGCGTCAACTGGGCTGCAGAGATTGCAGTTGATTCATCAAAAAAATTGCCTTCGGTTTTGATTCTGGCATAAGTTCTCAGGTCAAGATTGCTTTGCACTACGAGAGAGAGTTTGATGACTTCCCCCGGCAAACCACTGAAATTTCCGCCAGGATAAATGGAAACTGAAAATGGAGCAGTTGGAGGAGGAGTTACGGGAGATTCTGTTGCATTCAACACGAGATAGACCGTCTCACAGGGCGTTGGAGAGTCTCCTGAAACATCGACAGGGACAGAATATTCGCCTGGCTCAGCGTCAAGAGTGGAAACTATCAAGTTGAAAGTTGTGCTCTCTTCAGTTCCCAGTGTAGCATATGCGGCAACCGGCTTGAATCCACAGGCCATTTCCTCCGGACAGGTTGCACTGAGCTTAAACAACTGCGCAGTTTCCCCGTGGTTTGTTAGAGTAATTGGATAGACTGCGTTGGTTCCAACGGTAACCGCTTGAACACTAGCTGTGCTTACCTCCAAGTTAGGGCACGTTGCGCAGATTGCCCCAATAAAAATCAAAAAAAAATATGCAAAAAGAAATTTCTTTTTCATAGAAGATAGTATGAAACGCGTTTTTAATAAAGTTATCCTTTGAGGTAGTTTTGGATACTGTAAGATATAAGGAAGGATTTCAAAACCACCTATGGATTACTAAAATATTAAAATCAAAAAAATAAATTAAGAAAATGGTTTAAGGCAAACAAAAAATTATTCTGAGAATCTCGTGGTTTTGGAACATAAATTATTTGGGGCGAGTTTGGTTGAGTCCTTCTTGCTCTCAGGGCTTCCGTGGAGCTTTCAATAAATCTGCTTTGGGTGAAATGTTTTTTGGTGCTTTCTTTGCTGTTTTCCTAGGCTCTCGCTCCTTTAATTCGATGGTCTCCGGCCTGAGTTCCCGCGAATATTTTTCAGCCAGTCTCTCGTAGGTTTTTTCGCTGATTTTTCCTTCCAAAAGTAGTTCGTCCAACCTATCCAGCTTTTCTTTAAATCCGAGGGGTTTAGACCTCTGTCTCGCAATCACTACGATCAAAGCAACTGCAGCCACCAGCACTGCTGCAACTGTGATTATTCCCATGAGAATCAACAGTTTGTTTGCCTCTGGCTTTCCAATAGGTGAAATCGAGACCTCTATCCTAGGAGCTTCCTCCACGGGTGGAACAGACTTGGCTAACTCAAGCTTGGTCTCTTCCAGGTTCGTATTCAAACTGTTGCTCAGGAGCTGGAGCTTGAATGCATTGAGGTAAAAATCTGTGTCATCACTCCTGTTTCCCTCAGCCATGCTATAAATCGAGTGAATGAAATACAGCTGCGCCCAAACCGACTTGCTGTTTGTTTCGTTGACAAGGCTTTTTTGAATCTCGTCAATTGATTCGTCCTTTGTTTGGTCTAACGCGGAGTTATACGCTATGGCGAAGCTGGCGTCATAAGAGCTTGCGAGATAGTCACCTCTCTTGAAAGCTTCCTTGGCTGCGCTGATATGGAATTTCACTTCTTCGTCGTCGCTCGAAACTTCGTCGAGCTCTGCCAACAGTTTTGCAACGTATTGCTTTAGCTTCTTTTCGTCAAGCTTTCCACCGCCTGACTTTTCTCTTGCGGCTTTGTTCAGTTTTTCAACTGCCTCCAACCAGCCTTTGGCACT
>JACRGE010000102.1 GCA_016212465.1 Microcaldota archaeon
GTTTTGTGCTGGCCGTCCACCAGTAACTATAGAGGATATAAAAAGACTTGCAGAATCCAAAGGGGGAAAATGTCTATCAACAAAATATACAAACATGCATACTAGTCTTTTGTGGCAGTGCGAAAAAGAACACATTTGGAAAGCAAGACCACATAATGTAAAGAACGGAACATGGTGTCCAACCTGTGCCAAGAAGAAATGACCCAGCTAAGACTCTAGAAAGATTCTAGAGTTACTCCCCCTGCACCTTGTTTTTTCCTAAAGTCAGCGTTGTTTCTCTCAGGCGGTTGCCTCGACTATTTTTGTTACCTGCCTGAACAGCTTGCGGTTAAAACAGTGAGAAAAAGCTTTTAATATCGTATTACCATAGTATAACGATTGAGGTGATTGCATGGAAGCGATTCCGGCGAAAATGACTCGCAGGCTGGTTGAAGAAATGGATGAATTAGTTGAGGACGGCTGGTACGCGAACCGCTCGGAATTGATTCGTGACGCTGTCAGGGACGCAATTAGGCGAGTGCATGCGGAGCGGTTGGAAGCCGCCTTGAAGGAGGACGTGGACTGGGGATTGCATGGCAAGGATTGAAGCGGCAGTTTTCGACGCCGGCCCGCTCATTCATCTTCAGCAGATAAATTCCTTGGGTATGCTTTCCTTGTTTAAAAGGATTCTTGTAAGCGAGCACGTTTGCCAAGAATTACGTAGCGGGTTTCATCTGCCGAAAAACTGTTTTATTACAGACTTGGCGGGAGAGTCTAAGGACTTGGCCAAGCTTGCAAGCGAGCGTTACGACTTGGGCTTGGGTGAGGCGAGCGCAATCGCTTTGGCGAAACAGGAGAGAATCAAACTGCTTTTCACTGACGACCTGACCGCGCGGGATGCGGCAAAACGCTTTGGCCTCGAGCCACACGGAACGCTCGCAATTCTCACTCGCGCTTATAGAGAAAACATGCTTGGCAAGCGCGACGCTATTTCTTGCCTGGAAAAACTTCATTCGGACTCAAACTTGTACTTGACAAGAGACTTGGTTGACTGGGCTCGCAAGCAAATCGAATCCTACCGCAAGTGAAATATGCTCAAGAAAACGATTGCCGAACCAGGCAACGGTAGATAGACTCAGATATATGCACATATACCTATGTGGAGCTAGTTAGGAGGCAAAAAACGCTTATTTTCACCGCTTAATCCACCGCCTAATAGTTTGACAGTCTCTGGTTTTTTCTAGGAAAATTAACATTCTCCTACTGTTTGTGTTTTAGGCACACGGATTTACTTCTAGCTATAAAAAGGGATTGCAACAGACTATTGAAAATACCGAGGCGAAATTTCAATTGAGTCGGACCATTAGTAATACCTTTATACCCCTGGGCTGTTCTCTTTTCATGAATATGAAATCTCCTATAGCCTTATTTGCAGCTGTTCTGGTTTTCGGATTATTTTTTGCAGTGCTTTCTGTTTATAATGCTATCAGTTCTGGGTCCTTCTCATTTGGACTTCTGTTCTCTATTCTTTTCTTGGTAGTATTCTTACTAATAGCTATTTTCATATTTAAAATCAGAGAGAAGAACAAAGAGCCGCTGAAATGGCCCAGCGAAACTGGAATTGAATCTAGTGGAGAGTTAAATAGACAAGAGTCTTACCTCAAAAAGAGGGGGATACCGTATTCGGTTGAGGTAGGGCTGCCGGTTTTCAGCGACTCTGATTTTGAAAAAATTAGTGGAGAACAAAAACGACCAATAGAAATTTTCTGGGGAATTGCTGTCTTGGTTGTCGTGGTTTTTCTGGCAAACCGATATCAATTTATAACCCTCCCCCAGCCTTTGGACGCGATTTTCCAAAACCCTGGCGCACTGCTTTTCGGTTCAGTTCTTATTGCATTTGCAGTTATAATAATAGTCTCGATGTACCGCAATCCCCCGTTCGCGATATACTCTCGGCCGATCTATTGGCTTGGTTATGCGGCTTTGGAACGTGGCGTTCGTGAAGGTTTTATGGAAAAAAGATTGGATGGTTTTAGGTATAACTTCCGTTTGAAAGACTCTCTTTTAGATTATACTATCTCGCAAATAAGGACTCAAACCACTGGCACAACTACTAGTTACAATTACTACGTATTGTTGACTGGAAAAATTCCCAACGCAACCGCTGGCAAAGGTAAAATATTCCTAAGGAGCGAACGTTTTTCTACCGACTCAGAGGACTCAAAGATGGCAAAAGTGGTTGAACGGCTGAATGCCTCCCGAGCGGTCTCCCTGGCCCCGTATTACTCAAGCGGCAACTTGCTATATTCTTTCGTAACAACGGATATTTACAAGACCCTGGGGAGTTCGTTGGCAACTCTCAGCGCCAAGCCTCAGGTAGAGGGCGAAAACCAATTGGATTTTGAGGTCTTTTTTGCATCACCATTTGTTTTCTTCCGTAGCGGACAGGACTCGATTGATAAGGAAAAAGCCGGCAAAATAATTGACGCTTTTTTTGAGGGCGCTAAGATTATCGAACAACAGCTGGCGCATTAGTATTACATCGCATTTGACTGTTTCCGGTTTTGTACAAAAACAAATGTTTTTAAAACTATTGCCTGTAATTCCTTTCGATTTGATGGAGCGACAAACTGTTTTTATTGGATTGGTTTTAGTCGGGTTACTGCTTTTTGGTTGCGTTCAGAGCCCTTCGGGGACAACAACAACGACGCAAAAAACCACTTCCACAATTACTCCGACTTCCACGTCTATATCACCAACTTCAACGACTCTCAGCCAAAGCAGCGATAATCAATGGAAATATCAGTTCTATGATAGTGCGAAATTTTTTTCCGGCATCCCTCTAGGATGGAACGAAGTTTCTATTCAGAACCCGATGGTAACAGGCGTCAATCTAATTAACAATGCTACCAAGGGAGTAATCGCTATCAACCATTTCATTACCACTCCCACGATTGCACTTTTTGAGAAAGTAAAACCCTTGAGCGAAGACGATATTAAAAACCTGACTTCTTTGCATAAGGACGTGGTTTACAAAGCTTTTCTTCCACAAGGAAACCCATCCGATTCCTTGTCCGACAAGGAAAGTCAAATAAGAATTGGAGAATTTGATGTATTGAAATTAGAGGGAACGCGAAATGGTACGAAGGGTTTGATAAAATTTGAAAGTTACCTTTTTTATGTTGGTTCTTACTCACCAAACAGCTTGTATAACGCCTCAACAAATCAACCGATGAAAATAATTATTGGCCCTGAGATGTTTAACATTGCATTTGCGGCCCTTGATAACAAGGACTACGCTTCAAACAAGAAAGACTTTGAAGGAGTTCTTCAGTCATTTATTCCCGTTAGTACAAATCCTTTCTATGGTTTTTCCCTTTTCAAAAAGGGCGCTCTCAATTCCCTGACAGGAGAAACTGCTACTTTGGCAGCAGATTCAAGCTTGATAAGATGGAATGGAGCACCAGACGAAGATAAATTTAACCAAAGCGAGGCTGTCTACATAGTTTTAAAAGAAGATGGCAGCCACAAGGCAGGGGAAGCATTCGTAGCTGGATTAACTGGCGGGTCAATGAAACCTTTGGGGCGCTTGGGAGCGGGTTATACGCTTCGTGCTTTGGGAAATGAGCTGCAGCCTACATATTCTTCGGATGGAAAGGAGATAAAGGAAATGAAATTAATTGAGGGTCCAAACGCTTATTTTTCAATTGAATTTGCAGATACTTCCTTTAGCAGTGCCTCCTACTACCTTAATGGAGTCAAAGGCAGCCTGCCGTCCTATTCGCAAAAAGGAATCAGTGCTCAACAGGTTACTTCTGAAAGTATTGTGATGTCTATTAGAATGCTTGTGCCCATGGTTAATTATGGAGGATTTCAGCCTGCTTCTTAAAATAATCAAACTCATTGCGTCCATTATAACTTCGTCAGACTCTAGTTTTATCCTTGGGTTGCTCCCCCTGCACTCAGTCCTGGACTTAAAGCACTCCATGTAAAATCGTGTTGATACACGCACGAGTTTACGTATTGGGTTCCTTCGAGTCGTTGAACTCGTGCAAGGCCTTCTGTTTCTTCTCCAAGCCCCTGATTCTGGCAGAAGGATTTCCTATCTCGTAATCCAGCCTGAAGTACTCCAGTCCTTCCCTTTCAAGCATGCGCAACGCGTTCGGAGTGATTGTGGGCGCACACATTATTCCCCTTGTAGCCTTATCCTTGCGTTTGCTTACTTCGTCCACGTAACGTGCCAATTGCGTGACTGCGTCAAGGCCCGCCTCTCTTCTCTTCACCTCAATCACAACCAGCCTGTGCCGGAAGTCTTCTGCGAGTATGTCAATGGTTCCCTTTCTGATGTCGCTCTCCTGTTTTAGTGGAAAAAGGCCAGGCTCGATCAAATGCAAATCCTGCATGAGCAGCTCAGAGAGCTCGCGCTCCGAACCGAACAATTTCAGCTTCTCGTCGTCCCGCAGATGAAAGGAATCCGCGAAATGGACTTCAAAAAACTTTACGTCAATCCTTTCAAGCAAGGGCTTTGTTCTCTGAGATGAAACGACTAACGCGTTCTCGCCTTCGTCAATGCGCACTGAAATCCTGGAGCCGGGCCCCTGGTAGTTGATGGCGTGCATCTTCGTCGCCTGATGAACCAAGAAGGTGCCATCCTGCTTTATCACGAGGAGCCTGTCGCCTTCACTGAGTTTTGAAGCAGCGCGCCCCTCGTAGAAAACACGGCACCTGCCGATTAATAAGGCAAGACGGCCGCAGTTCAACGCCTCGCCAACTGCTTTCTTCGCTTCTTCTAATGAAACCACTCTAATCCACCAAAAACATCACTACAAAAACATTTTTCTCGCTTTCCCCGCGGACTTGAAGGGGTTCCAAAAATTTTTAAGCACGCCAGTGGTTAGAATATAGAACCTGGTTTTCCAGGCAGGAGAGTGGTTTGATGAAAGCATCTAACGAAACGCGCTTGTTTTTTATTACTGCCTTTTTCCTCGGCGCATTGTTTGCAGGGTGTTTGACAAATCCCTCCCAAAAGCCAAGCCCGTCTCCAAGCGCATTGAATGAAACAACCACTTCGCAAACCCAATCAATTACCTTGACGATGGAGGAGGTCGCAAGACACGCTTCCAGAGAGGATTGCTGGACTGTAATAAACGGAACGGTCTATGACTTGAGTCGCTTCAGGGGGCATTCAGGCGGAGACAACTATTTGCCGTATTGCGGAAAGGATGGAACGAGAGGTTATTTCACAAAGGATGGCGAGGGTTCGCATTCTCCTTACGCGGATGAGATGATGAAAGATTTTGAACTTGGTCAGTTGGGCCAAAAAATTGTTTTGCCAAACAAGCGCTAGAAAAAAAGAGGTGCCTATGAGTATGAACACTCCAGCGGCATGTGAGAGGTCTCTCTCTGATTTCAACGGTTTCTTAAGATGCGGGGGGGTTATAGCGCAAGAGCTTAAATACTTCTGAAACCAAATCAGATTATGTCGTTTTGGGAAAGAATGTTAAACAAGCACATGGAAAACGCGGCATTGCTACGCAGCGGAGTGTTTGCTGAAGCACAGAAAACCAGGGGCAAGCTAGCAGGCTTTATAAGAAAAAAGAAGAGGAAAGAAAGAGCGAAGCTTCCTCTGATGCTAGCGAGAATTGGCGTGCGGGAGCCCCTGGAGAGGGGGCGGCGGGAAATGGAACTACTGGCGGCTGAAAGGAAAGGGCTGCTGGCAGATTATTTCAAGAAAAGTACGGCTGCTAAGGAAGGAAGCAAACTTATTCTGAGGAGGCTCTACAACCCTCTCACCGGCTTGCACAGCAAGGAATTCTATAAGGAGGTGGAGAGCGAGCTTAGTAAACCAGAGCATGCAAACTCTGAAATCGCAATCGCTTCATGTGATTTGAAGGGTTTCAAGAACGTAAACGACCAACACGGACATGAAGCCGGCGACAAGATGTTGAAGAGAGTCGCGGAGTTGCTTGAGGAAGCCCGGAGAAAGGAAGGACTTGAGCATGTCAGGATATTTCATCCCTCAGGGGACGAGTTTATCGTGATGGCGGTCAGAACCATGCCTGAGGAGACGGGAGCAGAGCTGGCGGTGAGGAACCTGCTTGAACAGTTCCAGCTCATAAAGGAAAGGGAGAACGAGAGGGACAAAAAAAGGGGCGCAGAAGCGCTTCACGTGGATGAAACCGAGCTCATCGGCGGGGTTTCCTCGAACGTCTGGAAGAAAAACGCTTCGGTAAGAGGGATAACGGCTTCAGCTGACACGATGAGTTATGTAGCTAAATTGCTGGGCCACTGGGGGTACGTTTCGGAAAAACAGTTCAACTCCCTCCCTACTGCAACCCAGAAAAAGATTCTGCAAACGCTACCCAAAGTATTCCGACGAGAGGGGGATAGGGTACCGAGGGAGGGAAAGGCGAAAAAGGGTTATACGCCGCCGACTGCAAGGAAACGCGTATACTCTGCCAAGCAGGGACCGAACGTAAGAACAGCGATAAAGGGCGCGTTCCCGAGGCTGCGCTTTATTGAGGATTTGCAGCAGTAGAAGAAAAAGAGAATTCCAATTACAATCAAGAAAGGAGGGATTAAAAGAAAAAGAAATTTTGAAGCAGAAGTGATGCGTTTAGAACAGAAAAAGTATGAAAAGAAAAAAACCAGGCCAGTAAAAGAATAAAAAAGAAAAACAAAAAAAACTCAACGAAACTCTGTGACTTATTTTAGAAAGAACGTAGACAAACTTAGTATCCACGGTCTCTCTTGTGCTTCTGGAAGCACTCGTTGCAGTAGACGGGCCTGCCCTCTCTGGGTTCGAAAGGCACTTCGCACTCCGCTCCGCAATCGGAGCAGGTTGCTTTGTACATTTTCCTGTGGCCGAAGCCGCGTCCCCTGTCATCTCCAAAACTCATTCTATTCACCTATTTTTGCTAAGGCTGACCCGCGCTGGGGGAAAGAAAAACAATTCCTGTCCACAACCCGAATCGACGCCTCACCTAAACTCGATCTTCCGAAAGGCCGTCGCAAAAAACTAAACGAAAAGCAGCTTTCTCCAATCGACTACTGTAACAATAGGGCCAAGCAAGAATATATACCTTTGCATCTCTTGCGCTTTGCTCATAAAAGCTTGCTTGCTTACAAAACCCAAAACTTGCTCATAAAATCCGAAGTTTGCTAAAAGCCTGTTTGTCCTAACCCTTTGGGAGGGTCCTGTCCGAATAACTACTAGTTTATCTCTGAAAACAAGTGTTTGCAAACCACTAGACCAATGAAGGAAGCATAAACCTCAAAAAACTGAAAAGGAGAAGCCGAAGCGTATCTCGTCAAACGTCGCACGAAGTTCCTCGGACGCAACCTTTGGGAGGAAGTTATTATTATATCGGGCGTTATAAAGAGGTACGGATGCGTTTGGCGATGGTTGTCAGGAAAGTTGGCTTGAATGATTTAAGGATGCATCCTGTGGTTACTAGCTTGAGCGGAGCGGGTTTTAGGCTTAGTGACGCTAGAGAGCATGGTAAGCAAGAAGAACGTTTCCACACCTTGCTTGTTAATCACCCTGATTGCATGGATGAAAGGAAGTTGGTTGCGAAGGCTAATGGCGTGTTGAAGCGTTTAGTGAATGAAAAAGAGCTTGTGGGGTCTGTTGGTAGGTTGGAACGTTTCTGAAATAGCATGCTGTTGAAACTGGGTGGTAACATGAGGGTAATTGGAATAGCTGGTTCGCCGCGTAAGAACGGCAACACTGCTTTTCTTGTAGGAGAAGCGTTGAAGGAGTGCGAGAAGATTGGGGCCGAAACAGAACTGGTTTTTCTGGGAGACAAGAAAATTGAGTTTTGCAGCGGCTGCGGAAAGTGTCCACCGTGCCCCAAGGACGACGATGTGCAGGGAGTACTGGAGAAAATGAAGTCAGCTGACGGAATTATTGTCGGAAGCCCAACTTATTACGGCAGCATGAGCGGACAATTGAAAACGTTTTTTGATAGGACGCATCCCTTGAGAAGAGGAGGCTTTCTCTTGAAGGGAAAAGTCGGGGGTGTAATCGCAGTAGGTGGCTCCCGCAACGGCGGACAGGAGAAAGTGATTGAAGGAATTCATTCTTGGATGTTCATTCACGACATGGTTGTGGTAACGGATACAGAGACCGCTCACTTCGGTGGCATCGTCCAAGGAAGGAATCTAGGAGACGCGGAGAAAGACGAGTGGGGGATGAAAACAGTTAGAAATCTCGGAAGAAGGGTTGCAGAGGTTGCGATGCAGTTGAAGAAAACGTGAAGGCAGCTACTTCGTTTTTGGTTATTTGGCTTCAACTTAAACCAGTTCTTCTCCTTTTTCAGCAGTCCTGATTGCGACCAGCTCAATGGTTTTCTTCGCAACCTTCGCCAGCTCAAGGAGTTTCTCCCGGGATGTGAGCGGAATGTCTCTGAAATGGGGGCTGATTGTGCCATAATTTGGAGTAAACTGTTGCAGGGTGTACTGGGTTGCGAAGGAAACTTGTTTCGCTATGTTTTCTATTGTTTCTGGAGTGTCGTTGAATCCAGGGATAACAGTGGTGCGGAATTCCTTGAATAAACCATGGTCCCGCTTTTCTATGAATGCGATGCTTTTCAGTATCTTGCTGAAAAGAAGTTCCTTGTCGCCTGCGTATCCAGTGATTTCCTTGTATGCGTCAGGTTCAAACCTGGTTTTAACGTCCATCACAATATAGTCTATAGCAGGTAATATGTCGGCAAGTTCCTCTGAGAAAAAGCCGGATGTATCAACCTTTATGAGAAACCCCAGTTCCCTCAATCTCGGGATAAGCTCGCGGAGTGCATTCGCTTGTTGTAGGGGTTCTCCTCCAGTGAATGCGACTGCATCAATGTCCTTCGTCTGTTTCTTGAAATGCTCCACGAAGAAGTCAATACTCTCCTCTGCGCAGTTCTCTTCCTTGAGAAGTGCCTCGTTGAAGCAGAAGCCGCAGCGCAACGGGCATCCCGCGAGGAAAACGACGCTTGCAACCTTTCCAGGGTAATCCATGTTGCTATAATCTAATATGCTCCCGTACCTCAAGTTCATGAAGGAGAATACGGGGTGAAAGCATTAAATATTTTCTTCGGCTCATTCAAAACGGCGTTGCGCCTTACGCCAGTTTCTTCACAAACTATTTCTGGAATTTTTTGTAGCATTATTGTTGAAAACAGCCCTTTGCCTGCCGACTTTTTTGCTGCGGCAAAAACCTCGACTAAA